>JAJPHH010000014.1 GCA_021325385.1 Alphaproteobacteria bacterium
GCTTTTGGATTCGTCGCCGTCGCGACGGCCTGTCTTTGGGGTTCGGGCGCTTTCGCGCAATCGGGCGTGATCAACAAGGCGGTCGGCGGCTATTCGTTCGAAGACGCAGCCAAGGAATCGCCGGCGACCAAGAAGGACGGCAAGCCGCTGACCTTCGCGATCATCACCCATACCGCCGGCAACGGCTTTTTCGATCCGGTCTATGTCGGCGCGCAGGTCGCCGCCAACGCCTTCGGCATCAATCTGATCAAGCTCGGCACCGAAGCGGCGGTCGACGATATTCCGCGCGAAATCCAGATCCTCAATCAGATCGTCAACGATCCGACCATCAACGGCGTGATCATGACCACGCCGCAGGTCGGCGCCTATAACGACATCGTCAAGAAGCTCGAGGATCGCGGCGTCGTCGTGGCGACGACCAATTCGTTCGACGGCACGCTCTACGATCGCAGCAATATCAGCCATACTGGCCAGGACGCGTCGGCGGCGGCGATCGGCGGCGAAGCGATCGTCAAGTGCCTGCTCAACAACAACGTCAAGGGCGGCTCGATCCTGTTCCCGAACACGGTACCGGTCGGCAATATCGAGGTGAACAACCGCGTCACCGCGGCCTTCCAGGCGACGGTGAAGGCCCTGAAGGCGGCTAACCGCCTGCAGGACTTCAAGGTCGACGCCGGCCCCAACAATATCGGCGTCGATGTCGGCACCGACATCACCGCCGGCCCGATCGTGCAATTGATCGAAAGCCGCAAGGACGTGGTCGGCCTGTTCGGCCCGAATGGCGGCGTGACGCCGGCGATCGGCGACGCAATCTCGCAATTGAAGCTGAACGGCAAGATTTGCGCCTATGGCTTCGACCTTGGTCCGAAGCAGCTCGAGCAGATCAAATCCGGCGCGCTGATGGGCTCGCTCGGCCAGCAGCCCTTCCTGCAAGGGTTCTACCCGGTCGTGCAGCTCTACCTGCAGATCGATCGCCACATCTCGGCGGCCAATCTCGACACGCGCGCCCAGCTCGTGACCAAGGAGAACGTCGCGTCGGTGGGCAAGCGCTTCGAGAACTGAGAGAACGCGGCTCGCGCTTCTTCCCTCTCCCCGCTTTGCGGGGAGAGGGAATTGCGGACCGTTTAAGGTACGTTCATGACCATCTCCGCCGCCGCCCCTGCCCCCGCGACGCCGCCCCGCGAAATGGGCCGCGAGGGCGCGCTGATTTTCGGCGGCTGGGAGATCGGCCTCATCGTCGTCATGGCCCTGCTCTATGCCGGCGGCCTCTACCTCAACCCTGCCTTCTTCGGCTCGACCGACGCGCTATTCTCGGTGCTGCGCGACGCTTCGCGTTACGGCGTGATGGCGGTCGGCATGACTTTCGTTCTGGTCAACAAGGAGCTCGACCTCTCGGTCGGCTCGACCTTCGGCCTGACCGCGACCTTCTTCGGCATGCTGTTCGCGCCGAGCTATTTCGATCTCGGCCTGTGGACGGCGGTGATCTGGTGCCTTGTTCTCGGCCTCGTCATCGGCCTGATCAACGGCTTCTTCGTCACCATTCTCGAAGTGCCGGCCTTCATCGCCACTTTGACCATGCTGTTCATCGGCCGCGGCGTCATTCTCGGCCTGACCGGCGGCAAGAACATCGCCTTCGAGCTCAAAGCGCTGGGGACAAGCGGCTTCTTCCCGCTCGGCGAGATCAACGGGCTCGGCTTCAACAATCAGATCATCGCCTTTCTGATCATCGCGGCGATCGGCGCTGTGGCCCTCGCTTACACTTCGGTCGGCTGGACGACCTACGCGACCGGCGGCAACGAGCAGGCGGCGCGCTACGCCGGCATCAATACACGCTTCGTACGCATCCGCTCCTACGTGCTGTCGTCGCTCTGCGCGGTGATCGCCGGGCTGATGAATGTCGCGCAGAGCAAGGACGCCGACCCGCAATTCGGCCTCGGCGCCGAGCTCATCGCCATCGCCTCGGTGATCGTCGGCGGCGCGGCGATTTTCGGCGGCCGCGGCCGCGTCATCGGCTCCTGCCTCGGCGCAATTTTCGTTGGCCTGATCGACAAGGTCTTGCGCGAAGGCGTGCCGATCACTCGCACCATCGATCTCGGCGGCGGCGAGACCGCGACGGTCGCGGCGGTGGCGCAATTGCCGCCGGGCGCCGTGCCCGCCTTTCTCGGCGTCGTCCTGATTCTGGCCGTGCTCATCGAGCCCTGGCTGGTGCGCCGGCGGCTGATCCCGCGATTCTGGGCTTGGCTCCGCCGTCGCCCGCCGCCGCCTGTTCCCGATCTCGGCGGCATAGCCATTACCGGCGTGCAGACTCGCGGCGCCAATGTCCAAGCGCGCGGCCTGGGCAAACGCGGCCTGGTCGCCTTTTTCTATCGCCGCGACGCGGCGGCGGTGATGCTGATGATCGCGCTCTGGCTGTTCGGGTGGTGGGCGCGGCCGGATTTCTGGGAGGGGCTCGATAATTCCTTCTCGATCCTGCTCGCCTTTTCCGAGATCGCGCTGCTCGCGGTCGGCCTCGCCTTCGTGATGGCCAATGGCGATATCGATCTTTCGGTCGGCTCCGTTCTCGCCCTTTCCGGCGCGACCGCGGCGGTGGTCATGAAGGACACCAATCTCGGGCCGCTCGTCGCCGCGGTCGCGGCGATCAGCGTCGGCATGCTGGCGGGCGTGATCAATGGCTGGCTCACGGCCTATGTCGGCCTGCCTTCCTTCATCGCGACGCTCGGCACGTTCTATTGGGCGCGCGGCATTGGCTCGTCGATCGTCGCCGGCACGCAGCTCAACGGCTTTCCCGAATCGTTCAATTTGATCGGCCACAGCCTGCTCGAGTTGCTCACCGTGTTCGGCATGGCGCCGACGCACGGCTTTTGGCTGGCGATCGCCAAAGCGGTCAGCGTGCAGACGATTTTCGTGCTTCTCGTCGCGCTGATCGCCGGAATCGTCCTTGCTCATACGACCTATGGCCAAATGGTCTACGCGGTCGGCGGCAACGAGCGCGCGGCGAGCTTCGCCGGCGTCAATACCCGGCGGGTGCGCTTCACCGCGTTGTTGATCTCGGCGACCTGCGCCGCCTTTGCCGGCGTTATCTATGACGCCTTCTATCGCAGCTTCATCCCGACGGCGGGGCAACTCCGCGAACTCGACGCGATCTCCTCGATCATCATCGGCGGCGGCTCGATTTTCGGCGGCTACGGCACGATGATCGGCGCCATGGCCGGCGCGGCGGTGCTGACTTTGATCCGGCAATTGATGTCGCTGCAGATCATCTTGCGGGACGGCTCGTCCTTCGTCCTGCCGCAGCAATGGCAGAACGTGTTCATCGGCCTGATCCTGATCTGCGCCGTGATCGGCGACATCTGGCTGCGTCAGAACAACATTCTGGGACAATGGTTCGGGAGGGCGCGGCGCGCCGAAGAAGCGGCCGCGCCGGCCAAGGAGGCCGAGGCATGAATGCGCCGATCGTCGAGATGCGCGGCATCGATAAAAGCTTCGGGCCTGTGCGGGCGCTGGTCAACGTCAATTTGCGGCTCATGCCAGGCGAAGTGCTCGGCCTGGTCGGCGACAATTCCGCCGGAAAGTCGACTTTGATGAAAATTTTGACAGGCGCCTATCAGCGCGATTCGGGCGAGATTTTCATCGACGGCAAGACGGTGCATTTCAAGAGCCCGCATGAAAGCCGCGACCTCGGCATCGAGATGATCTACCAGGACTTCGCCTTGTGCGGGAATCTCGACGTCGGCCAAAACATCTTTCTCGGCCGCTGGCCGAAGCGCTTCGGCCTGTTCGTCGATCGCGCCAAGATGCATCACGACGCGCGCGAGATTCTCGATCGGCTGAAAGTCGACGTCAATTCCGTGTACCAGAAGGTCGAGAGCCTGTCGGGCGGCCGCCAGCAATCGGTGGCGATCGCTCGCGCCATCTCGTTCGATCCGAAAGTGGTGATTTTCGACGAGCCGACCGCCAATCTCTCGGTCACCGCGACCAAGCGCCTGCTCGAGACGATTGCCGAGCTGAAGCGGCACAATGTCGCGCAGATCATCATCTCTCATCGGATGAACGACATATTCGAAGTCGGCGACCGGGTGATGGTGTTGAAGCGTGGCCGCAATGTCGGCGAGCGCCTGATCGCCGAGACGACCGAGAAAGAGGTGCTTGAGCTGATCGTCTCCGGCGTGCCGGAGACCGCGGCGACGGAGCTGGTCGCTTAGGCCATGTCATTCCCGCGCAAGCGGGAATCCAGAACCTTAGCGCGAAACCGACTCCTCCTGGATTCCCGCTTTCGGGGAAATGACAGGAATTTTTTCTCCGTCCTGTCGGTTCGCGCGACCGTATCTCGTCCTAGGCGAGACGGGCAAACACGACGCGAAGCTATCCCGCTGCGCCCGCGTAGCCCGACCCGCATGGATTGCTACGCTTCGCTCGGAATGACGACGAAGCAGCGAATATCAGGAGAAACTGACATGAATCCCGCCCCTGCTTCCGACCGCGAACTCGTCCTATCGCGCCTCATCGACGCGCCGCGCGAGAAAATCTATCGCGCCTGGACCGAGCCGGAATTGCTCAAGCAATGGTTCGCGCCTGCGCCGTGGACCACCCCGTCGGCCGAGCTCGATGTCAGGCCGGGCGGCGCCAATCTTATCGTGATGCGCAGCCCCGACGGCAAGGACTTTCCCAATCGCGGCGTCTATCTTGACGTCGTCCCGAACGAGCGCTTGGTCTTCACCGACGCTTATACCGAGGCTTGGGAGCCGTCGCCGAAACCGTTCATGACGGTGATCGTCACCTTGGCCGACGAAGGCGGCGAGACCCGCTACACGGCGCGCGTGCGCCACTGGAGCGTCGCCGACCGCGAAGCGCATGAAAAAATGGGCTTTCATCAAGGCTGGGGGCAATGCGCGGACCAGCTCGCCGCCTTGGCCGCAAAGCTTTGAGCGCCGCCTGGCCGCCGAACCGATCACGCCCGATGCAGCGCGACCGCGACGGGCGGACCGCTCTTGATCGTCTGGTAGACGACGCAATAGCGCTCGGTCAGCTTGAGGAGCTGGTCGAGCTTGTCCTGCGGCGCGTCGGTTTCGAGATCGAAGCGCAGCCGGATCGCGGCGAAGCCGACCGGCGCATCCTTAGCGACGCCGAGCGTGCCGCGGAAATCAAGATCGCCTTCGGCCGAGACGGCGCCGGATTTGAGCGGAATGTCGAGCGCGGTCGCGACCGCCTTCAAGGTGACGCCGGCGCAGGCGACGAGCGCTTCGAGCAGCATGTCGCCCGAGCAGAGTTCAAGCCCCGAGCCGCCGGTCGCGGGATGCAGGCCGGCCGCGACGAGGGCGCGGCCCGTCTCGACCTTGCAGGCGATGTTTGCTTCGTCCAGCGCGCCTTTGGCGCGAAGCGTGACGAGGCCGGCCTTGGGATCGGCCCTGTAACGCTCCTTGATCGGCGCTTGTAGCGCGCGCAGTTCGGCGGAGTCCATGGCGCGTGTCCTTTTCCTTGCGGCGTTTCGCGCAGAATACCGAAGCTCGGCGGCCCCGAACAGAGAAGGGAGCGCGCGACAGGCCTGAATGAAATGATCGGATGAGCCGCTGACGAACTTTCAACGAGAGGAGCGAAACGATGACGGACAGCGAAATGACGCCGCGATTCGAAAATGGCGGCGAGATGAAGATCGCCGGCTTGAGCGGCCGGTTCGGCCCCGAAAATCGCGATCAGATTCCGGCTCTCTGGATGCGCTGGGGTCCGAAATATTTCGGCCGCACGCCGGGCCAGGTCGACAAGCAGAGTTACGGCGTGTGCTGGAATATGGATGGCCGAGGCGGGCTCGACTATCTCGCCGGCGTCGAGGTCGCGAGCTTCGACGGACTGCCGGCCGAGCTGACGCGGATGACAATCGAGCCCCAGCTTTACGCGGTCTTTCCACATACGAGCCATATCTCAGCGATCAGCGAGACGTGGATGAACATATTCGATAAATGGCTGCCAAAATCAGGGCGCCAATTCGCCGGCGCTGCGCCGAGCTTCGAGCGCTATGACGAAGCGTTCGATCCTGCCGTAGCGGTGGGGCACGTGGAGATTTGGGTGCCGGTAAAGAGGTAGAGGGGCGAATTGTTGGCGCCGAGGCGCCACACCGGCCGATCGCCGTCAACCCGCCATAGCGCCTCGAGTGCTGGGACCAAAGTACGTTGGCTGCGAGGCGCTATGGCGGGTCCTCCGCTTCGCTGCGGCCCTTCGGGCGACTGCGACCGTCCGGCGCGGCATTGTTGGCTACTGAGAGCTTTGGTGAAAAAAGCCGGCCCAATGGCCGCTTTTGTCACCAAAGCTCTCAGTAGATACGGACGCCATCGACGAGCGCAGGGGTCAAGGTTCGCGCAGCGAAGCGGAGCGACCGGCGAAGCCGGCTTGACCTTGACGCCGAGCACGGCGATGGCATGCAGGATAGAGCGCGAGAACCGCTACGCTTTGTCTGCGGCAGCATCCAAAACATGGGGAAAGTACTGAGCGTCCCATTCATCGGGCCTAGAGAGCGCCTTCGCCCACTCGATAAGAGTATCGCTGTCGCGGCAGGCTCGGCTCGAAAGCTTACCCTCGCTCGCCTCCTTTGGGTCGAGGTGAAAATGATCGCTCTTTTCGCTGATGCTGAAGCTCGCGCACGTGCAAATCGCGGCTTTCTTGGTTCAACCAGATCTCGCGCCGCCTTGTTCATACTGACCGTGATCCGCGACTTCATGGCGGTCCTCGCTCGCTCCAGAACCTCATCCCTCCCCGAAGTCCCTAAAATGCTTCGACAGCTTCAGCCCCTGTCCCTGATAGTTCGACACCGCCGTCGCGCCGTAGAGCGCGTCCGTCCGGTCGGCGAGCTTTTCGAAGACGAGGCGGCCGACGGGCTGGCCGTCTTCGAGCAAGAAGGGAACGTCGCGGCTGCGTACTTCCAGCACGGCGCGAGCGCTAGGCTTGCCGTCGCCGCCATGGCCGAAGCCAGGATCGAAAAAGCCGGCGTAATGAACGCGGAACTCGCCGATCGCCGGATCGATCGGCGCCATTTCGGCGGCGAGGTCCGGCGGGATTTGCACGCGCTCGCGCGAGGCGAGGATGTAGAACTCGTCCGGGTCGAGGATCAGGCGCCTGTCGCGTCGCGCATGGATCGGCTCCCAGAACTCGGCCGCAGGGTAGGCGCCCGGCCGATCGACGTCGATCACTTCGCTGTTCTTGATGGCGCGAAAGCCGACGACCTGGCCAGGCGAGCCTTCGAGCCCGACCCGCAGGATGAGGCCGTCGCGAACGTCGAGCTCGTGATCGACGAGCGGGCTTGCCGCGTGCCGCTGCTTGAGCTCCTTGTCGCTGAGCGCGAAATCGGACAAGCCTTTTTGCTGCGAATTGCGGCTGCGGAAACGGATCTGGTTCAGCTTCGAGCCTTCGCGCACGCGCACGCTGAACGAGCGCGGCGAGATTTCGGCGTAGAGCGGCCCGCTATAGCCGAGCGGCGCCTCGTCGAAGAGTTCGCCGCCGTCGACGATCAGGCGGGTGAAGATGTCGAGCCGGCCGGTCGAGCTTTTCGGATTGGCGGCGGCGGAAAGGCTCGGCAGGAGTTCGAGCCGCTCCTGCAAGGCGGCGATGTAGACGATGCCCTTTTCAAGCACCGCGCCCTCGCCAGTCAACGAGACGCGTTCGGGCTTCAGGCTCTCGAGATGGTCGAGCACGCTGCGGCTCCGCCCAGGCAGAAAGCTCGCGCGGACGCGGTACGCCTCCTTGCCGAGGCGCAGATCGAGACTCGCCGGCTGGAACTGGCTGTCGTCGATCGGCTTGGCGGAGACGATCAGCTTGCGGCCGACCATGGCCTTGATCTTCTGGCGGGCGAAGAGGCCGTAAGGCGCAAGAAAGTAGGCGTCGTCCGGCGGCGGCGCGACGGCGTCGAAGAGTTCAGGCTCGGAGCTGCGCGCGTGCATGGAATTTGCTCTTTCCCTTCTCCCGGCTTCAGCGGGGGAGAAGGGAATATCCGCCTCCTTACCCTTCCGCCGCATTGACGCCAAGGCTTCCGCCGGCTAAAGCTTTGGACAACGTGGTCATTTGAGCCGGTCGGCTTGCCGCCACGCTAAACAAGGGGCTAAAAGACCGTGGCTTTCGAATAATCGCCCTGTCTGACGCCCGGACGCGCTCGCGCGCAGACAGGAGAGCTAAATGACGCCCAGAAAGACCCGCGACCATAAGATTTCGCGCGAGGCGACCAAGCTCGTCCATGGCGGCTCCTTGCGCTCCGATTTCCAGGAAACGTCGGAAGCGCTGTTCCTGACCCAGGGCTATCTCTACGACACGATGGAGGCGGCCGAGGCGCGCTTCAAGGGCGACGATCCCGGCTTCATCTATTCGCGCTATTCGAATCCGACGGTGGCGATGTTCGAGCATCGCATGGCGCTGCTCGAAGGCGCGGAGGCGGCGCGCGCCACGGCGAGCGGCATGGCCGCGGTCACCGCCGCTTTGATGGGCCAGCTGAGAGCCGGCGATCATATCGTCGCAGCGCGGGCTTTGTTCGGCTCGTGTCTTTACGTCGTCGAGGAGTTGCTGCCGCGCTTCGGCGTGGAATCAACCCTCGTCGACGGAACCGACTTAGCGCAATGGCGCGCCGCGATGCGGCCAAACACGAAGACGCTGTTCCTCGAAAGCCCGACCAATCCGACGCTCGAAATCATCGACATCGCCGGCGTCGCCGAGATCGCCCGCGAACATGGCGCGACTCTCGTCGTCGACAATGTCTTCGCGACGCCGCTGATGCAGCATCCCTTAAAGCTCGGCGCCGATTGCGTCGTCTATTCGGCGACGAAGCACATCGACGGCCAGGGCCGCACGCTGGGCGGCGTGATCCTCGCCAGCGAAGCCTTCATCGCGGCGCATATCCATACGTTGCTGCGCCAGACCGGGCCGTCGCTGTCGCCGTTCAACGCCTGGGTCATGCTGAAATCGCTCGAGACGCTGCCGCTCCGCGTCGCCGCGCAGACGCGCTCGGCCGAGAAGATCGCCGACTTCTTGAGCGAGCATCCGCGGGTCGAGCGCACGCTCTATCCGGGCCGGTCCGATCATCCGCAGCACGCGCTGGCCAAGAGGCAGATGAAAGGCGGGGGCACGCTCGTGACGTTCGAAGTCAAAGGCGGCAAGCCGGCGGCGTTCAAATTCGCCAACGCCCTGTCGATCATCGGCATCTCCAACAATCTCGGCGACGCCAAGAGCCTGGTGACCCATCCGGCGACGACGACGCATCAGCGGCTGAAGCCAGAGGCGCGGGCGCGGCTCGGCATCGGCGACGGCATGATCCGCCTATCGGTCGGGCTGGAGGACGTCGAGGATCTGATCGAGGACTTAGATCAGGCGTTCGGCGCGTTGGAGGCGGGGAAGCGGCGGGCGGCGGAGTAGTCTAGCCAGGTCGATCAGAGCGCTTCGGAGAAGCGCACGGGCTTGCCGCGCGACGGCGCGAGGATGTCGCCTTCCCACATGACGCGCGCGCCGCGGATGACTGTCCCGACCGGCCAGCCGACGACGCTTTGGCCGTCGTACGGCGTCCAGGCGCAGCGCGAGGCGATCCAGGAATCGCTGATCGTCGCGCGCCGCTTCAAATCGACGATGGTGAAGTCCGCGTCGTAGCCCGCCGCGATCCGGCCCTTATTGGTGAGGCCGAACAGGCGTTGCGGGCCGGCGCTGGTCAAGTCGACGAAGCGCTGCAAGGTCAGGCGCCCGCTCGCGACATGGTCGAGCATGACAGGCACGAGCGTCTGGACGCCGGTCATTCCGGACGGGCTTTCAGGGTACGATTTCGCCTTTTCCTGGAGCGTGTGCGGCGCGTGGTCCGAGCCGAGCACGTCGACAATCCCCTGCTCGACGCCGCGCCAGATCGCCTCGCGATGGCGACGCTCGCGCACCGGCGGGTTCATCTGCAGCTTCGTCCCGAGCCGCGCGTAATCGTCGGCGTCGAGCGTCAGATGATGCGGCGTCGCCTCGCAGCTCGCGACGTTCTTGGCGGCCTCGAGAAATTCGATCTCCTCGGCGGTCGAAATATGGAGCACATGGATGCGGGCGCGCGCTTCGCGCGCCAGCGCGACCAGGCGCTGCGTCGATTTCAGCGCCGCGATCTCGTCGCGCCAGACCGGGTGCGAGGACGGATCGCCGGCGACGCGCAAGGCTTTGCGCTCCTCGAGGCGCTCTTCGTCTTCGCTGTGAAAGGCGGCGCGGCGGCGGATTTTTTTCAGGATCGCCAACACGCCGGCGTCGTCGCCGACCAGCAGCTTGCCGGTCGAGGAGCCCATGAAGACTTTGATCCCGGCCGCGCCGGGCAGCCGCTCCAGTTCGGGCAAGTCGTCGACATTGTCATGCGTTCCGCCGACCCAGAAAGCGAAGTCGCAATGCATCCGGCCTGTTGCGCGTTCAAGCTTGTCTTCGAGCGCCGCCGCCGAAACGGTCGGCGGATCGGTGTTCGGCATTTCGAAGACCGCGGTGACGCCGCCGAGCACGGCGGCGGCCGAACCGGTCTCCAAATCCTCCTTGTGCGTGAGGCCGGGCTCGCGGAAATGGACCTGGCTGTCGATCACGCCGGGAAGAATGTGCAGGCCGCGGCAATCGACGCGCTCGCCGGCCGCGACTTGCGACAGGGAGCCCATTGCGGCGATCTTCTCGCCATTGACGCCGATGTCGCGCGCGCCGACGCCGTCCTGGTTGACGACGGTTCCGCCTTCCAGGATGAGATCAAAATGCGCGGACATGTGCGGAGCCTCCTCGCGCCCGGCGGCGCGGGTTGAGTGTACCTGCCATTGCGAGCGAAGCGAAGCGCTCCATTCATAGGGCCGAGCCCTATGATTGGATTTCGTCGCCTCGCTCCTCGCGATGGCGGCCGAGTGCGATCAAAACCGGGTGGCGAGCGCTTCCGCGAGCTGCGTCGCCCGCGCCTCGGAGATGCGGCCGCCGACGAGAAAGCCGCGACCGCCGCGAGCCCAGGAGGCGACGGCGACGCCTTCCCGGGTCTCGCTTTTGACCGGCGCGTCTTGCTCGCTCTTGTCGAGGATGCAGAAGACCACCGGAACGTCGCCGTCGAGTTAAGCGATCTCGCCCAAAGGCGCGCCGTCATAGGCGAGCATGCCCGCCCATTTGAACGTCAAGTCTGGCAGCGCTATTGCGTTCGGCGTCAGCGCGACGCCGAGCGCGTGTGACAGTTTCGCGAGCTCCGCCGCCTCGTTCGGCGCGCCGTCGATCCCCGCGAAGGTCTCGGGCGTATAGAGCGAGGCGTAGCTTGCGACAACTGCGCGCCAATCGTCGTTGTCCTCCGACGCGAACGGCGCGGGCGCGAAGCGCCCAATCGCTGCGCCGGCGAGGAGCAGGGCGATTGCCGCGGCCGCGCCGATCCAACGCCGCTGCGGTCGCCGGCGCGGGACGCCGCCGCCGACCGCGTTGAGCTTCGCCTGCATTCGAGCGACCGGCGCTTCGGCGAGAGCGGCGTCGAAGGCGCGGGTGAAAGGCAGGCCGCCCGCAGCGAGTTCATGATAGCGCGCGCGCAATTTCGGCTCGACGGTGAGCCTCATCTCGATGGCTCGGCGCGCGGCGGCGTCGAGCCGATCGTCGATCAGGGCGACGAGCAGGGCGTCGTCGTCAGCGCCGATCATTGATTGTCCCCTGCGCCGACATGCCAGGCGCGCGCAGCCTGCCGAGCGCCGATCGGGCGGCGGCGAGGCGGCTCATGATGGTGCCGATCGGCGTTCCCAAGAACTCGGCCGCCTCGGCATAGGACAATCCTTCGACATAGACGAGCAACACCGTTTCGCGCTGCGCTTCGGGCAGGCGATGCACCGCATTTAACACTTGCCCGGCGAAGATATTCGTTTCGATCTCCGTTCCGTCGCTGAACAGGACCTGGTCGGGATCGACGAAGCCCTGGCCCTGGCGAATACGGCGGGCCCGGATTTCATTCAGCCAAATCGAGCGCAGAATGGCGAAAAGCCAACGGTCGATCCGCGTGCCGGACTGAAATTGCTCAGCTCTTTCAAGCGCGCGTAGAGCGGTCGCCTGGACGAGATCTTCGGCGACGTCGCGCGCCGCCGACAGAGCGAGGCCGTAACGCCACAAGCGCGCGAGATTTGCGGATAGGCCGGCCCTGATTTCGTCGCGGCTCGCCATCCTTACGCCCCTTCGGCGCCTCATGTTCGACGCGGCGCGAATAGGGCGCGCAGTTGGCGTGTTTCTCGAGCGCCCGTCAATAGGAGCTTCCGCCATGACGTTCACAATGATGCGCCTTGATCCGCCGCGTTTAGCTTTTTCCCTCGGTTTTGCTTTATCCGCGATGCTCGTCGCCTCGGCCGCGTTCGCTTCGAGCGGAGGGGGAGGAGGCGGAGGCGGCGGAGCAGGAGGGGGCGGCGGGGCCGGTTCTTCCAGTCAAGACCGCTCCAACAGTCAAACCGATCTGACCACTTGCGAGCGCGGCCAAGTCTGGAGCGCCAAGGCGCATAAATGCCTGCCGCGGCATAGCGGCGTGCTGCCCGACAGCGAGCTCGCCGATTACGCCTTCGCCCTGGCCAAAGCCGAGCGCTATGAAGAAGCGCTGCAGGTCCTCGATCTCTCAGAAAATCCGAACACGCCCAAAGCGCTGAACTATCGCGGCTATATCACCCGCAAATTGGGCAGGGTCGACGAGGGCATAGGCTATTACTTGAAATCCGTCGCGCTCGATCCGAACTACGCGCAGGTGCGCGAATATCTCGGCGAGGCCTATGTCATTCAGGGCAAGTTCGATCTCGCCAACGAGCAGCTCGGCAAGATCAAGGCGATCTGCGGCTCGACCGATTGCGAAGAGTACGAAGACCTCGACAAGGCGATCAACGACGCGCATCGCCTCTGATCGGCCATGGCGCGCGGCGGCGCGCTGAACGAGGCGTTGCGCGCCGTCGAGGCGATCGGCCTCGCCGGCAATGGGCTGGCGCTTCTCAGCCGCATCACGATGGCGGCGCTCTTCGTCAACGAAGGCGCCGCCAAGGTCGGCGACGTCGGCGGCACGATGGACTATATGCGCAGCTTCGGCGTGTGGCCGCAGCTCGTCGGCCTTGTCATCCTCGTCGAATTCGGCGGCGGAATGCTCATTCTGCTCGGGTTTTTGACGCGCCTGACGGCGATTGGCCTCGCCGTCTACACGCTGCTCGCCGCTTTGTTCTTTCATCGCGATTTCGCCGATCCCGATCAGCTCATTCATTTTCAAAAAAACCTGGCGATAGCGGGCGGCTTTCTCGCGTTGGCGGCGTTCGGCGCCGGCGCCTGGTCGCTGGACGCATGGCTGACGAAGAGCGCGCGAAGTTGAGCGAAGCATGAGTTCGCTCTAATTAGGCTCGCAGCCCTCTATTTGCTTTCGGGAGGAAGCCGATCCTGTCGCTCTCGTCCCTAATCTTATTCGCCGGCGTCTACGCCGCCGCCGTGGCGACGCCCGGACCAGGCGTCGCCGCAATCGTGGGGCGCGTTCTGGGACGAGGGCTCAACGGCGTCGCGCCTTTCATCGCCGGCTTCGTCGTCGGCGATCTGATCTGGTTCGCCGTCGCGGCGACCGGCCTCGCCGTTCTGGCGCGCGAATTCGCGGCCCTGTTCACGCTGATTCGAATTTGCGGCGTTCTTTATCTGCTTTGGCTCGCCTGGCGTATCTGGCGCGCGCCGACAGGCGGCGAGGAGAAGGCGATCGCGCCGAGCGACAGCGGCGTTCGCCTGTTTCTCGCCGCGTTGTCGCTGACGCTCGGCAATCCCAAGGTGATCGTTTTCTTTCTGTCGATCATGCCCTTAGTCGTCGACATGCATGCGATGAGCGCCGGCGCTTCCGTCGAGATTGCGGCGATCATGCCGCTGGTCCTTGCGCCGGTCCTGGTCGGCTACGCGCTCGCCGCTAATCGCGCCCGCGCGCTGTTCCGCTCGCCGAGGGCGATGAAGATGGTCAACCGCAGCGCAGCCGGCGTTATGGCTGGCGCGGCGATCGCAGTCGCCACGCGGTGAATCGCAGCCAGTCCAACCCTTTGCGCCATGGCGAGCAGAACCCGAAAGCGCGCGAAGTCGAATATCTAGGGCAAAGGGCGGATTTCCCCCAAATGGTTTGACGTGGAACAGCTTCCCGCCCGCCCGCCGTGGACAGGCTCGTGCTCGATTGCTGGACATGTTTCCCCCGAGGACCCCGGCCGCCATCTAGACGTGCGCGTCGCCGCGACGGATTACGAATTATGGCCCAGTGGACTCGACTTGAAAGCGAAGCTTTCTCGTTCTGATTGCGACTGTCTCGCCTGTCAGGCGCGCCATCGACGTACTCGGCGTCAATCCCCCGTTTCTCGCCGCGTGACGACTGGCTTGACCGCTATGCGTAGCGTCGGACGAGGGCCCGATTTCGCGCTCGCGTCAGGAAGGCCCGGCTGTTCCGTACTCGCTGAGCCGCTCACCAACAGGGCGAATCAATGCCCCTGGCAAAACGATCTCAGCGCTTTGTCGTGGTCCTCCGGATTCGCCTGTATGTCCGGACAGGTCCGTTGCAACCGAGTCTGGACCTTGGTGCTGTCGGCCGTCGTCGTCGCCGAGACGGCGGCGCCTGAGTGATGCGCTGCTCGCGCGAATACGCGCGCTTTGGTCTTCGCTCGCCGCTTTCCCCCATGAACGCCGCTCGGCCGACCTTCGCCGCGCGACGTCATCGAGCTGGGGCGTGCGGGAACGATAGCCCCCGCGATTTTTCTCGTCTCGCTGCTTCGCCCGATTTGTTTCAGCTCGAGATTTTGGTGCAGGGGCGGACGATCGTACAGCGAAAGCGATGGCGGTTGCCCTTCGGCGGCTGCGGTCTTCTTCTGCTCGCTGTTATTCGCCCGCTCCGTGAAGTCTCGCGCTTTGCCCGGCGTTTCGGTCGGGGCTTCATTCGGCCCCAGGCTGAAGTCCGGCGGTAATTGCGGAGGCAGCGGGACGTTCAGCTTGATTGATCCGAGCTGGGCAAGTTCCGCGTTATCAGCCCTGGAGGATAATTCGTTCGGCGGCGTTGGCGGAGCGACCCGCTCTCGCTCTCCTTGCGTCGCGGCCACAATGGCGGCGCCATTCGAGTCGGCATGCGACGTGTTCAGCTCCTTCGGCCCTTCAGGCGAAGTCGGCGAGCTTTCCGCCCTTGGCGAGCCGACCTCGATTGGGCCGGGTGAATCTCGATGGGGCGCCGAGGGCGTCGAGGTTTCCGCGAGAGCGCCAGCCGGCGGGGCCAACGGAGGCTCGCTGTCGGATGCGAGCCGTCGGTCCGTATGGAGTACGGCCGGCGGCGTCTTGATCGCCGGCGCCGCAGATTCCGCCGGCGCGATCGGCGCTCTCTGCTGGTCTTCGGGATGAGCAGGAGCGGCACGCGCGTCGACTTGTGGCGGCGGGAGAGGCGACTCTGGCTTGTGCGGAGAATCAGGCCCGCGGTCGATCGAGCCAGCGATAGGAGCGTCTTCGCCCGGCCATCGGGCGCCCGGTTGGTCAACGCCTTGTGCCGCCTGTCGCGAGGCCGAAGGGGATATTCCCGCCGAAACAGCCAGATCAAGTCGTAGGTTTAGCCTCTGGTCAAATCGGGGCGAGGCTTGCTGTCGCTCCTCCACCTGGCCGGACTCGTCCGGCGTCCTAGGCGGCGCGGCGATTGAACCGCTCGGTGTCGGCCCGCCCGCGTCGCCCGACGGCGACCCGGTTCGGGCGGATTTCGGCGTCGCCGCAACGCCGAGGTTTGACCCGGCCAATTCGCCTGCCGGCGCGGTCGCGGGCCTGGGCGATGGCGATGTTTGAATTTGCGTCGGAGAGGTCGAATTGGGCGCCCTATTGGCCAAGACTTTTCGCGACCACCGTCTTTCGGCCTCTGCAAGGGCTTCGGCCGCCTCCGCTTCACGCGCGTCGGTTATCGACGAGTCGGACGGGCTTGGAGCAGGCGGTTCATGCGGTTGACCAGTCCGAGGCGTCGTCGAAACGGGCGGGTCCGCCGGGGACGCGCCAACAGGCGGAGCGGTCCTCGTTAAAATTTCAGGCCAGCACTCGGAGGGGCGAGACGCACGGCTCGTTTCATCAAACTTGCGAAGGCGTTCGAAGGCCGCATTCGCCTCCTGGACTTTTTTGTCCCGCAGCAAGCCGATCGCTCTGTCAATGAGCTCGTTGCGTTGCTTCAAACGCGAGATCGCGGCGAGAGTACGACACGTCTCCTCGTCCAGGGCGTTCTCGACGGCGGTTTTCGCGCGCTCGGCCGGTTCGTTTTCCAATGCAACGGGCGGATCGGAACCAGTTTTGGGCCCGACCTGAGCGGCGGCCGTCGACAGTTGCGCCGTCATGATTGCCATCGCTAGGAAATTGACCGCGTTATTCATGAGCGTCCCGAAGGCCGTGCCGCCACGATTTCTCTTCTAGGCCAGCAAATCGGCATTTTAGCAGCACTGTGGCGGGCTAAGCCAAAAGGGCCCGCGTCAACAGCTCGGCTGCGCCGCAAGCGGAGAGCGTTTGACCAGAAGCATAGTTGAACCAGCGCAAGATCGAACGAGGCTGGATTCGCTTCGACAATGTTGCATCGATAGCTCGGTTGCGCGGCGCCCCCGGCGCGCGGTTGAGGCGTTTCAGCGACGGCGATCGGTTCGCGCCTGCTCATTGGCGGGTCGACGCGCGATCGGAGCGCCGTTTGTAGGGTCTTCGGTGCTGCTGCTGGTCCCGTTCACACCCCAATTCCAGCTGCGGAGGAGCCGTTGAGAGCGCCTGTCGAACCGGAACTCGCTCCGGCGGTCGAGGCTGCGCTGGCGGCGAGGCCGAGGGGCCTCGGTGGCCTGCCCGCCCGGCCCGACGCCTGCCCCTTGTTCCAGACTTCAGAAACTGCGAGTGGGGCTAACCTGAAAGCGCTGCGCGGAGCGCGTTGCGTCGCATGCTCATGACATGCTCCTCCACACAACGACCCGCTGGCGAATTCGTGGTACTTCTTCTGGAATTGGGAGCGGCCGAGCAAGTCGCCATAACCAACGCGCTCGCCCCGCGCGCACGGCCTCGCGGATAAGCGCGAATTTGGCTTGCAGGTCGGCCATGGCCCCGACCTCGATGTTGCTCTTGCCGGGCCAACTCGAGGTCTTTGCGCCAATTTAGACTAAGGCGCCGTCATTGCGAAGCGAAGCCGCTCACGTAGGGCAGCCGCCGCGCGCGGCCTGATGCGCACTGCGGCGAAGAGATTCTCGACCGCCGGCGTACGTCGTTTTGGCGGATTGCGGGCGCCGCTCGCCCGCGCGCCACAAGCCGGCGCCTACAGCCAGCCTTCCAGCTCGCGCAAGACCACCGACCGGATCACCCGTATGCCCTCCTCGCTATCGTTGAGACAGGGCAAGGCGGCGTATTTCTCGCCGCCGGATTCGCGGAAATAGCCGGCGTTCTCGACGCCGATCTCCTCCAGCGTCTCGAGGCAATCGCCAGCGAAGCCCGGCGTCATAACGGCCATGCGCTTCACGCCGCGTTTAGCCAAAGCCTTGATCGTCTCGTCGGTGTAAGGCTTCAGGAACTCGGTCGAGCCGAAGCGCGATTGGAACGTCATCGGCATGCGCTCTTCCGGCATGCGCAACGCCTCGCGCAAAAGCCGCGCGGTTTTGGCGCAATGGCAATAGTACGGATCGCCCTTTTCGAAATAAGCGCGGGGAATGCCGTGGAACGAGACGAGCAGAATTTCCGGCTCGAAATCGAGCGCGCCGAGGGCCCGGCGCGCGGATTGCGCCAGCGCTCCGATATAGACGGGATCGTCATAGTACGGCGCAGCGACGCGCAAGGTCGGCTGCCAGCGCATGGCCTGTAAAGCCTCGAACGCCTTGTCGCAAACTGTGGCGGTCGTAGCGGCGCAATATTGCGGATAGAGCGGTACAAGCAGGATACGGTCGCAACCCGCGGCCTGCAGCGCCGCGAGCCTGTCGGCGAGCGCCGGGTTGCCATAGCGCATCGCCCAATCGACCAGGCATCGGCGGCCCGGATCGCGGCCGCTCTCTTCGATGTCCGAGGCGAGCTTTTCCGCGCTGGCGCGGGTGATCGTCTTCAGCGGGCTCTCGTTACGCTCCTTGTTCCAGATCGTCTGATAATCGCGGCCGCGCTTCTGGGGCCGTCGCGACAGGATGACGAAATTGAGCAGCGGCCACCACAGGAGGCGCGGCGTTTCGATGACGCGGCGATCGGAGAGGAACTCCTTCAGATAGCGCCGCATCGACCAGTAATCGGTCGCTTCGGGCGTGCCGAGATTGACGAGCAGGACGCCGACGCGCCCATGCTTCGCCGCCGGGTGGCCGGCCGGCCGCGGATCGGCGGCTCGGAAGGCTTCCGACGGCGTCGGCGCGTTCATGATCGGCCTTTCAGGATCACGCTTGCTCCGGCGTGAAGTTCATCGCCAGGCCGTTGATGCAGTAGCGCAAGCCGGTCGGCGGCGGCCCATCCTCGAAAACGTGGCCGAGATGCGAGCCGCAGCGCGAGCAATGAACTTCGGTGCGCCTCATTCCATAGGAATTATCCTCGGACGTCTCGACCGCGCCGGGCTCGGGATCGTTGAAGCTCGGCCAGCCGGTGCCGCTCTCGAATTTCTGCTTCGAGACGAACAGCTTCTGGCCGCAGCCGGCGCAGCTGAACGTTCCGGGCCGCTTCTCGTAATTGAGCGCGCAGCTGCCCGCCCGCTCGGTGCCGTGCTCGCGCATGATGTGATATTGCTCGGGCGTCAGCAGGCGGCGCCATTCCGCCTCGCTGCGCGTGACCGGAAATTCCGCACCTGTCATGGCTATTCTCCTTGGCCGCATTGTAACGCGCTGCGCCGTTCGAGGGAAACGGCCGGCTCAGCGGCCGATAGACGGCGCCCGCAGCGGGGAGTTCCGCGGGGAAGGAATCCGCTTCGATCGGCATGTTTGACGGGCGGCGCGTCTTCCCGGATAGGGCCGGCTCTCTCCTTTCGATCGAGCCCGTCGCTTGTTACCGCGCCGCCTCCCCGACCTCGCTCTCGATGAATTGAGCCCGCGCCAGCGAGGCGAACAGGCCGCCTGCGGCGACGAGTGCGTCGAAATCGCCGCGTTCGACGATCCGGCCCTGATCGAAGACCAGAATCTCGTCCGCGTCGCGGATCGTCGCCAGCCGGTGCGCGATGACGAAAGTCGTGCGGCCGGCCGTCGCGGCTTTCAGCGCTGCTTGGAACTGGCGCTCGGTCTTGGCGTCCAGGGCGCTCGTCGCCTCATCGAGAATCAGGATCGGCGGGTCCTTGAGCAGCGCTCTGGCTATGGCGAGGCGTTGGCGCTCGCCGCCGGACAAAGTGCGGCCGCGCTCGCTGATCGGGGTCGATAGGCCCTGAGGCAGGCGAGCGACGAAATCGGCGGCTTGCGCGCGCTCCAAGGCGAGCGCGATCTCATCATCCGTCGCTTCCGGCTTGCCGACCCGCAGGTTATCCTCGATCGAGCGGGCGAAAAGCAAAGGCTCCTGGAAAACGACGCCGATATTTCGGCGGAGCGACAACAAGGTCATGTCCCTGATGTCGCCGCCATCGATCAGCACGCGGCCTTTGGTCGGATCGAAAACGCGATGCAGCAGGCTGACCGTCGTCGACTTCCCCGAGCCCGTGGCGCCGACCAGCGCGACGGTGCGGCCCGGCGCGACATGGAACGAAAGGTCGCTCAGCGCATCGCGCACGCCGTCATAAGAATAGGAGACATTCTCGAAGGTTACGGCGCCTTTGAGCCGGCCGACTTCGAGCGCGCCCGGCCGGTCGGCGACGGTCGAGACGGTATCAAGCACGTCGAAGAATTGCGCCAGACGCGGCGCCTGCAGGAACATGTAATTGATCAGGCCGACGATCTGCTCGAGCCGAGTGATCAGCATTGTCGCCAGATTCATGAAGGCGATGATCTCGCCGATCGTCGCCAGACGCTGGATGTTCAGCCAAATGCCGACGATGAAGATTCCGAAAAGCGTGAGCGTCGCGCAGGCGCGCGTCGCGATCGCCGCCGCCGCCCACCAGGACAGGACCGGGAGCTGCGCGGCGAGCAGCTCATTGATCAAGCCGCGGACCGCGCGCGTTTCTTCTTCGACCCGCGCGAAGCTTTGGATGACCGGCACATTGCCGAGCGCGTCGGAGACCCGCTCGGCGAGATCTGAGCTGTAGCGGCCGACCTCGCTCTGGCGCCGCTCGGTTCGGCGCAGAACGAAATTCATCGTCAGGCCGAAGGCGAGAACCAGCGCGACAAGCAGCGCGCCGAGCCGCCAATTGATGAAGAGCGTCAGCGGCAGCAGGACGAACAAGGCTGTCACGCCGGCGCAATGTTCGCGAAAGAACGACAGCCACAGCGTAAACAGCCCGTCCGCGCCCTCGATCATCACTTTCAGCAGCCGGCCGGACTGGGCGCGGACATGGAAGCTCAGCGGCAGATGCAGCGCGTGCTCGAAATAGGCGGCCATGACGGCGAGACGCCGGCGATGGGCGAGCCGATCGGCGTTGAGCGCGACAATCACGCTGGCGATGATGGTGAAGAGGCCGAACGCGACCCAGGCGGCGAGCGGCGGGGCGACTTCGCGCCATTGCGGCGCTCGCGCCGCGGCCTGCGCGGCGGTGAGCTTATCGACGATGCGGCCGAGCAGAACCGGCTCGGCGAATTGCGCCGCCGCGACCAGAACATTGGCCAGCGCCAAGGCGACGGCCGCGCCCCTGGCCCGAGAGAGCAGCGCGAAAGCGCGCGCATAAAGGCGAAAGAAGGACATTTTCAGGTTCGGGCCGGAGCTTGCGCCGCCTTATCGGGGATAAGGCCGCCGCGATGCAAGCGCGCCGGCCGCGCTTAGGCAAAATGTCATCAGACCGTAAGACCGCTGGATCATTGACAGCGCGTGACGAAGCGCCCCTATTGCGCCGAACCTATGCAGCTTGCTTAAATCGTGAGCCATGAAACCGCTGATCGTCTCGGCTCTTCTGCTCGCTCTGGCGGGACCGGCTTTCGCCGATCAGCCGCGCCCGTCGCAATTGGCCTGCGATTCGAAGAAGATCGGCGCGAAAGATCTCGCCGATTGCCTGCGCGCGGCCGCCGATCGCAGCGATAAGGAGTTGGCCGGCTCGCTCGCCGCCGCGATCAAGAGCATCGACGCGCGGTCCGGCCTGCTCGCTGCGCAAAAGAACCGCTGGAAGCGCTCGCTCAACGACAGCCAAGCGCTGTGGCTCAATTGGCGCGACGCCGACTGCCAGGACGTCGCGCCGTTCGAGGCTGGCATGTCGGCCAAAGGCGGCGATCCGCGGCTCGGCTGCATCATCGACCACAACGCGCAGCGCATCGAGGAGCTGAAGTCGCGCTATCAGCCGGGCGACGGCTCATAGCCGGGTGGTCGGGTTCTCCATGTAGGCGGCGATGCGTTCGAACAGCGCATTCGGCTTTTCGGCAAAGAGCCGGTCGAACAGGCGTTGCGCGCGCTTGGCGAGGCGCTTCTGGCGCCGGTCGATGGCCCGCGTCAGAGCCTGGCTTTCGGCCGGCGAGACGTCGTCGCGCGCGCCGGCGAAATCAGCGAGGACCGTCAGGTCGTTGTGCTTGCCAAGTTGCTCGCGCAGCCGACGAAATTCGTGCTCGAAGGCCGAAAAATGCGCCGGCCAAGCCGGCTCGAGCGCGGCGAAGCAATGGCCGAGATCGACCACCGCGGCGCGAAGCTCATGCAGTTCATGCGGATCGTTGCTGGCGAAGGCCTGCTTGCCGATCCGCCGCGCGCCCCGATAAAGGCCGCGCAACGAGCGGGCGACGTCGAAAAGATCGACATCCGCGAGATCCCAGGTTTCGAGCCCGCGGGCGAGCGCGCGTAGGCGCGCGATTTGCGCGGCTGCGTCGATCTCGCGATGCGCGGCGCGCGCCTCGCTGCGCTCGAGGGCGATCGCCTTGCCGAGCGTCTCGATGACCCGGCTTTCGACCTGTCCGCCGAGGCTCGCCAGCGCGTCAGGCATCGCGTCGAGATCGCGGGCCCGACCCAAGCGGCGGCGCGCCGATTCGAGCTCGCGCAACGCGTCATAGGCGGGAGGCCCGATCACGCCGGTCAACAGCTTGGCGAGGGCGCGTGCGTCTTTCAGCGCCTTGCGCGCTTCGTGAATGCGGCCGGCGTCGTCTTGGTCCGGGTAAGGAAACAGATCGGCGGCGCGGAGAATGGCCGCAATCAGCCGACGCCGGCAAAGGTTCGGCCAGGGGTCGCCGCCGTCTTCCTCGCGCTCAGCCGCCATAATCTAGCTCTGGCCGACCTGGCGCGCGCGCTCCCGCAGCACGAATTTCTGCACCTTGCCGGTCGAGGTCTTCGGGATTTCCATGAAGACGACGTGACGCGGACATTTGTAGTGAGCGAGGCGCTCGCGGCACCAGGCGATCAGCTCTTCAGCCGTCGCCTGCGCGCCCGGCTTGAGCTCGACGAAGGCGCAGGGCGTCTCGCCCCATTTCTCGTCGGGCCGGGCGACGACTGCGGCGAGTTGGACGGCGGGATGCTGGAACAAGACGTCCTCGACCTCGATCGAAGAAATGTTCTCGCCGCCCGAAATGATGATGTCCTTCGAGCGATCCTTGAGCTGGACGTAGCCGTCCGGATGCTTGACGCCGAGATCGCCGGAATGGAACCAGCCGCCCGCGAACGCCTTCTCGGTCGAGGCCTTGTTCTTCAAATAGCCTTTCATCACGACATTGCCGCGAAACATCACCTCGCCGAGCGTCTCGCCATCGGCGGGAACCGGCTGCATCGTGTCCGGATCGATAACGTCGAGCGCCTCGAGCGCGTGGTAGCGTACGCCCTGCCGGGCTTTCAGCGCCGCCTGGCTCGGACCATCCAGCGCGTCCCAGGATTCATGCCAGTCGTTGACGACCGCCGGACCATAGGTCTCAGTGAGGCCGTAGAGATGCGTGACGTCGAAACCCGCCTCTTTCATCGCCGCAAGCACCGCGGCGGGCGGCGGCGCAGCGGCGGTGAAGAAACGGACGACGTGCGGCAGCGGCTGCTTCTCCTCGTCGCGCGCGTTGAGCAAGGTCGACATGACGATCGGCGCGCCGCAAAGATGCGTCACTTTGTGGCGGGCGATGAGATCGTACATCAGCTTGGCTCGCACGTGTCGCAGGCAGACATGGGTGCCGGCCTTGACGCTGATCGACCAGGGAAAGCACCAGCCGTTGCAATGAAACATCGGCAGGGTCCAAAGGTACACAGGATGTCGGCCGAGATCGGCGGTGACGACATTGCCAACGGCGAGGAGGCTGGCGCCGCGATGGTGATAGACGACGCCTTTCGGATCGCCGGTCGTGCCGGATGTGTAATTGAGCGTGATCGCGTCCCATTCGTCGCTGGGCGCGGTCCAGACATAATTCTCGTCGCCTTCCGCGAGCAGCGCTTCGTAGTCGAGGTCGCCGAGCCTGTCGCCCGGACCGGAATATTCCGGATCGTCGTAATCGACGATCAACGGGCGGACTGCGCATTTCGCCAGCGCGTCGCGGGCCAGCTTTGAAAATTCGCGGTCGACGATGAACGCCTTGGCCTCGCCATGGTCGAGCATGAAGGCGATCGCCGCGGCGTCGAGCCTCGTATTGAGCGTGTTCAACACGGCGCCGCACATCGGCACGCCGTAATGGCATTCGAGCATGGCCGGCGCGTTGGCGATGAGCGCCGCGACCGTATCGCCCCGTTTGAAGCCGCGTCGGGCGAGCGCCGAGGCGAGGCGGCGCGAGCGGGCGTAGAAGTCGCGGTAGCTGCGCCGCAGCGGCCCGTGGATAATCGCGACATGGTCGGGGAAGACCGCGGCGGCGCGCTCGAGAAAGCTGAGCGGCGTCAGCGGCTGAAAATTGGCCGGATTGCGATCGAGATCAATGTCATAGGGCGTCAGAATCATGCCGCGGCCCCCCTCTTCGGCTCAGCATCATAACCGAGCCGACCGGCGAAGCGCGAGAGCGTCGGCTCAATCTCGGAAAGCGAAAAGTCTAAATCCGGCGAAGGTTAGGACCATCGCCGCCGCGGCGCCGCAGGCGACCGAAAGCGCGATCAGCCCGGGCGTCCGCCCGAACCCCGCCGCCGCCAGCCCCGTCAAAGCCGCGGCATAGGCGGCATAGTTGAGGGCCTGGCCTGTCGCCGCCACAAGGAGGTAGCGGGCGAATTCGTGCAGCCAGACGCCCCGCCCGGCGAAGGTGAAGGCGCGATTGAGCAGAAATGTCGCGATCGTGGCTGCGGCGACCGCCGGAACGCGCGCCAGGAACGGCGAGACGCCGAAGCGGACGATGGCCACAGTGAGGCCGGCGTCGACGCAAAAACCGAGACCGCCGATCAGAACGAAGGCCGGAATCTGGCGCGACAAGGCGCCGCGGGCGGCGATGGAATCCGGTTGAAAGGTCACGGGCCGCTAAGCCTCCAGTCGGCGGGCGACAGGTTGCGCCAGCGCCACTTAAGGAAGTCTTAGGGGAGCAGTTCGGCGGCGCCCTCCCAAACCAGGCGGACGCCGATAAGGAGGGTCAGCGCATAAACCAGCGCATAGAAGCGCTCAGGGTCGACCCGCCGCACGAGCCAAACCCCGACGAAGGTCGACAGAACGGCGAGCGGGAACAGCGTCGCAGCGATCGTCAGGTTTTCGCGGGAAAATTGCCCCAGGGCGAAATAAGGCGGGACTTTCAAGAGGTTCACTGCGGCGAAAAACATCGTCGCGGTACCGGCGAAGAGGCGCGGGCTGAGCTGCTGCGGCAGCACGTAGACTTGGAAGGGCGGCGCGCCGGCATGACTGACGAAGCTGGTGAACCCGGCGAGGGCGCCCCAGAACACGCCCGGCGCGACCGTCGCCTGCGTCGGCTTGGGCTGGCGCCCCCAGGAGCGGAGCGCGACATAAGCGACAAAGCCGATCGAAATCAGCCCGACCGCGAGCCGGACGAAGGCCTCGCTCACCTTGGCGGCGAGAAGCCAACCCAGCAAGACGCCGATCAACGAAGCCGGGATTAAAATCAGGAGATTGCGTTTCTCCCAATCGCGGCGGAAAGCCCAGATGCCGACCCAATCCTGAATGATCAGGATCGGCAGCAGAATCGCTGCCGCTTTGACCGGGGAAATGACCAGCGCCAGGAGCGGCATGGACAGGGTGCTGAGGCCGGAAAAGCCGCCCTTGGAGAGTCCCATCAGGATGACCGCCGGCGCAGCCGCGGCGTAAAAACCCCAGTCGAAAACCATCACGCAGCTTTTAACCGTCTTGGCCGAACGTCGTATCCGCCGCAGATTGCGTTGACGCAAAAGGCGGCGCAAAACGCGTGCTAGAGAAAAGGAAGCCGGAAAGGAGGGAGAGATGCCCAGCCGCTATGCGGAAGTCTATGCGGAGTGGCGCGCCGATCCGCAAGCTTTCTGGGCCAAAGCCGCCGCCGATATCGACTGGATTTCGCCGCCGAAGCGTATTTTCGACGACAAAGCCGGCGTCTATGGCCGCTGGTTTCCCGACGCGACCTGCAACACCTGCTTCAACGCGCTCGACCGCCACGTCGTCGCCGGCCGCGGCGCCCAAACGGCGATTCTCTACGACAGCCCAGTGACCGGCGCGAAGCGGCGCATCAGCTATGCCGAATTGCTCGACGAGGTCGCGACCCTGGGCGCGGTCCTGCGTTCGTTCGAGGTCGGCAAGGGCGACCGCGTCGTCATCTATATGCCGATGGTCCCGCAAGCGCTGGCGGCGATGCTCGCCTGCGCGCGAATCGGCGCGGTTCATTCGGTCGTGTTCGGCGGCTTCGCCGCGCCGGAGCTCGCCGCGCGCATCGACGACGCTCGACCGAAGCTGATCCTCGCCGCCTCTTGCGGCGTCGAGCCCGGGCGCATCGTCGCCTACAAGCCCCTTCTCGACGCCGCCATCGGACTCGCCGCGCACAAGCCCTCGGCCTGCCTGGTGCTGCAGCGCCCGCAAGCCGAAGCCAAGCTGATCGCCGGCCGCGACCACGATTGGCAGGCGGCCTTCGACGCGGCCAAGGCCGCTGACCGGCGCGCCGGCTGCGTCGAGGTCGCAGCGACCGATCCGCTTTACATCCTCTACACGTCCGGCACGACCGGCAAGCCGAAGGGCGTGGTGCGCGACAATGGCGGCCATATGGTCGCGCTGAAATGGTCGATGCAGAACATCTACGGCGTCGCGCCGGGCGAGACGTTCTGGACCGCGTCCGACATCGGCTGGGTCGTCGGCCATTCCTATATCGTCTATGCGCCGTTGCTGCATGGCTGCACGAGCGTTCTTTACGAGGGCAAGCCGATCGGCACGCCCGACGCCGGCGCGTTCTGGCGCGTCATCGACGAGCACAAGGTCGTCTCCTTCTTCACCGCGCCGACCGCCTTCCGCGCGGTGCGCAAGGAGGACCCGGACGGTGCGCTGTTGAAGAAGTATTCGACCGCTTCGCTTCGTACTCTTTTCCTCGCTGGCGAGCGCGCGGATCCGGAAACGCTGGCCTGGGCCGGCCGCATGCTCAAAATTCCGGTCGTCGATCATTGGTGGCAGACCGAGACGGGCTGGCCGATCGTCGCCAATCCGGTCGGCCTCGGCCTGCTGCCGATCAAGCCGGGCTCGCCGACCGTGCCCATGCCCGGGTACGAAGTCGAGGTGGTCGACGATGCGGCCAAGCCGGTCAAGCCCGGCGCGATGGGCTCGATTGTCGTCAAGCTGCCCCTGCCGCCCGGCGCGCTGCCGACTTTGTTCCAGAACGACCAGCGCATGGTCGAGAGCTACTTGTCGGAGTTCCCTGGCTACTACAAGACGGCCGACGCCGGCTACAAGGACGAGGACGGTTATCTTTTCGTCATGGGCCGCACCGACGACATCATCAATGTCGCCGGCCACCGCCTGTCGACCGGCGGCATAGAGGAGGCGCTCGCCGCCCATCGCGACGTCGCCGAATGCGCGGTGATCGGCGTCAAAGACGAGATCAAAGGCGAAGCGCCGGTCGGCTTTATCGTGCTCAAGGCGGGAGTCGACCGCCAGCCCGACGTCATCGAACGCGAGGCTGTCGCCCTGGTGCGCGAACGAATCGGCCCGGTCGCCGCCTTCAAGCGCGCGATCACGGTGCCGCGACTGCCCAAGACGCGCTCGGGCAAAATCTTGCGCGGCACGATGAAGAAAATCGCCGATGGCGAAAATTGGGCGACGCCCGCGACGATCGACGATCCGGCGGCCTTGGACGAGATCGCTCAGGCGCTGAAGCGGTAGAGCGCTTTGATTTCTGGTTGAATCGCGCGCCAGTCCTTTTTAATACCCGCTGCGGTCGAAGCCCTGGGCCGCGGCGACGACCCGTCCAAGAATTGCAGCCGCTGCGTCGGACCGCCCGCCTGTGACGATGATGAACCCTCGACCGATATCGCGCGTTAGCAGGGCCGACGCCGGCTTCGCCAGAGAAGCGCCAAGATGGCGCCATCGAAATCGCCAAGCGCAGGGATATAAAGGGCCGTCTTCTGCGTTCGCGTATCTAAGAAGGGACGTTCGATCTCAGGCCGTCATCCGAGCGATGATTTGAAAGGGCCAAATGGGCAAGACCAGCGTGAAGACGCACTCCGTGAGCGGCGATTTCGGCGAATCGCCGGCGCCGTTCTTCATTCCGGCCGCCGCTCCGTTGCAAGAGCGACGACCTTTCACCTTGAAACACGGCGATATCTTCGCCGTCTTCGATCATAGCGGCGACGCCGCCTCCGCGCCCGGCCGGCCGGAGGGAATCTTTTATCGCGACACGCGCCATCTCTCGCACTTCTTCCTTTCGATCAACGGCGCGCGCCCGATGTTGCTGAGCTCGGCTTTGCGCGACGACAACGCGACCTTGACATGCGACGTCGCCAACCCCGACCTCTATGATTCCGACGGCCGGCTGATTTTCGAGCATGATCTGCTCCACATCCGCCGTTCGCGCTTCCTGTGGAACGCCGCCTGTTTCGAACGCATCTTCGTCAAGAATTTCGATGACAGGCCGCGCCAAATTCAGGTCGGCCTTGCGTTCGCCGCCGATTTCGCCGACCTATTCGAAGTGCGCGGCAAACACCGCGAACGGCGCGGCGAGATTCACGATCCGCTCGTCGAGCGCAACTCCGTCACGCTCAGCTATACCGGGCTCGACAGGATACGTCGTTCGACGACCTTGCGTTTCGACCCGGAGCCGACTCGCCTGTTGCGCGATCAGGCGGTGTTCCGGTTTGAGCTTGGTCCGCGCGAATCGCATTCGTTGTTCGTCGAGATCGACTGCGCGCCTGGACGGCTGGGCCAACAGACGCGCCGCGCTTTTCTCGGCGGCCTACGCGACGCCCGACGGGCGTTGCGGCGCTCCGCCTTGCGCGCGGCGGCGATCGAAACCTCGAACGAAGTCTTCAACGAGGCGGCGAGGCGCAGCGTGTCCGATCTTTACATGCTGATCACCGATCTCCCGGAAGGCCCCTACCCTTACGCCGGCATCCCGTGGTTCAGCACGGTTTTTGGACGCGACGCGTTGATCACCGCGCTTGAGACGCTCTGGCTCGATCCGATGATCGCGCGCGGCGTGCTCGGCCATCTCGCCGCCGAACAGGCGAAGGAGGTCGATCCGGAGGCCGACGCCGAGCCGGGCAAGATCCTACACGAGGCGCGTCACGGCGAGATGGCGGCGCTCGGCGAAGTGCCGTTCCGCCGCTACTACGGCAGCATCGATTCAACGCCGCTCTTCGTCATGCTCGCCGGCGCTTATCTTGAGCGCACCGGCGACATCGCCTTCATTCGCCGGCTGTGGCCGAATATCGAAGCGGCGCTCGAATGGATCGAGCGCTTCGGCGATCGCGACGGCGACGGTTTCATCGAATACGGCCGCCGGACTGCGGAGGGTCTGGTCAACCAGGGCTGGAAGGACAGCCAGGATTCCGTATTCCACGCCGACGGCTCCTTGGCGCATGGGCCGGTCGCGATTGTTGAAGCGCAAGCCTATGTCTACGCAGCGTGGCGGGCGGCCGAAGAAATCGGACGGCGGCTCGGCGAGCCCGATCGCGGCGCGCGCTACGCCGCGAAAGCCGAACAATTGCGCCGCCGCTTCGACGAAAGCTTCTTCGACGAAAAGATGGGGACCTATATTCTCGCCTTGGACGGCGACAAGCGGCCCTGCCGCGTGCGCTCGTCGAACGCCGGCCATGCGCTGTTTGCCGGCGTCGCTTATCCCGAGCGGGCGGCGAAGGTCGTCCGTACTTTAACCGGAAGCTCGTTCTATTGCGGCTGGGGCGTGCGCACGCTCGCCTCGACCGAGGCTCGCTACAACCCGATGAGCTATCACAACGGCTCGGTGTGGCCGCATGACAACGCGATGATCGCAGCCGGCTTCGCCAGGTACGGTTTCCGGCAGGAAGCGGCGAAAATCTTCGAAGGCGTATTCGCCGCGTCGACCTTCGTCGATCTCAGGCGGCTGCCCGAACTGTTCTGCGGCTTCCCGCGCCAGCGTACGCAAGGTCCGACCTCCTACCCGGTCGCTTGCATTCCGCAAGCCTGGGCCGCGGCGGCGCCGCTCTCGATGATTCAATCCTGCATCGGCTTGGTCTTCCATCCGGACGAATCGCGGCTGAGCTTTGAGGAGCCGGTCCTGCCGAATTTCCTCGACGAAATCGTTCTGCGCGGACTATCGCTCAAAGGCGCGTCGGCCAATGTCGCGATTCGCCGCTTCGGCGGCCGCGTCGTCGTCGACGTGCTCGACCGCGCGCCGGCGATCAAAGTGCTGGCCTCGACCTGAGGACTTCCTCTTCGCGAAAGCAACTCTACTCGCCTAAAAGCTCGAGCGCCCAATTCTGCCCGACAAGATCGTGGCCGAAGGAATGATGCCTCTCCTCGGCAACGAGCTTGAACCCCGCGGCCTGATAAATGCGCCGCGCCGCGACGAGGACGTCGTTGGTCCAGAGTACAAGGCGACGATAGCCGCATTCTTTCGCCCGCTCGATGCAGGCCTTCGTCAAAGCCGCGCCGATGCCGTGGCCGCGGGCGCTCGGCTCGACATAGAGGAGGCGCAGCTTGGCGACCCCTTCCTCGTCGCCGCGGACGAGTAAGATCGAACCGACGATCGCGCCATCGCGCTCGGCGATCCAGGCCGCTTCCTTGGCGGCGTCGAATTCGGCGACGAAGCGGCCGATTATTGCGGCGATCAGGCCTTCGAAAGTCCCGTCCCAGCCATATTCCTCGGCATAGAGCGCCGCCTGTCGATGAATGACCCAGCCAAGATCGCCGACGCGCGGCGACCTCAGAACGAAGGATTTCTCGGGCTGAGCGGCCGGCTTTTCGAGCAGGGAGCGGATCTGACGCATCGCGCCGCTCAATCGCTCGCTCGCGGCGGGGTCGAGCGGCGAGAGCAAGGCTGTCATCTGCGCCTGAGTTCCCCGCTCGAGCGCCGCAAAGGCCTCGCGGCCCGCCTCGGTCAGGGAGAGGAGGCGATGCTTGGCGTGGCGAGGGCTGACTTCGGCCGCGACGAGGCCGCGAGCCCGCAGGCGGGACAGGACGCGGCTCAGATGCGCCTTGTCCATATCCAGGGCGCGGCCGAGATCGGCCGCCGTGCCCAACTCGCCGCGCGCCAACTCATAGAGTACGCGCGCCTCGACCAGCGAGAACGGGCTGTCGGAAAGGCGTTCTTCGAGGAGGCCGATCCGCCGCGTGTAGAAGCGATTGAAGCTGCGGATTTCATCGACCATGGTCATTGGGAGGGCTCCTCCGATCACAGATTAAGACTCGTGAGTTGTCTCAGTCAACTCGCGGCCGACAAAAAAAGCGGCGCTTGCGCGCCGCTTTGAGGACGGTCGATGAAATGATCAGCAATAATCCCAATGGCCGGTGGTTTGGTAAGGATCGTCGTAATACCAGCACATGCCGGGCTCGGGCGGCGCCCCGAACATCGCCGCGGCCGCGGCTGCGCCCAGGATGCCGAAGGCGACGGCCGGAACCCAGACGCCATTCCGCCAGTGGCCGCCGTGATGGTGGTGGTAAGCCCACTGGCCGCCAGAGCCAGGGCTAGGCCCATGGCCGAATCCGGGCCCGGGCCCCGGCCCGTGGCCTGGTCCTGGCCGCCAGCCGGGGGCAGCGGGTCTGACGCCGGCCGCGCCGCCACCGACCGGGCCGGGCCTCGGAACCTGCTGCATCTGCGCTAAGAAGACAGGTCCAACGGCGCCAAAGCCGGCGCTGGTCAGGGGTACGGCCGAAGCGGGCGCCGCTAGGGAAGTCGTGATCAGCCCGACCGCCGCCACGGCGCGGGCGCATCGGCCAAGCAGAGAAAATTCCCGCATGGGATACCTCCTTGAGAATTGCCGCCTGGCGACAGTTGATTCTCGAAGGAGAGAAGCGTCAAGCGCAATAAGCGCGGGTCTGCACGAGACTAGTCCTCGCCTGGTTTTCGCAGCCCGCGCCGGCGGGGCCCGCCGGCGACGCGCTCAACCCGCGTTCTTTAGCGTTTTGAGCTTGCCGAAGACCGAATCGACGTCGATCTTCTCTTCTTCGCTCTTCGGCTTAGCTGGCCCGCCAAAGACCTCGGTTCTCGTCGTCGGCGCCGGCGCCGGCTTGGCGGTGGTGATTTCCGCCGGCACCAGCGTCTGACCGCCCTCCTCCTCGGCCTTCGGCCGCTCCTTGGCGGCGCGATTGACCTCGAAGTCGAGGTCGATCTGCGAGCAGAGGCCGAGCGTCACCGGATCCATCGGCTGCAGATTGGCCGAGTTCCAATGACTGCGCTCGCGGATCGACTGCAAGGTCGACTTGGTCGTCCCGACCAAGCGCATGATCTGCGCGTCCTTCAGCTCGGGATGGTTGCGCAACAGCCAGAGAATGGCGTTCGGCCGATCCTGCCGGCGCGACAGCGGCGTATAGCGCGCACCCCGCGGCTTCTTGATCTCGGGCAGCCGCACCTTGGCGGCGGCCAGCTTCAGCCGATGATCGGGATTCTTCTCAGCTTCCGCGATCTCCTCACGGGTCAATTGGCCGGCGGAGATCGGGTCGAAGCCCTTGATGCCGGTCGCCACTTCTCCGTCCGCGATGCCTTTCACCTCCAAAGGATGGAGTTTGCAGAATTCGGCGATCTGGTCAAAGGTGAGCGACGTGTTCTCGACCAGCCAAACGGCTGTCGCTTTGGGCATTAACGGGGCTTCGGTCATAATTCTCAGTCTCCTTCGCCGCTCCCTAAAGAATTCGTCTTGGCGCGCTTTCTTAGCCGGCGCCCGGGAGGCGGAGCCTCAAGTTCTCATCATGCGGGAATAGCCAATATATAGGCGGGAGGCGGCTGGAAGGCAATTCAAACCCCCGGCTGAGGCGAATATTCGCGTCCTGCGATCGACTCGCGCCGGGCGCTGACGCCTCAACGCGTGCCGAACATCCGGTCGCCCGCATCGCCCAGCCCGGGCACGATGTAGCCATGATTGTTGAGGCGCTCGTCAATGGCGGCGGTCCAGATTTGGACGTCGGGATGGGCCTTGTTCAGCCGCTCGACGCCTTCCGGCGCCGCCAGCAGACAGACGAAGCGGATATCCCTGACGCCTCGGCGCTTCAGCCGGTCGATGGCGGCGATCGCCGAATTGGCTGTGGCCAGCATCGGATCCATGACGATGACCAGCCGCTCGGCAACGTCGGCCGGAGCCTTGAAATAATACTCCACGGCCTCCAGCGTCTGCGGATCGCGATAAATGCCGATATGGGCGACGCGGGCGGACGGCACCAATTCGAGCATGCCGTCGAGGAAGCCGACGCCGGCGCGCAGGATCGGCGCGAAAACCAGCTTCTTCCCGGCGATCATCGGCGCGCGGGTCTTTTCGATCGGCGTCTCGACCTCCACCATCTCGATCGGCAGGTCGCGCGTCACCTCGTAGCAGAGCAGCATGCCGATCTCGTTCATGAGCTGGCGGAAGCCCTTGGTCGAGCGCTGCTTGTCGCGCATCAAGGTCAGCTTATGCTGCACCAGGGGATGATCGACGACATGGGCGCCGGACATGAGGACCTCGTTTTCGGCAATCGGCAGCCGGCAGTAGGCAGGCGAAGGAACGGCGTTGCAAGCGCGGAGGCGGCCGGCCGCGCGAATTACCCACTGCCGATTGCCCATCGCCAACCGCCAATTTCTGAGGCTTCGCCTTTATTCCGGCTCGTCGCGTGCTTATTTGACGCCTGTGGTCATTGACCGCGACCGCCCGACAATGTCACCTCATTAAGGTCATGGCGTCTGCTTCCACTGGGGCCGCGCAGCGGCAATGGAATTTGCCGAACCTGCTGACTTATGGTCGGCTGGCGGCGGTGCCTCTCGTCGTCGCGCTGCTGTTCTGGCCGGCGGAGCATTGGATGCGCTGGACGGCGCTGGCGATTTTCGTCGCCGCTGCGATCACCGATTTCTTCGACGGCTATCTCGCCCGGGCCTGGTCGCAGCAATCTTCGCTCGGCCGCATGCTCGATCCGATCGCGGACAAATTGCTGGTGGCCGCGACGCTGCTCGTGCTCGCCGCGGACCGGGTGATCGCCGGCTGGTCCCTCTGGGCGGCGATCGTCATCCTGTGCCGTGAAATCCTGGTTTCCGGCTTGCGCGAATTCCTCGCCGAATTGCGGGTGCCAGTGCCGGTCTCGACCATCGCCAAATGGAAGACGACGGTGCAGCTTGTCGCCATCGCCTTCCTGATTGCGGGTCCCGCGGGCGAGCGCATCCTTCCGGGAACGACGCGGATCGGCGTCGTTCTGCTCTGGGCGGCGGCGATCCTGACGCTCTATACGGGCTGGGACTATCTCAAGGCGAGCTACGATCACCTCGCCTCCGAATGAGCGGAACATGAAGGCGCTCTATTTCGCCTGGGTGCGCGAACGGGTCGGCAAAAGCGAAGAGGAGATCGCGCCGCAGGCGAGCGTCGCGACAGTCGACGACCTCATGACCTGGTTGGCGGAAAAGGACGAGGCCTACGCGCACGCTTTCGAGAAGAAGAGCGTCATCCGCGCGGCGCTCGACCGCGCCCATGTCTCGCACGACGCCCGCATCGCTGGGGCGAAGGAGATCGCCTTCTTTCCGCCGATGACGGGCGGCTGACCCAATGGCCGGCGCGGCGAAGCCAATCGTTCGCGTGCAGCGCGAGGATTTCGATCCGGCCGTCGAGAGCGAAGCCTTGCGGCGCGGCCGCGCCGATATCGGCGCGCTGGTCACGTTCGTCGGCCTTTGCCGCGACGAGGGCGGGACGCTGCAGGCGCTCGAGATCGAACATTACGGCGCCATGGCGATCGCCGAGATCGAGCGCGTCGCCGCCGAAGCTTTATCGCGCTGGCCGCTGCTCGGCGCGACCATCGTCCATCGCTACGGCCTGATCGAAGCGAGCGGCCGCATCGTGCTGGTCGCCGTCGCCGCGGCGCATCGCGGCGACGCGTTCGAGGCGGCGAGTTTCCTGATGGATTATTTGAAGACGCGCGCGCCGTTCTGGAAGCGCGCCCATCTCGTCGGCGGCGCACGCGGCGATTGGGTCGAGCCGAGGGGCGCGGACGACATTTCGGCGGCGCGTTGGCGCGCCGCCGAAAGCTGAAGGACCGCGCCGTCAGGCCTTTACGACCGCGCGATAGATCAAGAGCACTACGACCGCGCCGATCACAGAGACGAACAGGCTCCACAGATTGAGGCCTGTGACGCCCTGATGCCCGATCAGGCTGAACAGGAAGCCGCCGACAATCGCGCCGATGACGCCAAGCGCAATGTCGAGAAAAAAGCCTTCGCCGGTCTTGTTGACGATCTTGCTGGCGATGAAGCCGGCGATAAGCCCGAGAATGATCCAAGCAATGATTGACATGGTTTCCATCCCCTATTCGAGAGAGCGGCAGGCCCGCCGCGCAGGCCCGAGTCGGCTCTCCGTCATTCTTTTGTCCGCGATAGAGGCCTAAAAGGCAAGGCGCTATCGCTTGGCCGTCGGCCGGCTTTGGTTAGACGAAGAGGAGGTTCGCATGGGATTGTTCGACGACGCTCTGAAAGATTCGGTTCCCGGCGGCGCCGTCGCCGCCCCCCTCGCGATCGCGGCGGGCGCGCTCCTGCTTGGGAAGTATTTCAGCAATCGCGCCGCTGCGCCGAGCCAAGGCGCGGCGCCGCCGCCCCCGCCGGCGCCCCAAAGCGGCGGTTTGCTGAGCGGGCTCAACGACCTCGTGCAGCGATTTCAAAACGCCGGCCACGGCGAGGCGGTCAATTCCTGGATCGCCGCCGGGCCCAATCAGCCGGTGTCGCCGGCGCAGGTCGGCTCGGCGCTCGGCCAACAGACGATAAGCGATCTCGCCCGCCAAGCCGGCGTCAGCGAACAGGAATTGCTGAGCCAACTCGCGCTGGTCCTGCCGAGCCTGGTCGACAAGCTGACGCCGAACGGACGCCTGCCGACGCAATCCGAATTGGCGCCCCACGGGTATTAAAAGAGGAGCCGCGCCAGGCGGCGCGGCTCCAGAAAACGGCTTCCCGGGAGGGTCAGAGCAAGCCGTTCGCTTTCAGAATCTCCGGCGCGTTCTCCTTGGTGATCAGCTTGGTCGGCAGGGTGATCACCGGGGGGATTTTCTCGCCGTTGAGAAGCTTGATCGCCTGGCGCAAACCTTCGGCGCCGGGCGTCGGATAGAGGAAGGTCGCAGTCAGCAGGCCCTTGTTCACCCATTCGACGCCTTCGTCCGGCAAGCCGTCGATGCCGAGGAAGAACTTGATGTCCTTCTCGCGGCCCGCATCCTTGGCGGCGAGATACGCGCCATAGGCCATCGGATCGTTATGGCCATAGACGAGATCGATCTTCTCGTTGTTGCGCAAAGCCGTAGTCATGATGTTGTACGCCTGATCCTGCTTCCAGTCGCCGGACTGGTTGTTGAGCAGCATCTTGACGCCCGGCTCCTTGTCGGTGAATTCGTGGAAGCCGTCATGGCGGTCATGCGCCGGCTGGGTGCCCATGCCGCCCCAGATTTCGACCACATTGCCTTGCGCCTTGCCCGGTCCTCCGAGCAGCTTGACGGCATATTCGCCGGCCGAGCGGCCGATCAGCTTGTTGTCGCCGCCGATGAACTGGGTGATTCGCTTGGTCTCGACGTTGCGGTCGAGCACGATGACCGGAATCTTGGCGTCGATCGCCTTGTCGACGACGCCGGTCAGGCCCGCGGATTCTTTCGGCGAGATCAACAGTACGTTGACCTGCTGAACGATGAGGTTGTCGCAATCGGCGACCTGCTTCTCGGTCTTATCCAACCCGTCGGTGATGATGAGATCGACCTCGGGATGCTTCTTCGCCTCGGTCTCGATCTCCTTATTGAACTGGACGCGCCAGGGCTCCAACGTGGTGCATTGGCTGAAGCCGACCTTCCATTTCGCCGCCGCCTGGGCCCGCCAGCCGCTCGGCAGATAGGTGGTCAGCGTCGCTCCGGCGACGGCGGTCGACAGTTTCAGAAAATCACGACGCTTCATCGAGGTCCTCCCGAATTTTCAAGGTTTCTAGAACGCCTGGCGACCGAGCGAGTTCGGCCGATCTCGCCGGCTCGCGCGTCGGCGGCGGCGCGATGCGCCTCAGCCTGGCGACGAGTTGGCCGAGATTCTGCTCCTGCACGAGAACCGTGCAGACGATGATCAGCCCCTTCATCACGAGCTGAACGTTCGAATCGATGTTCTGCAATTGAAGGATGTCGGAGAGGAGACCAAAGATCAGCACGCCGACCAGCGTGCCAGCGAGGCCGCCGCGTCCGCCCATCAGGCTGGTCCCGCCAATGACGACGGCTGCGATCGCGTCGAGTTCGAGACCGGTTCCCGCATCCGGCTTGCCCTGACGATATTGGGCCACGAACAGCACGCCGGCGACGCCGGCGAGCAGCCCCGAAAGAAGGTAGGCCGTGAATTGGACCTGGACGACGTTGATGCCCGAGAGACGCGCCGCTTCGACATTGCCGCCGATCGCGTAGATGTAGCGGCCGAAGGAGGTGAAGCGCAGGATCGCGCCGAACAGGATGATCGCTGCGAGGAAGAACACGCCCGGCATTGGCAGCACGCCGCCGACCATCGAGCGCAGGATTTCGAAGGCTTCCGTCGCGTTAGTGCCGGTATAGACCGGCACAACCGCATTGTCCTGGCCGGCGGTGAGGCGTCCGATCCCGAGCGCGGCGACCATCATCGCCAGCGTCACGATGAAGGGCTGCAGCCGCCCCCCGACAATGATCGCGCCGTTGAGCGAGCCGAGCAGCAGCGCGACGCAAGGGGTCGCCAGCAGCACGGCCAGGACGCCGAACTTGGTCGAAAGCTGGCTCGTGACGAAGACGAAGGCGATCGCCGCCGCGACAAGGCCGAGGAGGCAAGGCAGCCAGAAGCCGCGCCACACGCCGAGATCAATCTCCCGTCGCCGGCCGACATGGGCGTCGCGTCCGCGCGCCAGCCCGCTGAGCACGAACCGCGCCAAGAACGCGACCGCGGCGAAACTCACGACGACCACCGCCGGAACCGCGATCGCCGAGGCGGCCGTCCAACCGGCTTTGGTCAGCAGCATGGCGCAAATCACGGTCGAGAAGCCCATCACCGAGCCGACCGAAAGGTCTATGCCGCCAAGCAGGATGACGATCGTCATGCCGGTCGCCACCAGGCCGGTGATCGAGACCTGCCGCAGGACGTCGGTAAGATTGGGGTACGACAGGAAAATGTTCCTGCCCGACGAGGTATGCGGCGAGAGGATTGCGCCGATCGCGAAAATCAGCAGCAAGCCCCAATAGAGCTTGGTTCGGGAGAGGATGCGCAGCGCGGTCATGCGGGCATTTTCCTGAAATCGTCGACGCCCCCCGGCGCGGCGAGCCGCATCACGGCTTCTTGGGTCGCCTCGCCGCGGCGCAAAATTCCCGTCTGTCGTCCTTCGCACATCACCAAAACCCGATCAGAAAGAAGCAACAGCTCCGGCAGTTCTGAACTGACGACGACAATGGCGAGCCCCTCCGCGGCGAGTTTGAAAATGAGCTGGTAGATTTCCTGCTTGGCGCCGACATCGATGCCGCGCGTCGGCTCGTCGAGCAGGAGCACGCGCGGCTCGGTCGCAAGCCATTTGCCGATCACGATCTTTTGCTGATTGCCGCCCGACAGGTTGGAGACGACCTGATCGACGCCGGTGCAGCGCACGGACAGGCGCTGGACGACGTCCGCAGCCAGCGCCGCCTCGCGCGCGAAGGCGCGCAAGCCGAAGCGCGACATGGCGCCGACCGAGGGCAGCGCGACATTGTCGCGGATGGTGGAGGCGAGGTGCAGGCCGCGCGTCTTGCGGTCCTCCGTCACCAGCGCGATGCCGAGCCGGTACGCGTCGGCGGGCGAGTTGATCGTCGCCAGCTCGCCGTCGATCGAGATGGCGCCGCCGCGCCAGCCGCGGCCGGCGCCGAAAATAGCTTCGACGATCTCGGTGCGGCCCGAGCCGAGCAGGCCGCCTATGCCGAAGACTTCGCCGCGCCTGACCTCGAAATTGACGCCATGCAGCACGCGCCGCCAGCCGCGCGAAGTGACGACGTCGAAGGTCAAGTCCTTGACCGACAGGATCGGCGGCGCGGCTACGGCGGCGGCGTTGCGGCTGCTCGTCGCCACATCGCGCCCGACCATCGCCGAAATGATCCGTTCGCGCGAAATTTCGGCGACGGGCGCCGTGAGCACATGGCGGCCGTCACGCAGCACGGTGACCCGATCGGCGAGCGCCATCACCTCGTCGAGACGATGGGACGTATAGATGATGGCGACGCCGGAAGCGGCGAGTTGCCGGACGACCTTGAACAAAGTCTCGCATTCCGAGGACGACAGAGCCGAAGTCGGCTCGTCCATGATCAAAATGCGCGTATCGAGCGACAGCGCCTTGGCGATCTCGACCAATTGTTGCTCGCCGACGCGCAGAGCGCCGACTCGGCTTTCGGGATCGATGGCGATGTTCAGACGGCGCAGCAGGTCGCGCGCCACGGCGACGATGCGTCGCCGATCGACGATGAGGCCGGCGATCAGCGGCTCGCGGCCGAGAAACATATTTTCGGCGACGCTCAATTCGGGGACGAGATTCAATTCCTGATGGATAATGGCGACGCCGGCGAGTTCGGCGTCGCGCACGCCGGCGAATGTCGTCGCGCGCCCAGCGACGCTGATCTCGCCGATATAATCGCTATGGACGCCGGCGAGGATCTTCATCAGCGTCGACTTGCCGGCGCCGTTCTCGCCCATCAGAGCGTGGACCTCGCCGCATTTGAGTTCGAAATCGACGTCTTGCAGCGCCCATACGCCTGAGAAAGATTTGGAGACGCCTTTGGCGGCCAGCACGACCGCGCCGCGCTGGAGCGCCGCATTCGACGGCTCGACCGCGGAAAAGGAAGGCGATTCGCGAGACGTCCGAGGCGCGCTCCGCCAAAGCCGCATTGAGTCGCTCCGCCCATTTGCAGACGCGCAGACGGAACATTAAAGGCCTGTCTCGCGCGATCGTTGCTTATCGACTATCTGATATGCTAGTTATACTAGTGCGTGTCGGTCAAGCGTTTTTGCCGATGGAGGCGCGAAATTGCTTGGGGGAACCAGAGGCGCTCGCTTGGTGGGGAACGAAGCGTCGAGCGTCGGCTTGTCCGGCGACGGCGCCCGTCAGTCCAAGGCCGATCGGGTCTATTTGAGCGTTAAACAGGCGATCGTCTCCGGCGAGCTGCCGCCCAACGCCCTCATCGACAAGATCGAGCTCAGCGCCCGGTTTCAGGTCTCGCGCCTGTCGGTGACCGCGGCGGTCAATCGCTTGGCGTTCGAAAAGCTGGTTGTGGTCGAGCCGCAACGCGGCTCGTACGTGGCCAAGATAAGGCTATCCGACGCTCGGCAATGGATGCTGGTGCGCCGCGCGCTGGAAATGGAGGTCGTCGCCACCTGCGCGCGCGAGTTGCCGGATGCGGCGATCGAACGTCTGGGCCGCAACATCGCCTACCAACGCACCGCCCTTGACGCGGGCGACATGCAAGGCTTCCACGAACTCGACACCGTGCTTCATCTGCAATTGGTCGATGCGCTGGGCTGGGGCCGGGTCGCCGAAATCCTCGATCCGGTCCGCACCCATCTCGAGCGCGTGCGGCGCACGCTGCTGCCGGAGCCCGGCCGCATGGTGCGCACGTTCGGCGAACATCAGGAGATTTATCGCGCGCTCGCCTCGCGCGAGCCTGAGGCGGCGCGCGAGGCGATGGGCCGCCATCTGGATCAAGTCCTGCGGGAGCTGGAGATTTTCGTCACCCGGCATCCGGGCTTCTTCGAGGCGTGACGGGTCCGTACCGGCCGTCGCTGGCCGTCATTGCGAGCGAAGCGAAGCAATCCATTCATAGAGCGCTGCCCTACGAATGGATTGCTTCGTCGCTGCGCTCCTCGCAATGACGGATGGGCCTGCGACGCCGGGCCGGGCTCACCCAACCAAATACGGCGCGTGCAGCGCAAGGTCCGCCGGCCCGAGCCGATCCCTCGCGGTCCAGCTTTGATGCCAGTAGGGATAGATCAAGGTCGGCAGGCTGACCTCGTCGAGGCGCTTGCGCTCTTCGGCGGAGAGCTTCAGATCCGAGGCGGCAAGATTGTCCTTGAACTGCGCTTCGGTGCGGCCGCCGACAATGACGGAAGTCACGCCGGGCCGGCCAAGCAGCCACGCGAGCGCGACCTGCGCGCCCGAGACGCCGTGCGCCTCCGCGATCGCGACGAGCACGTCGACGATGCTCCAGAGCTTGGCTTCGTCATAGATCGGGGGCTCTCTCCAGCCGGCGAATTGCCTTGTCCCTTCCGGCGCCTGCTTGTTGCGCCGGTGCTTGCCCGACAGGAGCCCGCCGGCGAGCGGGCTCCAAACGAGGACGCCGAGGCCCTGGTCGAGCGCGATCGGAATGAGTTCGTACTCCGCTTCGCGCGCCTGGAGCGTATAGTGAATCTGCTGCGAGACGAAGGGAATGCGTCCGTCTCGCCGGGCGACTTCCATCGCCTTCATCACATGCCAGCCGGAATAATTCGAGCAGCCGACATACCTCACCTTGCCGCTGCGGACCAGGCTGTCGAGCGCCTCCATCGTCTCTTCGAGCGGCGTCAAGCCGTCCCATTGGTGGACTTGATAGAGGTCGATCACGTCGGTGCGCAGCCGCCGCAGACTGGCTTCGCATTCGCGGACGAGATGCCAGCGCGACAAGCCTCGGTCGTTCGGCCCCTCGCCCATCGGAAAGCGAGCCTTGGTGGCGATGAGGACGCCGCCCTTGCGCTTGCCGCCGAGCGCCTCGCCGATAATCTCCTCCGAGGCGCCGCCGGAATAGACATTGGCGGTGTCGATGAGATTGACGCCGGAATCGATGACGAGGTCGATCAGGCGCCGCGCCTCGTCGAGCCCGACATTGCCGACTTTCGAGAAATTGCCGCGGCCGCCGATCGTCATCGTGCCCATGGCGAGGGTGGACACTTTCAGGCCCGAATGGCCAAGCTGGCGATATTCCATGCCTCTCCCCCGTTGGTCGGACCGCACGCCGCGGCAGTTAATACGCAAAGTGCAGCCGCGCTCCCTGAGCGCCGCTTTGTAGACGCGGCCGCTGGCCGCGTCAGCCGCGCTCAGCGAGCGCGGCTACATCCGCCTGCGCCGCGGCGATTTTCGTGGGCCGCGTCACGTTTTGGCGCCGGATTCGTTGGGCCGCCGCCAAAGCGGATCGTCGGCGCTTGGCCCGTCCTCTTCCGCCGCCTCGCGACTTGAAATGACATAGGCGGCGCTCAGCCAATGATGCAGATCGACGTCGGCGCAGCGGCGCGAGCAAAACGGACGGTGCTCGGCGACGCGAGGACGGCCGCAAATCGGGCAGGCCGGGGTCCTTGCGCCTTTATTGTCGTTAGCCGGCGAATTGGTCATCGCTTTTCACCTTCGCGTCGGCGTCCGCCGGCCAATAGGCGTAGGCTGGCAGGCCCTCGCCCGCCAAGAGCCCCATCGTCTCGACCAACGGCAAGCCGACGACGCAAGTATAGGATCCGACGAGGCGCACGACAAACGCGCCGGCGAAGCCTTGAATCGCGTAGCCGCCCGCTTTTCCCCGCCATTCGCCGCTCGCAAGATAGGCGTCGATCTCGTCGCGGGACAGGCGTTTGAACCTGACGCGCGCCTCGACCAGCCTCCGGCGCAAGGAGCCGCTCGGCGTCGACAGGGCAATTGCCGTATAGACCCGGTGAGCGCGCCCGGACAGAATGCGCAAGCAGGTCGCCGCTTCCTCGATCACCTCGCATTTCGGCAAAGCGCGGCGGCCGACGCAGACGACCGTATCGGCGGCCAGCACGAGGCAACGGCCGAGCTCGTCGCGATTTTCGGCGACTCTCGCCGCCACCGCCGCCTTTTCGCTCGCCAGCCTCTGGACGAGCGCGCGCGGCGATTCGCCTCGGCGCGGCGTCTCGTCGATGTCGGCGGGAATGACGGCGGCGGGATCGAGCCCGATCTGGCCCAAAAGCGCGAGGCGCCGAACGGAGGCGGACGCCAGAACGAGTTTTGGGCGCCGAGCCGGCTCGCTCATGATCCTGGTCTCTATGCGCTGAACGGGCGCTTGGGCGGGATTATTTGAACCGATAGGTGATGCGGCCCTTGGTCAGATCGTAGGGCGTCATCTCGACAAGAACCTTGTCGCCGGCCAGCACGCGAATCCGGTTCTTCCGCATCTTGCCTGCGGTATGGGCGATGATCTCGTGGTCGTTCTCGAGCTTCACGCGGAACGTCGCGTTGGGCAGGAGCTCGACGACATAGCCCGGAAATTCCAGCAATTCTTCTTTCGACATAGGGGCCCTGCTTGATCGCGCCGACGCTCCAGGTAAGGGCGAAAACGCGGGTCGCCTGAGGGCGACCTGTCCAACCGGTTGCGCCGGCGAACCCCGGCGAAAACGCGGCGGACCCTATATGATTTTTTAAAAAAGAGGAAACCGGGAATTCGGCGGAGATTCCGAGTCCTTGGCAGCCTCTATGGGTCAATCAAGGCTCACCGAGCCGGAGCGAGCGCTTACGCGCCGCCGCCTTCGAGCAATGAACCCACCCTAAACGTGTCGCCAAATCTGGTCTCGAACCGACCCGGGCATGACCAGGGTCTCCATCTTCTTGAGGATCGCGCGATATTCGGCGTCGGTCATCAGCTTGTTCGCGGCGTCTTCAAGGTGACCGACGCCGGGCGCATCGAGCACCCAGGCCAGTTCGCGCTGCCCCCCGAACGAGGCGGCGATCGCGACGTCGAGGCCGTGGAGGCGCTTGTTTACTGGTACGGACTCCTTTGCAACGGCGAGCAGCTCTTCGAGCTTGCTCGGCATTGCGACAACGCTTCTGATGAAGGTGATCATGCTGGAAGCGCCCGAGCCGATCTAGTTTAACGGTTGGGTAGAAAAACCTGCGCCAATCGACCCATAGAAATAGACAGCGTTGTTGCCAAACGAACTGATGAACCCTCCGTTCGTCGCGCTGGTGACTGTGGTAATGCCGAAAAAGGTGGAGGCGTTCGCCGTGATTACGGTGTGTGCGCCGTCCGCAGATAGGCCGGTGGTCGAGTTGGATACGACGGCATGGTCGAGATCTATAGTGGTGGAATAGCCGCCGGTGCTCGGGCCGCTGGCCTGAACCGCCGTGCCTGCGGCGTTGAGAGTGCAGTCGGAGATGTTCACGTGCACCGCTTCTTCTCCGCTCGGAACAGGATCGACCCACCCGTCCGCGGTCACTCCTTCATTGATGTCGCATTGATCCTTGAGGTTCGCGAGCGCGAGCGCGCCCCCGAAGGGCTTCACAACGACGCCGCGGCCGCCGTTTTGGTAAATTCCGCCGCCCGAGACCTCTAAACCGACAAAGTTGTTGTTGCCGTTGTTCGGCGTGAAGTTCAGGCCGATTCCGGTGAAACCGAAGATTTCCGAGTTTGCGAGTAATAAACCGCTGCCGGAATTGAACTGGATGCCGTTCTGCGCGACGCCGAGTCCTTCGATCGTTAGCCCCACCAGGCTGACATTGTCATTTGGCCCCGCATTGATCGTGACAGCGTTCTGGCCCGTGGTCGCTTGTTGCACGCCCGCCACGCCGACCCCGTCATTGCGGATCGTGACTGCAAACGCGATCGTCATCGCCCCATAGCCGGCCGGATTCAGCACATCGATCTCGCCGCCGGGGGCGACGATGTTGTTCAGGACATATTGGAAGCTGCGGCAGGGGCTGGTCGGCGCGCCGCAGCCGGCGGCGTCGGTCCCGTGGCCGGAAACCCAAGCGCGGTTGATCAAGGCATGAGCGGGCGTCGTCAGGCTCAGGACGAGGAAGACGCTCGCGAGGATCGACGGTGAAACAAGCTTGGACATAGGATTGCATCTCCGTGATCAATGAAGAGGTTGGGGCGAGAACGCGGTGCCGAATGTCCCGTAACCGACGACTCCATTATTGCTGAATGTTGCGATGATCGCTCCGTTCGATGTGCTGCTGATCGTGGCGGCTCCTTCGATGAACGAAGCGTTCAATGCGATGAGCGCGTTCGCGCCGTCCGCCGATAACGTCGTCGTGTTGTTGAGCAGGGCGCTCTCGTCGATCATGACCGCTGCTTCACCGCTGGCCTCCACGGCGACTGCTGATGAGAATTCGATCGTGCAGTGGGATATGGTGGTCTGCGCCTTGCCGGCGGAACTCGCCGACCCGTCCACAGTGATACCGATGGGGCCTCTAACGAGAGTGCAATGATCCTGAAGATTCGCGTAGCCATTTGTACCGCCGGAGGGACGATTGACGACTTGGCCGCCGCCATTGCCGCCAATGCTGCCGCCGGAGATGATCAAAAAACTATTCGCGCCGCTGCCGTTGTTCGGGACGAAATTCACCCCCACTCCCGCGAAGTTGGCAATGCTCAAACCCATGAGCCGAAGCACGTTGCCGGAATTGAACTGAATGCCGTTTTGAGCGACGCCCAATCCTTCGATCGTCAGGCCTTTCAGGTTGATCTTGTCGTTCGGCCCGGCGTTGATCGTGATGGCGTTCTGTCCTGCGGTCGCTTGCTGCACGCCCGCCGTGCCGACGCCGTCGTTGATGATGCGCACCGCAAAGTTGATCGTCATCGGGCCATAGCCGGCCGGATCGAGCACGTCGATCTCGCCGCCGGGCGCGAGAATGTTGCTCAGGACATATTGGAAAGTGCGACACGCGTTGGTCGGCGCGCCGCAACCGGCGGCGTCGACGCCCTTGCCGGAAACCCAGGCGCGGGTGATCAAGGCATGCGCGGGCGTCGCCAAACCGATCGCGAGAACGGCGGCGACTGCAGAATAAAAGGCGGATTTGTTCATGACCGGCCCCTCTCCGGGAGTGCCCCGAGATCCGAATGGCGCGGGCGCTTCATGGCTGGGCGGAATCTCGGTCGGGTGCCGGGTCGCGCCGGCGTCTGCTGACGCCGGCGCAAAACGAGATCCGTTACGATCAGCCGCTAGCTGTTGCCCCGTCTTCCCTTCACTTCAAGTGAGCGGCGATGAATGCGTCGGCGCGCTGTTGGGCGTCCTGCGTCGCCTTTTCATCGTATTCCATGTGGTGCCCCGCGAAGTCGATCGGCTTCCCGAAATTCATTGTGAATGCGTGAGTATCGCCGGGATAGACGACGACATTGAAGTCCGCCTTGCCAGTCACAGCCTGACATTTCGCGGCCGGGGTCCAATCGTCCTTTTCGCCAATCAGGACGAGAACAGGAACAGAAGGGTCAACACCGTCAAAGCAGAATGGATAGTACGCGACGAGCCCGGCGACGCCTGCGTCCTGACTTGCCGGGTTCTTCTTATCGATCGCGGTGAGCGAGCCAATCGCACCAAAGGAATACCCCTGCAAGAATATGTGCTTCTGATCAATATCCGGCATGGCTTTGAGCGCACTTACCGCCGCGAGCGCATCTTTGCTCGTGCGCCCGAAATATTCCGGACCTTTGCTCGCCTTGGCTGGATCGGCGAGATCAGCGCACACGCCTTGCATTTCGCCGCGCGGGGTGAATGGATCGACAATCAGAGTGGCGACCCCCTTAGATTTATAATGCTCGATGGCCGCCTTCTGCATTGCCCGATCCGCTTCGTTGTCGAGGCCTGCGCACCCGCTCAGATAAACGACGACGGGAAAGGGCCCTGCGCCAGAAGGTTTGAACAGCGCGCCGGCAATCGCCTTGACCGCCGAATCGCTCACCGGAATCGAGACTACGTCCGTGTATCCGCCTCCCATTGGCGGCGCAGCGTCGGCTCGCGCTGCTGTAAGAAGCCCAATGGATGTGGCGATTGCCAGTGCAGCTAAGCTGAGAGACTTGGTAAAATCCGGCATAGAAACCCCCGTTATTTCATGACGGAACTGGCGTGAATGCGAACCGTGGGCATAGTCCTGAAATAAATGCTAATTTTGATCATGACCGGGCCTGTCCGGTCTGTGTTGGGAACTGAGGGCCCGATGCTAGGCTTGCTTTTTCGGAAGAAGAACCCCCAAATGGGGGCGCCGAAAGAGACCGGCGCGGCTGGCGCGGGCGTTTCATGGCTGGGTGGGCACTCGACCGAGTTGCGGAGCGGCTAGCAGGCGGCGCTGGACGCGTCGCTCTGGCCGGATGTCCTTGCCGACCTCAGCGCCGAGGCCGGCGCAAAGGGCGCCGTCCTAGTCTCCACCGACAAGCGCATGCCGGGGGCGTTCCCGTCGCGCCGATGTTCGACGACTATTTCAGAAACGGCTGGAGCCAACGCGACGTGAGGGCCGAACGCGGCGTGCCGCTTGTGTTGAAGCACGGCGTCGCGTCCGATAGCCAATTCATGACGAAACTCCAAGACGAGTTGGCGGCGCGCCTGCTGTCGGAGAAATATCCGCCGTAGCTGGGGTTCATGAAGGCCGGGGAGAAAGCGATGGACTCGATCATCCGCCGAGCATTCGAATATACGGAGCTTCTATACGCTTCCATCACGGATGCGGCGGGTTGGCCGATCTTCCTCGGCAAGGTCTCTGAAGAATTCCAAGACGCTTCGGTCGCGCTTTGGCACTCGGATAACAGAGACTCTCAATTCAACATTTCCGAATATGTCCGGTACGAGCCGCGCTCGATGTCGTCCCTGGCCGAGCACTATTACCACATCAATCCCTGGGTGCAAAAAGAAGCTCCTGAAGCCGAGCGGCGTCCTCCATAGAACGGAAGAGCTGTATCCCGAAAACGAATTGACGAAGACCGAGTTCTACAGCGATTGGCTGCGGCCGCAGGATTTGTTCAAGGGATTCGGCATCAGCATTTTCAACGATCGGCGTTTCAGCTTTCTCAGCATCGTTCGGTCCGCCAAAGCCGGAGCGCCGTCCGAGGAGGAGCTTCGGCTCTTGGAGGTGCTCGCGCCGCACGTACAACGCGCCCTCCAGCTTCACGAACAGTTCGTCCCGGCCCGCTTGTCGAACGAATCCGTCGATACGGTCCTCGATCGACTGCCGTTCGGCTTTGTCGCGATCGGGCGAAATCGCGCCGTCGTCCACAAGAACAGAATAGCCGCGCAAATCAGCGCAAAGGGCGACGGTTTTCGGATCGACCGCGAGGGGCTGTGCCGCGCCGGCACCAACGGCGAACAAAAGCGCTTCGCGGCGCTCCTCGACGACGCGCTTGGCCTGGACCCGCAGCCGGGCCCTCGCGCCGGCGGCGTGACGTCGGCCAGCCGCCCCCCCCCCGCGCGCCTTACTCGATACTGATCGCGCCATTGCCGACGCCGAGATTCGATATTGGCGCGAGGCGCGCCGCGGCGATGGTCCTGATTTCCGATCCGGATATGCGCCCGCCGGCGCCCGACGACCTGCTGCGTCGGCTCTACGGCCTGACGGCGGCGGAAATCAAAGTCACGCTCAAGCTGGCGCAAGGCGTCAATCTGCACGCCGCTAGCGAGGAGCTGGGCATCCGCTACGAGACCGCCCGCTCATACTTAAAATCGGTATTTTTGAAGACGAGTACGCATGGACAAGGTGAGTTGGTCGCGCTGATTGGACGGCTATCGGCATTTTCGTGAAACGGATGGGCGTTTAGCGCGTTTTGGCGTTCTTCGTTAAAACGATCAAACCTTCCGACGTCGGCAGCGGAAGGACAGAGCCGCGGCGGAAAAGTCTGTGATCCCAAAACAAGGAGAGGCAGGGTCGCTCCTCGCCCTATCCCGGCAATGCCGCGCCGCTCGAGCTTTCTTCAGCGCGGCGCAGGCGCTCGAAGCGCCTGACGCTGAACGGGATCGCCGCCAGATAGGCGAGCGTCATCGCCGCCAACATCTCCATCGGGAAATTGACCAGGAGGAGAATGCCCGCGACCAGCGCGAAGAGCACCACGGCGACATATTCGCGCGGCACCCGGCCGACGACCTTTCCCGAAAAATGCGGCACGCGGCTCGCCATCAGCAGCGCGACGATCAGCACGTAGGCGATCTCGATCGGCGCCGAGGCGGGCGAGACGGGGACGTGCAGAAGCGAGAGATGGAGATAGATCGGCAACAGGGCGACAATCGCGCCGGCCGGCGCCGGCATGCCGACGAAGAAGGAATTCTGCCAGGCCGGCCGATCGGGATCGTCGATCATCACGTTGAATCGCGCCAACCGCAGCGCGCAGGCGATGGCGAAGATCAGCGCCGCGACCCAGCCGAGGCTCGGCATCTGATGAAGGCCGAACACGTAAAGGAGCAGCGCCGGAGCGACGCCGAAATCGACGAAATCGGCCAGTGAATCAAGCTCCGCGCCGAAACGCGAGGCGCCTTTCAGCGCGCGGGCGATGCGCCCGTCGAGCCCGTCGAGCACCGCCGCGATCGCGATCGCCATCACCGCCCATTCGATATGGGCTTCGAAGGCGAAGCGGATGGCGGTGAGGCCCAGGCACAGCGCCAACAGCGTCACCAGATTCGGAATCAACAAACGCAGCGGCACGCCGCGAAAGCGACGCTGCGGCCTGAGGGGCGGCGCGCCTTGCAAGGGCGTTCGGTCGGGGCCGCTGGGAAAGGAAGCGTCCATACCTCAACTCTGGCGGAAGACCCGGAGCGGCTCGACGAGCTTCATATCGGCGATCACCGTCTCGCCGGCGATGGCCCGCGAATTGAGCCCGACCAGGATTTGCGCGCCGTCCGGCAGATAGACGTCGACGCGCGAGCCGAACCGGATCAAGCCGAACCGATCGCCCGCGCTCAAGGTCGTTCCTTCGTTAACGAAACAGACGATGCGCCGCGCGATCAGGCCGGCGATTTGAACGACGCCGAAAGTTCCAGATGGCCCTTCGATGACGACGCCATTGCGCTCATTGTCCTCGCTCGCCTTGTCGAGATCGGCGTTGAGGAACAGGCCGGGCTTGTACGCAACCCGCGTCACTCGCCCGGCGACGGGGGCTCGATTCACATGACAATCGAACACAGACATGAAGATCGAGACGCGCGGCAGCGGCCGGTCGCCGAGGCCGAGCTCCGGCGGCGGCGCCGCCGGTCCGGCGAAACTGACGACGCCGTCCGCGGGCGCGACGACCAAGCCCTCGCGCCACGGCGTCACGCGCTGCGGATCACGGAAGAAATAGGCGCACCACACAGTGAGCACGGCGGCGATCCAACCCAGCGGACTCCACAGCCAGTCGAGCGCGATCGTCGCGACGAAGAACACCGCGATGAACACATAGCCTTCGGGATGGATCGGCGCGAATTGCCGACGGATTGAATCAAAGACGGACATGGGCGCCTATTGTCTCAAGCGTTGCGGCCTTTTGGCGCCGATGGCGGGAAAAGTCGATTGCCGAATGGCGGGACGGGCGGACCAGCCCACATTCGCCTTCACGCCTCTTCTTTTTCGATCGGCGGCGCCGTGCTGGACCGCGCGCCGCCGATCGCCTCCGCCTCTTCGCGCGCCTCGATCTCGCCGGCGCGGCGCAACGTCTCCTCGGCTGCGTCGACCTCGCGCTGCCGGCTCCAGAGCGCGGCGTAGAGGCCGCCTTTGGCGAGCAACTCCTCGTGGCGGCCGCGCTCGGCGATGACGCCCTTGTCGAGCACGAGAATTTCGTCGGCGTGAATCACCGTCGACAGGCGATGCGCGATGATCAGGGTCGTGCGCCCCTTCGAGACGCGCTCGAGCGCCGCCTGAATTTCGCGTTCGGTGAAACTGTCGAGCGCCGAGGTCGCTTCGTCGAGGACCAGAATGGGCGGCCCTTTGAGGATGGTGCGGGCGATGGCGACGCGCTGCTTCTCACCGCCCGATAATTTGAGGCCGCGCTCGCCGACCTGCGCCTCGTAGCCCAGCGGCAAGGCGCGAATGAAGGCGTCGATCTGCGCGTTCGCCGCAGCCGCTGATATTTCCGGCCGGCCGGCCCCGTCGCGGCCATAGCCGATATTATAGGCGATCGTATCATTGAACAGTACGGTGTCCTGCGGCACCATGCCGATCGCCGCGCGCAACGATTTCTGGGTGACGCGCGAAATGTCCTGGCCATCGATCGTGATGCGGCCGGAACTCGGCTCATAAAAGCGAAACAGCAGCCGCGAAATGGTCGACTTGCCCGCTCCTGACGGCCCGACAATGGCGATCGTATGGCCGGCCGGCGCTTCGAAGGAGACGCCGCGCAGAATTTTCCGCTCCGGATCGTAATTGAAATGCACGTCCTCGAAACGGACCGCGCCTCTCGTCACCTTGAGCGGCGCCGCGCCCGCCGCGTCCTTTATCTCGGCGTGTTCGGCGAGGATGCCGAACATCGCTTCGATGTCGACGATCGCCTGCCGGATCTCGCGATAGACCATGCCCATGAAATTGAGCGGTTGATAGAGTTGCAGCATCATCAGATTGATCAGCGCGAAATCGCCGACCGTGTTGCGGCCGGCGCGGATGCCCTGGACGCACATCAGGATCGCGGCGACGAGCCCGACGGTGAAAATGACCGCTTGGCCGGCGTTGAGCACGGCGAGCGACACATAGGTTTTCACGCTCATCCGCTCGTAGCGAGCCATGGACTTGTCGTAGCGCGCCGCCTCGCGCGCCTCGGCGCCGAAATATTTCACCGTCTCGTAGTTCAGCAAACTGTCGATCGCCTTGGTGTTGGCGTCGGTGTCGCTCTCGTTCATCGAGCGGCGGATCGCGATCCGCCAATTCGTCGCGACCGTCGTGTAGGCCATGTAGGCCGCGATCATCGCCGAGACCGCGACGACGTAGCGCCAATCGAACGAGACCATGAACGCGGCGACGACGAAGGCGAATTCGACGATCGTCGGAACCGCGGTCAGCATCGAGGTTCGGATGATCGTCTCGATCGCGTTGCGGCCGCGTTCGAGAACGCGGGTCAGGCCGCCGGTCTTGCGCTCCAGATGAAAGCGCAGCGACAGCGAATGGAGATGGACGAAGACTTCGACCGCGAGGCGGCGCACCGCGTTCATGGCGACAGCGGCGAAGAGCGCGTCGCGCGCCTGCGTGAACAGGGCCATCAGCACGCGCAGCGCGCCGTAAGCAATGGTCAGGGCGACGATTCCGGTCAGAACCTTGGGCAGCGGCAATTTGTCGGCGGCGGCTTGGCCCGCCAAGGCGTCGGTCGCCCATTTGAACGCGTAAGGAACGGCGACCGTGACGGCCTTGGCCGCGATCATCAGCGCGATCGCCAAGACGACGCGCAATTTCAGATCGGCCCGGTCCTTCGGCCAGATGTAGGGCCACAATTGCCGCGCGGTCGTCGCCAGCGTCGCACGCGGCGGCGCCGGTTGAAAGTTCGAAGGTTTCGATTGCAGCATTTCGGCCCGCGGCTAAGAATATTGACGCTGCAATATAGGGCGCTGGCGCCGCGGCCGCATCCCCGTAGGCCGGCCGGGCGAGCAAAATGAGCCGAAACGGCAATATTGAACGTGCTTGCAGTCTCGAAATCCGACCAAGCTTGCTATACTGATGTTCCGGGGGCCGAATCTGCCGGAAGTGGTTTTGCAAAGATAAGTTTAAGCCCGACCCGATAGAATATCTAAGGTTCTTCTCTATTGTTCTTGCCGACGCCATTCTTTGCGCTTATGGTTTTTCGAAGTGAGCGTTCGTGCGACTCTTCAAGTTCAAGGGTCGAAACCGCTCGACGAGGAGGCCAAGCGCAGTTTTGCCGCAAGCTAACGCGCAAGCCGCAAGATTAGCGGGGAGCGTCAATGACATGTCAGAGACGTTGAATTATATTGAACTGGCGGCGGAAATAGTTTCCGCTTATGTGTCCAATAATTCGGTGCCGGCGAGCGATCTTCCTGGATTGCTGAGCGACGTCCATTCGGCGCTGATGCGGGTCTCGACCGGCGCGGCGCCGGCGGTCCCCGAAGCAGCCAAGCCGGCGGTGCCGCCCAAGAAGTCGGTCACCAACGACTATATCGTCTGCCTCGAAGACGGACGGAAATTCAAGTCGCTGAAGCGGCATTTGCGCACGCAATACAATATGTCGCCGGAACAGTACCGCGAGAAATGGAGCCTGCCGCCCGATTATCCGATGGTCGCGCCGGCTTACGCCAAGGCGCGCTCGGCCTTGGCCAAACAGATGGGCCTCGGCCAGCAGCGTCGCCGCGCCGGCAAACGCGCCTAGACGCATAAGCGCGGGCGCGCCGCCCGCTTGACCTTTGGCCGCAGCGAGCGCCACTAGGCCCATGGCGACGATTCGGAGCGTGTGCGTCTATTGCGGCTCGAGCCCGGGGCGAGATCCTCGTTTCGGCGATGCGGCCGAGGCTCTGGGTCGCGCCTTGGCGAGCGCGGGAATCACGCTCGTCTTCGGCGGCGGCGAAGAAGGCTTGATGGGCCGCGTCGCCCATGCCGCTTTGGATGGCGGCGGGCGAGTCGTCGGCGTCATACCGACCTTCCTCATACGCAAGGAGCATGCGCTGAAACAGGCGCAGGAGTTGATCGTCGTCGACAGCATGCATCAGCGCAAACAAATGATGTTCGAGCGCGCCGACGCGTTCGTCGCGCTGCCAGGCGGCGTCGGCACGCTCGAGGAATTGGTCGAGCAGCTCACTTGGGCGCAATTGCTCCGCCACGACAAGCCGGTGCTCCTCGCCGATCTTTTCGGGTTCTGGCGGCCGCTTCTGTCTCTCTTCGCGCATATGCGCGAAGAGGGGTTCATCCGCGGCGATTTCGAGCTGCGCTATCTTGTCGCCGAGAAAGTCGAAGATGTGGTGCCGATGCTCGCGGCTGCGGCGGAGCGTCGCGGACAAGAGACGAGCTTTTCTCAGGCTTGAGCGGGATAGGCGGCGGGAGACGAAACGGGCTTGGCTGGAGCCCAGACACGGCGCCATTATGACGCGCGCCGAAGGACGCGCTTTCAGAAGACGTCATGTTGGAGGGGCCTGAATGATACGGATAAGTTTGAACGTGTTCGCGGTCGCCGTCCTGGCCGCGGCGATTCCGTTGACCGCGGCGCGCGCGCAAACTGGCGCCGCCCCGGCGGCTGCGCCCGCCGCCGCGCCGGTCGCCGAGGCCGCGGCTAAACCCAAGCCGAAGCCGAAGCCGCGGCCGATGATCAGCGTGACCGTAACCAACGACCGAAAGATCGGGCTCAAGGAGCTCGACGCCGCCGCGGCCGGAGGTCCGGAGTCGAAAAAGGTCGTCTCCGACCTCGCCCCGGGCGGCAAGAAGGTCGTCAAGCTCGGCAAGGGCAAGGATTGCCTTTACGACTTCCACGCCATCTACGAAGACGGCCAAGCGGCCGACATCGCCTCGGTCGATATCTGCAAAGACAAGTCGCTCAACCTCGTCGAATAGCGAGACCTGGCGCCTGACGAACAAGGCCCGGCCGATCGGCCGGGCCTTTCACGTCTCGTGAGCGCTCTAAGCTCGGCGTCGCTACTTCGCCGCCGCGGCATAGAGTTCGGCGACATATTCCCAGTTGACCAGATTGTCGACGAACGCCTTGAGATAGTCGGGCCGACGATTGCGGTAGTCGATATAGTAGGAATGCTCCCAGACGTCGACGCCGAGGATCGGCTTCCCGCCATGTACGAGCGGATTCTCGCCGTTCGGCGTCTTCATCACTTCGATCTTGCCGTTCTTGACGGCCAGCCAGGCCCAGCCCGAGCCGAACTGCGTGACGCCGGCCTGGATGAAATCTTCCTTGGCTTTCTCGACGGAGCCGAGCGAATCGACGATCGCCTTCTCCAATTCGCCGGGAATCTTGCCGCCGCCCTTCGGCTTCATCCATTTCCAGAAATGGATGTGATTGAAGTGCTGGCCGGCGTTGTTGAAGAGCGGAGCGTTCTTGCCGTACGAACCTTTGACGACTTCCTCAACCGACTTGCCTTCGAATTCCGTGCCTTTCATCAAGTTGTTGCCGGTGTTGACATAGGCAAGGTGATGCTTGTCGTGATGAAATTCGAGCGTCTCCTTCGACATGATCGGCGCGAGCGCGTCATGCGGATAAGGCAGATCGGGCAATGAGAAGGACATGGGCACACTCCATCAATCGTAACAGGACGAGGAGATCGGCGGCGCTGAGAACGGCCGCTTCGGGCCGGCATTGTTAAACCCGCAAGGCTGCGCCCGCAACCAGACCCGCCGGGCCGCTCGCGCAACCGTGAAACGCCTTGCAAGGGGAAGCGTTGCGCCGCATCGCGTCAAAAGTTCGACTTGCCTATCGCGGCGGCGCCTCGGCCGCCCCGACGCGGGTTCTCTTGGCCATGCGCGGCCGCGCCGGCGCGCCCGATTCGATCAGCAGTTTGCGGAATTCGTCGCGCTTGTCGTGGATCGAGGCGATCACATAACCCATCGGCACGCCAATATCGACGAGAACCGCCTCGGACAGTTGCAGGCTCGCTTCGATCGTCTCCGGCACGGCGTCGGTCACGCCGAGATCGTAAAGCGCCTTGGCGTGCTCGGCGTCGCGGGCGCGAGCGACGATGACAAGGTCGGACCGCAAGCCCCGCGCCGTCTGGACCACCGCCTCGTTGGCGCGCGGCGCGTCCATGGTCACGACCAGGGCCCGAGCCTTATCGACGCCGCAGCGCTGAAGGAAATCCGGCCGCGTCGCGTCGCCGAAATAGATCGGCGCGCCTTCGGCGCGCGCCCGCGCCGCCAGCTTGGCGTCGAAATCAACGGCGATGTAAGAGACCTGATGGCGCGCGAGCATGTCGCCGATCAAGGCGCCGACGCGGCCATAGCCGACGATGATGACCCGCGCCGCGTGGTCTTCGGGCGGGAGTTCGAAAGTCGCCGGCGCGCCGGGCGCGGCTTCGCCATGCGCCAGGCGCTCGCTGAGCCGGGCGAGGACAGGGATCAGCAGCATCGTCAACGTGACGGCGACCAGGGCGGCGTGCCCGGCCCCCGGCCCGACGACGCCGCCCGACGTCGCCACCGCAATCATGACGAAGGCGAATTCGCCGCCCGGACCGAGCAGCAGCGCGACTTCGCGGGCGACCCGGCGGGGCGCCTTGAAGGCGCGGTCGAGCGCGAACACCGCCGCGGCTTTGACGAGGATCAGCCCAACGGCGATCGCGATGACGAGAAGCGGCTGCGCCTCGAGCAAAGACAGATCAAGGCTGGCGCCGACCGAGACGAAGAACAGGCCGAGCAACAAGCCTTGGAAGGGCTCGATCATCACCTCGATCTGGCGACGGAACTCGGTCTCGGCGAGGAGCAGGCCGGCGATGAAAGCGCCGAGCGCCATGGAGAGGCCGCTCGACGCCGCGACCAATCCGGCGCCGATGATGACGAAGAGCGACGCCGCCATGAACAATTCGGCGTTCTTGGTCAAAGCTACCGAATGGAACAGCGGTCTCAGCACGAGCCGCCCGATCAAGATCAAGCCGATCAAGGCGAACGCCGCCGGACCGAGCGTCCAAAGGAGCTCGGCGCCGAGCCCGTGGGATTGGCCACGCGCCAACATCGTCGTCATGAAGAGGAGCGGCGCGACGGCGAGATCCTGAAACAGGAGAACGGAAAAAGTGGCGCGACCAGCGGCGGAATTGAGCCTTTTGCGCTCTGCGAGCACAGGAATGACGATCGCGGTCGAAGACAGCGACAGAGCCGCGCCAAGCACCAGCGCGGCCGGGAGCGGTTCGCCGAGCGCCAAGGCCGCTGCGCCGAGCAGGATCGAGCACAGGACGACCTGCGCGAGGCCGAGGCCGAAAACCAGGCGGCGCATGCGCGACAAGCGCTCGAACGGCAGGCCGAGCCCGATCATGAACAGCAGGAACACGACGCCGAGCGAGGCGATCGTGTCGACCTCGCCGACATTGGTCAGCGCGAAAGTGGCGAGCTGAGGCGCGCGCTCGGCGAGCCGCCCGAGCCCATGCGGGCCGAGCGCGGCGCCGGCAAGCAGGAATCCCAGGACCGGCGAGACGCGCAGCCGGACGAATAGCGGCGCGACGATCCCCGCCGTCGCCAGGAACAGCAAGGTTTCTCGATAAAGCGAGAAATTGGGCGTTTCGTGCAAAAGCCGCTCCGAATGGCCGGGCCGGATCGCTTCGTTCAGGCTAGGTCGATTCTTAGGCGCGGTCGATACGACAGGGCGCGCTATGAATGAAGCCGATTCCTCGCCCGACTATCGCCGGGCGTAGAGTTGGGATTAGCGGGCGGCGTCGGGCGGACGGCTCGCCTCCTCCTCCGTCCCCCTCATCAGCAGCCGCGCGCCGCGGCCATAGGTGAACCACGCCCAGGACCAGTTCACGTAGACCGTCAGCCGGCTGCGGAAATCGACGAGCAGCATGAGGTGGACCAGCGACCAGGTGAGCCAAGCGGGAAAGCCGGTCAACGTAAATCCGCCGAAATCGGCGACGGCGCGCGAGCGGCCGATGATCGCCATTGTACCATAATTGCGATACCGGAAAGGACCCGGCGCAGGCATGCCGGCGAGGCGCGCCTTGATGACCTTGGCGACGTATTTGCCCTGCTGCTTTGCGACCGGCGCGAGACCCGGCAAAGCCTTGCCGCTTCCGTCATCGCAGCTCGCAACATCGCCGATCGCAAAAATGTTCGGCCAATCCCGCACTGCGCAATCCGGCCCGACGATCACCGCGCCGTTCCGCGCCGCAGCGACGCCGAGCCAGTTCGCGGCGGGCCGCGCTTCCGTCCCCGCGCACCACAGCACGTTCGCCGCCTCGATCCGCGTTTCGCCGACCATCAGGCCATGACCGTCGATCTCCTTCACGGCCTCGCCGAAGCGCAATTCGACGCCGAGCGATTGCAAGGCTTTCGCCGCATACTCGGACAAGCGGCGCGGAAAAGCGGCGAGCGCGCGATCGCCGGCTTCGCACAGGATCACCCGCGCCGAACGCGGATCGATCGCCTTGAAGTCGCGCGCCAGGGTCGAGCGGGCGAGTTCGGCGATCGTGCCGGCGAGCTCGACCCCGGTCGGCCCGGCGCCGACCACGACGAACGTCATGAGTTTCTTGATGAGCTGCGGATCGCCGCATTCCTCGGCCTTCTCGAACGCGCTCAGCAGGCGCGCCCGGATCGACAAGGCGTCGGTCAGCGTCTTCAGGGTGGGCGCGTAGCGGCGCCAGGATCCGTGGCCGAAGAAACTATAGGCCGCGCCGACTGCAAGGACGAGAAAGTCGTACGGCAAATCGCGGCCGCCGGCGAGATGAACGAGCCGGCGCTCCTTGTCGATCCCCGTGACCTCGGCCATCAGCACGCCGACATTGGGCTGATGGCGGAGCAGCGCCCGGCTCGCCGTCGCGATGTCGGCCGGCGACAGAGCCGCGGTCGCGACCTGATAAAGCAGAGGCTGAAACAGATGATGATTGGTGCGGTCGACCAGCGTGATCTCCGCGTCGATGCGCTTCAGGCCCTTGACTGCCGCCATGCCGCCAAAGCCCGAGCCGATGACGACGATGCGCTTGCGTTTGGCCGGATCCGCCATTGCATGCTCCGCTTGCTGAAGAGCATCCAACGCCAAACGCCACATTCGTCGTCAATCGAATGGCCGCGCCCGGCCGGGGAGCTCTTACTCCGCCGCCTGCGTCGCCGGCTCGCGCCGGCCGAGCGTCGCGACGGCGAGTATGAAGGCGCAGACGGCGCACAGCGCAATCGCGGCGACCATTGGCAGGGCGGTCTTGTTGAAGACGAGGCTCGCCAGCGCGATCATCAAGCCGCCGGCGGCCATTTGCAGCGTGCCGCCAAGAGCGGAGGCGAGGCCGGCGAGCGGGCCGTGCTCTTCGAGCGCCAGAACCATGGTCGGCCCGATGACCAGCCCGAGACAGGCATAGGCGCAAAACAGAAGGCCGGCGAGGACCGTAAGGCGATCGACTCCCGCCGCCGTCACGAGGAGGAGCAGGACGGCGAAGGCCATATAGAGCGAGACCGCGCCCATCACGATCCGCGCCATGCCGAAGCGCGCGCCGAGCGGCGCGGCGAATTGCGCCGAGCCGATGAAACCGGCTGCGTTAATGGCGAAGAAGAAGCTGAACCCAGTCGGCGTCAGGCCGAAATGGTCGATATAGACGAAGGACGACGTCGCCAAGAAGACGAAGAAGCTCGCCATGCCGAAGCCGCCGGTGAAAGTCAGGCCGAGAAATCGCCAATCGGTCAGGAGCTGGCCGAAGCCCGCCGCCATGCCGCGGACCGAGACCGGCGCGCGCTCTCCCGCCGGACGCGTCTCGGGGAGAAAGAAGATGAGCAGCGCGAAGCTCACCAAAGCGGCGATCGTGACCGCGACGAAGACGGCGCGCCAGCCGAACGGGACGATCAAAGCGCTGCCGGTCAAGGGCGCGAGAATCGGCGAGACGCTGATCACCAGCATGATCGTCGACATCAGGCGCGTCGCCTCGATCCCGGTATGGAGATCGCGGATGATGGCGCGCGGAATCGCCATCGTGCAGGAGGCCCCGGCGCCTTGCACGAAGCGGAAGGCGAGCAGCCAGGAAATATTCGGCGCAAGGCTGCAGCCGATCGAGCCGAAAATGAACAGCGCCAGGCCGAGATAGAGCGGCGGTTTGCGGCCGATCATGTCGGAGACGGGGCCGTAAAAAATCTGACAGACGCCGAAAGCGAGAAAGAACAACGTCAACGTCATCTGCGTCGCCGCGGTCGAAGCGTGGAGATCGGCCGCGATGCTGGGCAGGGCCGGCAGATACATGTCGATCGCGAAGGGGCCGATCGCGGCGAAGAGGCCGAGAATGACGGCGTCTTTTGCTGTGCGCGAGAACATCAAGACTGAGCCCCTTTGTGTCGAGATTGCGGTCCGCTACGGCGGCCTTGCTCTGAAGACGAAACGAAGCGCGCCGAACCGACAGCGCTTTGCGTAATTTTCGATCGTGCGACGAAGCGCGACCGAACGTGCAGAATTGAAATTGGCGGGTCGAGCCGAAACGGCCGACCGTCCTCCCGTGATTGGAAGGAGCCGCTGACGAGCGGCGCCTTTTCGCGTCAGGTCCGAGACTCGGAATCGCCGACGCGGAATTGTTGGCATTATGTTCCGCGACTGTGACGACGACAAGACCTCGATGCGGCCGGGTGTAGGGAGCACATGAAGTGTCCGGTCCAGGTAGCACGTGATCTGTCCGGTGCATGATGGCCCTTTTTGGGGGGGCGGCATGCGGCGGACGGAGCAACGGCAGGGAC
>JAJPHH010000208.1 GCA_021325385.1 Alphaproteobacteria bacterium
CAAGGCTCGCGAAGCGCAGCGGAGCGACCGGCGAAGCCGGCTCGGCCTTGAGGCGCGCTCGCCTCGATGGCGGCGCGGTGTTTGGGATTTGCGCGCTCGTTTCTGAGCCCCGACAATCAGAAGCCGGCGAAGAACTCTTGATGTCTCGTTGTTTTTTCGAGGTCCGCGCTCCTGGCGGCTCAACTCACCCTCAATTTCCCCGGACAGCCCTGCGCAACGCTGGGAGAAGGCGGCGGCGAAGCCGCCGGATGAGGGGCAGCGCGGGCCTCGAAGGGTACGCGCCCTCCGAGAGCCGCCGGGCGCCGCTCTCTGGCCAACCCGCTCCGTCATTGCGAGCGAAGCGAAGCAATCCAGAAACCGCCCGGGCTCCAGGATCGCCTCGTCGCTTCGCTCCTCGCAATGACGGTACAAGTGATCCGGCCTCAAATCGTCGCGCGTTAATCTCGACCGCCGGCGCAGCCCCTCGCCCGGCCCTTCGGGCCACCCTTCCCCGCTTCGCGGGGCGAGGGGACGACCCCTATTTCGCAGCCCGCGTCAGGATCGAGACCGCGTCGGCCTGCGCCGCCTTCTGCGCCTCGGCCGCGCTCTCCTTGCCGAACTCGATCGCCTCGACATGTTGCTGCAAAGCCTCAGTGAATTCCTGCCCGCCGAGCACGACCGGGTACGGCCGCGCCTCGGGCAATCCGGCAACGTAGGCGGAGAGGAACGGCGAGTTCAATTGGTCCTTGAACGCCGCGACGTCGGAGTTGCGCGAGGGCAGGATGCCCATCGACATCAGAATGTCGCCCATGGCCGATGCGCCATGCGGGCCGGAGGTCGGGCCGTTGAGCCAGGCGAGGAAGTCCCAAGCCGCCTTTTGCGCCGCCGGATCGGCCTTGGCGTTGACGACCGTCATCCAGGAATACGAGATCGAATGCGAGGCGTCGCCGCTCGGCCCGACCGGAACCGGCGCCGTGGCGACGTCCTTGAAATTGTCCTTCATGCCGGCTTTCAGCGCGCTCTCCCACCAGTTCGCCATGATGATCATGGCGGTCTTGCCGGAGACGAAATTGTCGAGGAACGGCCCGGTCGTGTTGGCGTCGGCCGCGCCCATCGCCGGAACGCTGGCGCCGGATTTGATCAGCTTCTCATAGAGCGCGAACGTTTCGCCCGCCTGCTTCGTATCGAGCTGCGGCTTGCCGTCTGCGATCAGCGCGCCGCCATTCGAGGCGAGCAGCGAGGCGAACGGATGGACCACGCCCGCGGGCCAGGAATTGATCAGGCCAAAGCCCTGCTGGGTCGTCGTCCCGCCGCTCTTCTTGGTGAGCTTCTCGGCGTCCGCCTCGAATTCGGCCCAGGTCTTGGGCGGCGCGTTGAGGCCGGCTTCGGCGAACAGCCTCTTGTTGTAGTTCAGCGTGTAGAGATCGATCTCGTTCGGCACGCCGTAGAGCGCGCCGCCGACGCTCGCCGCGCTCTGAACGCCCTTCGGCCAATTCTTTTCGACCTCCGCCGCAACATCGGCCGGCGCCGGCGCAACCAGCTTGTCGCGCGCCAGTTCGGGCAGCCAGAGATCGTAGATCCCGTCGATCGTCGGCCCGTTGGCGCTCGCGCCCTGCGAGCGGATCGTGGTCAAGAGATCGCCGAACGGCACCGCGCGAATCTCGATTTTCACCTCCGGATGCGCCTTGGAATAGGCGTCTGTCGCCGCCTCGAGCTTGGCGACCGTCTCCGGTGGCCAGTGGGTGAGGAAGGAGACGGCGACCGAATCGGCGCTGGCCGCGCCCCCGGTGAGCAAGGCGGCGATAGAGGCCGCGATCGATAGGGCGAAACGCTTGGTCATGGACTCCCTCCGGTCCCGATGCTCAGAGATTATGACGTTATAATGAGTTTCGGCGACGAGCAAGAGCGTCCTTGAAGCCACGAGCGGACGATCGGATCGACGCTCGACATTTTGCGCTTCGAGAAACCGGCTTACCTGCGGATGAATTGTCGAATTCGGGCTGGCGGCCTATTAAAGGTGCGCCCGCGGCGATTGGGGCCAAGGGCCGTCTAACGAGGTCGCCACATGATCCCCCTGCTCTTTCTCGCGGCTGTGGCCGCCGGCGTCCCCAATTACGACATTGGCAAAATGTGCAAGAGCGCCAATTCCATCTCCAACGACGACGCCTCGATCGCGGGCTGCCTCGAGGACGAAAAGGCGGCGAAAGAGCGCTTGATCAAGGCTTGGCCGGATTATCCGGCGGCGGCGCGCCAGACCTGCATCGGCAACCTGCAGCTCGACGTCGGCATCAGCTATGTCGAGATGGAGACCTGCTTCCAGATGCAGGATTGGAAAATGCATCTCGACGATGTCGGCGGGACGCATGTTCCCGGCGCGCACGGGCCGCAGCTCCAATTGCAAGGCAAGTAGCGCCGAGCGTCCGGCGCCGTCGGCGGGCTAGGCCGAGAGCGCCTCGAGCAAGCCCTTGGCTTTTTTCAGATCCGCCGTATCGAATCCCTCCGAGAACCAGCGATAGATCGGCGCCAGCGCTTCGCTTGCCTCGCCGCGTCTTCCTTGGTCCGCCAGCAAGCCGGCGAGCGACGCCGCTGCGCGCAGCTCCAGCGACTTCGCCTGTTGGCTCTTGGCCGCCTCCATGGCCTGACGATAGCAATCCTCCGCGCCGGCTTGCTGCGCCGGGCTCGCCCGCCGCAGATCGCCGTGCAGCCGCAGGATCTCCGCGCGCCACCAGCCATGGCTGGCTCGTTCAGCTTCGGCGAGCGAAGCGGCGGCTTTTTCGACGTCGCCCGCCTGAAGCTCGGCCTCGGCGAGCCCGGCGCCGAACACGTCGAGATGCAACCGTCCGGCGGTTCGCCACCGCGCCAGATGCGCGCGCATCTCCGCCCTCGCGGCCTGCCGCCCCTGCTGCGCGCCGCCCCAGCTCTCGAAAGCGCCGCCCAAAGCCTCGTACTGGGCAAATCCATGCGCCTTGCCGAGCGCCGTCAAGCGCGCGCCGCAGACCGCCGCCTCGTCGCCATCGCGCCGCAAGAAGTAGAGCAGGCCCGCGAACCAAAGCGCGTGCAGCACGCTCGGAACATGGCCGAGCGTTTCGCCGAGCGCGACGCCGTCGCGCGCGCTTTGCCGCGCCTGTTCGGGATAGCCCAACGCCCACAGCGCGAGCGCGTCCTGGCCCCTGCCGCAGACGCCGGGATCGTGGCCGCCATAGGTCAGCGCATGGCGCCGGTGCTTGTCGGGATCGTAAATCGTCAAACCCTCGCGAATGTGCTCGCGAGTGCGTACAAGATCGCCGCCCCACATCCGCGTCGCCCAGGCCGAGTGATGCGCCTGGAGCGTGAGGTCAGGGTCTGCGAGGCCCCTCGCGATTTCGACCAGACGGCCGAGATGCAGCAACCGGTTCGCCGAGTCGTCGCCGCTCGGCCCCTCGGCGGTCAGCCATAGGCCCCAGGTCGCGGCGAACCGGGCGCGGTCGTCCTTGAGCTTCTGCGCCAACTCGTCGGCGCGCTGATAAGCCTTCTTCGCTTCGGGCGCGCCATAGCCTTCGTTGGTCAGCAGAACCGGGCCGAGCGCCAATTGCAGGGCCAGCTCCTCGCCATCGCGCGCCGGGCTCGCGGCTGCGTCGCGCAGCAGCGCCAGCCCGCGCGCCAGATGCGCCGAGGCTTCGACATTCGCCGATCGGCTCGAAGCGCGGCGGCCCGCCTCCAGAAAGTAATGCGCAGCCTGATCGATCTCCCGCGCCTCGGCGAGGTGGTGAGCGAGAAGCTCCGGGCTCCGCTCGGCGATGTCGGGCGTTTGCCGAAGCATCTCGGCGGCGATGCGCCGATGCAGATCCTGTCGCGGCTTGCGCAGGAGCGTCCCATAGGCGGTGTCTTGAACCAGCGCGTGCTTGAACTCGTATTCGGCGTTGGGCGGAAAGCCGTGTTGAAAGAGCAGGCCCGCGGCGACGAGCTGGTCTAGCGCGGCGCGCGTAGCCTCTTCGTCGCGCCCCGAGACCGCGGCCGCCATCGCGAAGGCGAAGGTCCGGCCGATCGCCGCGCCGGTCTGAGCGATTTCGCGCGCCGCCGCGCCGAGCCGATCCAGACGCGCCATCAGCGAAGCTTGCAAAGTCGCCGGTACGGACGCGCGCAAGCCGGGAATCGCCGCCACGGCGTCCCGCGCCGCGGACGCCGCTTCTTCGAGCGCCGCCTTGGTCACTTCTTCGAGGAAGAGCGGCACGCCGTCGGTCCGATCGATGATCTCCGCGATCACGTCGGCAGGCAGCGCGTCCTCGCCGACAAGCGCCCTGATGAGATCGGCGCCCTCGCGCTTGCCGAGCCGCGGCAGCGCAAGCATGGTCACATGCGCATAGCCGATCCAGGACGGCTTGAAATCCGGACGGAACGTCGCGATCAGCAGGATCGGGAGAACGTCGATCTTGGCGATGATCCGGTCGAGCAATTCGAGGCTCGTCGCATCCATCCAATGCAGGTCTTCGAAGACCATCAGCGCCGGCCGGCTGCGCGTCAGCCTCTCGATACGGCGCGTCAGCGCGTCGAACAGCTCGGTTTTTTTCTGCTGCGGCGTCGGCATCGCGCCGGAATCGACATCGTCCCCGCCAATCGACAGAAGATCGGCGATTCGCGCGAAATCCCTGGCGCTCGCCTCCGTCGCCGCCATCATTTGCGCGAGCTTGCCGCGTTTGGTCGGCTCATCGTCGTCGCGGTCGAAGGCCGCCGCCCGCTCGAAATGGTCGATCAACGGATAAAGCGCGCTGTCCTGGCGGTGCGGCGAGCAAAAGTAGCGTAGCCGCCAATGCGGCTCGTCGCGAATGCGCTGTTCGAGCGCTTCGATCAGGCGCGATTTGCCGACGCCGGGCTCGGCCGAAAGCAGCGCGACTCGGCCGTCGCCCTGCTTCGCCTGCGTCCACCGCCGAAGAAGAATGTCCAACTCCTCCTCGCGGCCGACCAGCCGGGTCGAACGCGATCGCAACGCCTCGAAGCGGCTGACGACGCCGCTTTCGCCCAGCACGCGCCAAGCCCGCAACGCGCCGGAAAAACCTTTCAATGCTTGCTCTCCGAGATCGCGCAGCGCAAACAATCCGCCGATCTGGCGACGCGTCGCATCGGCGATCACGACCGCGTTCGGATCGGCGAGCGACTGGAGCCGCGCCGCGAGGTTCGGCGTCTCGCCGATCACCGACTGCTCCTGCGCCGCGCCCGCGCCGAGGAGATCGCCGACCACGACCAATCCGGTGGCGAGGCCGATGCGCACCGCGATCGGCGTCGCGACGTCAAGGCTCCGCACGGATTCGACGATCGCCAACCCGGCGCGCACCGCCTGCTCGGCGTCCTCTTCATGCGCCTGCGGGTAGCCGAAATAAGCGAGCACGCCGTCGCCCATATATTTGGCGACGAAGCCGCCGAAGCGCGCCACCACGTCCGCGACCTTGCGATGATAGGCGCCGATCAGCTCGCGCAAATCTTCAGGATCGAGCTTGATTGCAAGTTCGGTCGAGCCCGCGACGTCGCAGAACATGACCGTGAGCTGCCGCCGCTCCGCAGCGGCGGGCTTGGCGAGCGGACGGCTTTCGGCTTGCGCTTGCGGGCGCGCTTCGGCCGGCGCGCTGCGCAGCGATGCGATCGCCGCCAGCAATTTTCGGCGATGGCCGATCGAGGCGACGCCGAGCGCGGCGAGATCGTCGGCGGTGAGGTCCTTGAGGACGTCGCCGTCAATATGGTTGTCGCGAAACGAAGCGGCGTATTGGTCGAGCGCCAGCGCGCGCAACCATTCGTCGATATTGATCGACATTTCGCCCGGCCCGCCCGCTCAACGACGCCGCCGGCGCATCCAGAATGCGCCTTTGCGTCGAGCAATTGTCGGCGGTCGACGCCGCGCCGTCAATCTACGCCGGCCAGGCTTCGCCGCTCACCGAGAAATTTCGAAGAAGGCTTGCAACATCAACGCCTTATCGGCTGCGAGCCAACAAAATCGTTGACGCGAGCCGGAACCGCTCCGACAATGTTCGCGCTTCGCGCGTTTGCCGGCCCGCCGCGAAGCGGATCGGAGAATTTTTTTTCAAATTTTTTGCCTCGCAACCGTTTGATATTCCCCGAAACGCGGAAATATGGATTTGGATTTTCTTGGATCTCAAAAGGTCGCGCGGCGGGCCAGCCGCCTCGTACGCCAAAGGAGCCCGCGATGAGCGCCAGCGACTTTGCCAAGACGTTCCCGCTCGGCGCGCGGCCGCCGGCGCCGATACCGAACGAGAGACCGCTCGGCGCGGTAAGGCTGCTCGTCCGCTTCTGGCGCAATCCGCTCGACACCTGGACGCGCTTCAATTTCGAATATCCGATCACGCAGGCCAACGGCGTGCTCGGCCGCGTCGCGGTCGTCTGCGAGCCTGCCGCGATCAAACGCGTGCTGGTCGACAACGCAGCGAATTATCGCAAGGACCCGCTGCAGCTCCGGGTCCTCTCGCCCGGCCTCGGCAAAGGTCTTTTGACCGCCGAAGGCGGCGATTGGCGCAAGCAGCGGCGCGCGCTCGCGCCTTTGTTCACGCCGCGCATGGTGCAAGCCTTCGCGCCGGCAATGGTCGCGACCGCCGAATGGCTGGTCCAGCGCTGGTCGCCGCTGCGGCCGGGCCGGCGGCTCAACGTCGCCGCCGAAATGTCGGTCGCGACCTTGGAAGTGCTGCAACGCACCATCTTTCCGGAGGGCCTGAGCCGCGACCCTCGCGACTTCGCCAACGGCATGTCGAACCTGGTCAATGCGATCGGCGCGCTGCATCCTTTCGACGTGCTCGGCGCGCCCGATTGGCTGCCGCGCGTCGGCAAGCGCAGCCCGGCGCCGGCGCTGAAATTCTTTAACGATGCGGTCGACGATATTTTGGCCGCGCGCCGCGCCCGCGGCGCCGAGCCGGCGCAAGCCGCCGACAAGGCGTCGCGCGATCTATTGACCATGCTGCTCGACGCGCGCGATCCGCAGACCGGCGAAGCGTTGAGCGAAGAAGAGATCAGGGCCAACGTCGTCACCTTTATCGGTGCCGGTCATGAGACCACCGCCAACGCCCTCACCTGGTCGCTGTTCCTGCTGAGCCAGAATCCGGCCTGGCGCGACGAGGTCGAGCGCGAAGTCGACGAGGTTCTCGGCGACGGCCCGATCGAGGCCGAGGCGCTCGAAAAGCTGCCGCGCGTGCGCGCGACGCTCGATGAAGCCATGCGCCTCTATCCGCCGGCGCCGTCCTTGAGCCGCGAAGCGATCGCCGCCGATATGTTGGCCGGCGAGAAAATCCATCCCGGCACGCTGGTCGTGATCTCGCCCTATGTCGTCCATCGCCACAAATTGCTGTGGCGCGATCCCGATCATTTCGACCCGACCCGCTTCCTGCCGGAAAACCGCGAAGCGATCGACCGCTTCGCCTATCTGCCCTTCGGCGGCGGCCCGCGCCTCTGCATCGGCATGGGCTTCGCGCTGCAGGAGGCGACGATCTTCCTCGCCGCCATCCTGCGCTCGTTCCGGCTCGATCTCGCGCCCGGCTGGCGCGTCGCGCCGATCCAGCGCGTGACGCTGAGGCCGAAGGGCGGCATGCCGATGGTGCTGCAGCATCGGCGGGCGACTGCAATGCGCGCGGCTTGATGAAGGCTGCGCGGAGTCGAAAACAGGGGCTAGAGAACTTCACCAACCGGAGCGAGCATGACAGGCGTCGCCGCCTTTCGTGAGAGAAGCGCGAAAATCGACGAACCCCGCGAAGCTTCGTTCAGGCCGTGGCGCGCGCGCCTCTGGCCGGCGCTCTTTGTCGCCTTCCTCGCGACCGTCATCGCTTGCCCCGCTCACGCCCGCTCCCTCGCCCTGGTCATCGGCAACGACGCCTACGCCAATGTCACGAAGCTCAGGACAGCGGTCGGCGATTCGCGCGCGATCGGCGATCAACTCGAGAAAATGGGCTTCATCGTCCGGCGCGCGCAGAATGTCGATCAGCGCGCGATGAGCCGCGCCCTCGCCGGCTTCTATGCCGAGATTCAGCCGGGCGACCGCGCCCTGTTCTTCTATTCCGGCCACGGCTTCGAGATTTCCGGCGCCAATTACCTGTTGCCGACCGACGTGCCCTCGGCTCGCGCCGATCAGGTCGATCTGGTTCGCGACGCCGCCATTCCGGTCGAGCGCGTCATCGACGGCGTCCGCAGCCGCGGCGCGCAAGTGACCATCCTCGTACTCGACGCCTGCCGCGACAATCCGTTCGCGCCGCCCGGAACGCGCGGCGCGCCGGCGACGCGCGGACTGGCGCGCATCGATGCGCCGGAGGGCGTTTTCGTGCTGATGTCGGCCGGGGCAAAGCAGGAGGCGCTCGACCGTCTCTCGGACGGCGCCGACGAGGTCAACTCGGTCTTCACCCGCACCTTCCTGCGCGAGATCGCCAAGCCCGGCCGCACCTTGGTGCAGATCGCCAAGGCGACGCAGATCGGCGTCAGAGAACTCGCCGCGACAATCGGTTATGAACAGACCCCGGCTTATTACGACGAGGTGATCGGCGACATCGTTCTGTACGACGGCCCGACCGACCCGCCATCCGCCGTCGCCCGGGCGCAAGCCGCGCCCTCCCCGCCGGCCCCGACGCAAGTCGCCGCCGCTGCGCCGGCGCCCGCCAACCGGCCCGCCGTCGCGCCGGCCGGCGCCCAGCAAATGGCGGCGCTGACGCCGGACAAGAATCTGCCTGAGGCGTTCAAAGTCGGCGCCGGCGCGCCGATCGCCAATTTCGTCCGTTCGAACGCCGGCTGGACCGTGACGCTGTCGATCCCGGAGCCGGCGACAGCGATCTCCTATCGCGTCGGCGACAAGGGCGAGTTCAAGCCGACCGGCTTCCTGGACGCCTTCGACCAGCGCACCGGCCAGCGCATGCCGAACCCTTCCTTCCCGTTGCCCGGCAAGGCGCAGGCGACGGTCATCGAGGTGCGTTACGAAACGCTCGACGGCGGCTCAGTCGGACCTTTCCCGATCCGCTTCGACCCGGACGTCGCGCTGTACCGGGAGCAGAAGCAGATCCTCGAAGGCATGCCGGCGAACTGGGTCGAGTTTCGCGATTTCAACGGGACGCTGGTCTATTTCACCACGCTCGTCACGTATCGCTGCGCGATCGCCGAATTGCGCTACGGCCTCGACGGCGCCAAGCCGCTGCAGCGCTACGATCTGCCGACCTGCAACGCCAATGATCCGTTCTCCGTGCCGGGAGGGGCGAAGCTGTACCTGAAGGTTCCGGCCAAGACCAGGGCGATCAGCGTGCAGATCACCTGGCGCGACGGGACGGAGTCGGAAGTGCAGACGATCGAGCGGAATTGAACGGCGGTTGGTTCGTCGCGGCGCGGAGCGAAGCGGCGAAGCGATCCATTGATGACGCAAAGGCGGACGGATGAGCGACGAAGCTCCGCGGCCATCGCCGCGCGCCATCAACGGCGACGCGATCGCCGCGGGCGCCGGCGCGCCCGGCTCGATCCATTATTGAGCGGCCGTCAGAAGGAGGCTGGCGACGCCCGCCGCTTCATTCGATCGTCGCCGACAAACATGAAGTACTTGTGACAGACGTTTCTCATCGGAATAATTCCAAGTCACGTACGGAAAGGCGTAAGCGCGGCATATTGAGTTGACACGACGTTCCTTCGGCTCCTATTGCCCATAAATTCTTGCAGCCAAATTTGGACGGCGTTCGTGCATATTCGTCATTTCTGCCAGTCGAGACTCGCGAAGTCCGGCCTATCGGCGATCGCGCTGCTGCTCTGGACGTCGGCGGCGCTCGCCGAATCGACGAGCTCGCCCTCGGCCAATTCGGCTGCGCCGAGCGCGCAGCCGTCGCAAGGCGCGGACCAGACGGGCGGCCAAGGCGCGACGCCCGCGCAGCCCGGCTCGCCGGCCCCCGGCTCTTCCTCCGAAAGCGCCAATCTGTTCGGCGATCTCGGCGGCTTGCGGCCGGCGCTGAGCAAAGTCGGCGCGACCTTGAGCGTGCAGGAGCAGAGCGAGCTTCTCGGCAATCTGACCGGCGGCCGCCGCCGCGGCTTCGAATATGAGGGGCTTACCACCGGGACGCTGCAGTTCGACACGCAGCCCGCTTTCGGCTGGGCCGGCGGTTTATTCAATGTCAGCGGCCTGCAGATCCATGGCCGCAATTTGAGCACGGACAATCTGATGACGCTGCAATTCGCCAGCGGCGTCGAAGCCGATCCGGCGACGCGGCTTTGGGAGCTCTGGTACCAGCAGAAAATGTTCGACGACAAGGTCGACGTCAAAATCGGCCAACAGAGCCTCGACCAGGAGTTCATGGTCAGCCAGAACGCCAATTCCTTCATCAACGCCGCCATGGGCTGGCCGATCTTGCCGACCTCCGACATGCCGGGCGGCGGGCCGGCCTATCCGCTTTCGGCGCTCGGCGTCAGGGCGCGCGCGCGTCCGACCGATTCGCTGACGATCTTGGCCGGAATTTTCAACGGCAGCCCGGTCTTTCGCAATATCGGCGATCCGCAGAAGCAGAATCCGAGCGGAACCAGCTTTCCGCTCAATGGCGGCGCGCTCGCCATCGCCGAACTGCAATACGCCGTCGGCTCGCAAGACGCGCCGGGCAAATCCGGCGGCGCCATTTCCCTGCCCGGCCTCTACAAGCTCGGCTTTTGGTACGATAGCGAGAGCTTCGCCGATTTGCGCTTCGACAATGCCGGTCGGCCGCTCGCCAATCCCGCCAGTTCGGGAATCGCCGCGCGCCATCGCGGCGATTACGGGTTCTACGCGGTCGTCGATCAGACGGTCTACCAGTTCAAGGACGATCCGACTCACAATCTCAACGTCTTCATCCGGCCGATGTTCACGCCGCTGCAGGATCGCAACCTGGTCAGCTACAGCGTCAATGGCGGGCTGACGCTGCACGAGCCGTTGTCCGGCCGGAGCGACGACATCGCCGGCCTCGGCTTCGGCTTTGCGAAAATCAGCGCCGGCGCGAGCGGCTTCGACCAAGACAAGGCCATGTTCAGTCCCGGCGTCCATGCGCCGGCGCGCAGCTCCGAAACTTTCATCGAGGCGACCTATCAGTACCAAGCGACGAAGTGGTGGCAGGTCCAGCCGGACTTTCAGTACGTGTTCAATCCTGGCGCGGGAATTCTCAATCCGAATGCGACGAACCAGAGGGTTCGCAACGAGGCGGTGATCGGCGTCCGCACGACGATCACGTTCTAAGCGCGCGGCGCGTGGTCGCCGGCTTTCATTAGGCCAAGTATGACGAGCGCCCGTAGATTATAGCTGTTCGAGAAGGCGAGCTATCCTCCTCTGAGGTAAGCACAATCAGCGGATGTCTCGATTTATTCCGATTCTAAAATTGCAGAATTCGGTTGACCGACTTTCCGCGCGCCTCTTATTGCCCGCTGCGTTGAACCAATCTTCTTTGGAGCCCCAGCTTGCCGACGAAATTCAACCAAACCGCGGGCGCGGCCATCTGCGTCGCGTTGCTCCTCGCGGGCGCGGGCGCCAGCGCCGCCAAGGCCGACAGTTTTCTGGCCGGCCTGCATCACCATCCGACGCTCGCCTCGACCATCCCCGACAACGGCGACCTGAACCCCTACGCCGTCGTCGTCGCGCCGGTCACGTCCGGCAAGGTCCGCAAGGGCGACGTACTGGTCGACAATTTCAACAATGTCTCCAACCTTCAAGGTACGGGCGGCACGATCGTCGACTACGACCCGTCGAGCAAAACGACGACTCTCTTCGCCAAACTGCCGCAGAACCTGCCGCAATGTCCGGGCGGGATCGGCCTCTCGACGGCGATGGCCATGCTTTCCAGCGGCTGGATTATCGTCGGCTCGACGCCGAGTACGGATGGAACGACCGCGACCAAGGGCGCGGGCTGTCTGCTCGTGTTCGATTCCAACGGCAATCTGGCGACGGTCTGGTCGGGCGGCCAGATCAACGGCCCGTGGGGCAACATGGCGGTGATCGACAAGGGCGACAGGGCGACATTGTTCGTCAGCATGTCGGGGTTCGACGTGCCCGGGCCGGACAAGCTCGATCCGGCCACGAAGGCGCCGGTCGTCGTGCGCAAGGCGACTGTTCTGCGCATTCAGCTCGCCGTGCCGGCCAGCGGCCCCCCGAAAGTGACGGGACAGACGGTCGTCGCGAGCGGTTTCGGCCAGCAGGCCGACAAGGACGTCTTCTTGATCGGCCCGACCGGCCTCGCCTTGATCGGCGACACGCTCTACGTGTCGGACGCGATCGACAATCGCATCGTCGCGATCGACAACGCGGCGACGCGCACGAGCAGCGCCGGCGCCGGCGTCAAGATCACCGAAGGCGGCATGCTGCAGCGGCCGCTTGCGCTGATCGCGACGCCTGAGGGCCATCTCCTGACCTGCAACGCCAGGAACGGCCAGGTGGTCGAGATCGACCCGGCCTCGGGCCGGCAAATCGCCGCGCAATGGATCGATTCCAACCAGGCGCAGTCGCCGCCCGGCAGCGGCGATCTCTTCGGCTTGGCCATGGCGCCGGACGGCCAAGGCTTCTATTATGTCGAGGACGACGTCAACATGCTGGCCAAGGCGACGCCATGACCGATCGTCGTAACTCTTCAAGCGGCGCGACGCGGCGCGGCTTTCTCGGCGCTGGTCTTGCCGCCGTGGCGGGATCGAGCCTCGCCTCCGAGAGGACGCGCGCAGACGCGGCGCCGGCCGCGGAAGCCGCGCAAAGGACAGTCGAGCCGTTTTACGGCGCGCATCAGAGCGGCGTCGTGACGCCGCAGCAAGCGCATACGTACATCGCGGCTTTCGATTTGACCGTCGATAAACGCGACGACGTCATTCGTCTGATGCGCCGCTGGACGCGGGCCGGCGCGCTGCTCAGCGTCGGCGAGCCGGTCGAAGTTCCGAGCGCGAAAGAATACTCCGACGCGCTCGATCCCGCCGACATTGTCGGCCTCGGCCCGTCGCGGCTGACGTTGACCTTCGGCTTCGGCGCCTCGCTTTTCGCCAAGGACGGGCGCGACCGTTATGGCCTTTCCAGCCAGAGGCCGGAAGCTTTGGTCGATCTGCCGAAATTTCCCGGCGAACAATTGGAGCCGGCGCGCACCGGCGGCGATCTTTTCGTCCAGGCTTGCGCCGACAATCCGCAAGTCGCGTTCCACGCAGTGCGCCAGATCTCCGGCCTCGCCTATGGTCTCGCGCAAATCCGCTGGGTCCAGACCGGCTTCGTCTCCGATTACGGCGCCGGCAAGACGCCGCGCAACCTGATGGGCTTCAAGGACGGAACCGGCAATCCGCGGATCGACGACGCCGGCGAGATGGCGAAATTCGTCTGGGTCGGCGACGAGGCGCAGCCCTGGATGCGTGGCGGCTCTTATATCGTCGTCCGCCGGGCGCGCATGGCGCTCGAGCATTGGGATCGGATGAACATCGCCTTTCAGGAGCAGACTTTCGGCCGCAAGAAAATGTCCGGCGCGCCGCTCGGCGGCGACAATGAGTTTGATCCGATCGACCTCGCCAAGACGGACGCCAACGGCGATCCGCTCATGCCGGAGAATTCGCATGTCCGGCTCGCGCACGAATTCGCGCTGCAGGGTTCGAAAATTCTGCGCCGCTCGTACTCGTACAATGACGGCGCCAATGTCATCGCCGAGCGCTGGCCGCCCTGGCGTCAAGGCATGGAGTTCGACGCCGGCCTGATCTTCATCTGCTATCAGCGCGATCCGCGCAGCGGCTTCATCCGGATTTTCGACAAGCTGTCGCGCTTCGACATGATGAACCAGTTCGTCACCAATAACGGCGGCGGCCTGTTCGCCTGTCCGGCCGGCGTCGCGGAGGGCGAGTATCTCGGACAGCGATTGTTCGAGGCGGGGGCGTGAAATCGGCGGTCGTGCGCCTTGCGCTGGGCGGGACAGCCTCGCTATTCTGGCGAGCTGTCTAGATCGGGTGTCATAGACGCATCGGCCGCCATCGCCGGTCTTTCGCCCGACGGGACGCATAGGGACGGCGAAGCGATCGTCGATCGCGCTTTGGCGAGCGGCCGCCATGCTCCGGCGATCTGGCCTTTCGAAGTCGAGAATATCCTCGCGCTGAAGGCTCGACGAGCGCTGATCACCGCCGAAGAATATGCGCGAGCCCTTCGCGCGATCCGCGATTGCCGCGCGACGATCGATCATCAGGATATTTTCGCCAGCGTCGCAGCCGCTCGGCCGTTCGGCGCTGCGCACAACCTGACGATCTACGACGCCGTCTACCTTGAACTGGCGCATCGGCTGCGCTTACCGCTCGCGACCTTGGATAAACGCCTTGCAAGCGCCGCCGCTCGCGAGGGCGTCGCGCTCGTCATGGCGCCCTGAAGGGAAGCGGCTCGCGGCGTACCTGCGTCGCGCAACCGAACAGGAAAAGACCGCCTACAGGGCGGCCTTGCTTCTCATTGTTCAAAGACGATCCTGCATCCGAGGCGCGCGCGCCTCGGCCTCATTGAAGCAGGCGGGCATCGACCCATCACTCATTTCAACCCGCCGGCATCCGAGACGCGCGCCCCGCCACGATCGTCGGAACCAGCGATCAGTTGGCTTTTCCTGAGGCCCCCGCAATTTCAATTGGTTACGGGCCGCAGGCAAGATGCGCTGGAGAAGCACTGTTTACTTTTTCAGAAATTAGGCTAGACGTCCTAGTTTGTTCTTGATATGTTCTTTCGTCCCGAACAGAAGGACGAAAACTTGCTCCATGAATTTCATCTGTCGCCGCGCGGAAAAGACGGCGTCTTCTGCGATGAGGGCGGCGCGTTCGTCGGCGCTGTTCCAATGCTCGCGCGAACGCCCAGGAACGGCAAAGACGAATGGCGGCCGCGCGATTGCAACGATCTCTCCCAAGAGATGAGCGCGCAATACGGCCTACCCGTCGACATGTCGTCGAAACGGGGCGGTCTCACAGCCATCGCCAAGGCGCTCAACGAAGGCGACGTGGTCCGCGCCCAAATCGCCACCGTGCTGCTTGGCGTCCCCGATCCGCCGTCCCTTTCCAAGGGCGCGCCTTCGCGCCAGGAGTTGATCAGGCTCGCGAGCGATCTTCACTGGAGCGGCCTGCTCAAGGCCGATTGGGACCCTGACGAACATCCACGCTGGCCTGCTGGAAGCGCCGATGGAAAAGGCGGAGAGTTCGCCCCCAAAGGGGAAGGGAGCGAAACCGGCGCTTCGCCGATTTCGTACGTTGATACCACCAGCCGCGCAGGCTCAGACGATCCGCGACCGGACAGAGCCCGTCCGGATGTGCGCATTCAACTCGCCGACGCTGGCGTCAGCGATGCGTCCGACGATCCCACGGCCCAGGCGGCCGCGCGCGCGGCCGAGGCGCAGCGCAACGCGAGCGCTCAAACGAGGCCCGCCAACAGCGAGCACGAAGGTTTCTGGCAGAAGCTCGGCTCGGAGCTGTCGGAAGAAACGAAGGCCTTGCTCGTCCAGATCGGCCGAGCTCAAATCGAGCAAAGCGATGCCGAACTCGCCACGGCCACTGCCACGGGCGACGCGATCGCGCATACGGTCCAAGCCTTCGCCGAATATCGCGCGCAACCGTGGCTCGGCGCCGACGGGCGCCCGGTGCAAGTTCCCGTCATCAACCCCGAAGATCTGACCCCCGAAGCAGCTCTGATGGGGCCTATGCGGTTCGAGCCAAATGAGCCGGTAATGCGTCCCGCCACGAATGCCGACTGGATCGATCCTCTGGTCGACTTGGCTTCCCTCGCGGCCATGGCCGCTGGACCGGCGCTGAGATTGGCGGGTTCTGCCGCGGAGGCGATTGACGCGGTGGAGGCGCCAGCGATTGCCGCCGAGGGCGCGTTTGAGACGACTGAAGGCGTCGCTGTCAGCGGCGGTCGAGCCATTGATCGAGCCGCCAGCTACGAAACTGGTGTACGGAATCTATACGGCGACTTGCCCATCAGCCAACGCAGGTTTGAGGTTGTTGACCTGGATGGTACGGAAGTGAGCGGCATCGCCGACAGCATCATCTCGATAGACGGGGAACTGATAGCGGTCGACGCGAAATACGTCGACGATTGGGCAACCTCATTGAGGAATCCGGGAAGCGAGGTTGGGGGCGAGCCATGGGCTAGGAATGAGCAAATGACAATGATACAACAGGCCAAAGCATATGTCCTAAACTTCCCAAGTGGCGTTGTATATCATACCAATAGCGTCGACTTGGCCGCCTATTATACGAACGTTTTCCGAAAATCCGGGCTCAGGAACTTTCGGTTCGTGATAACGCCTGCAACAAAGATGAGTAAGGCCATGCCAAAAAGCTATATGGAGTACATTCTCGGCGTTGAGTTTGAGCACGAAAGAAAGGTCCCGGGGACCAGGCCGGGCGAAGAGGCTTCCGTTCGATACGTTTCTTTCGACGATCCGGCGTCTATTCCGAAACTGTTCCATGAAGTGCTCAATAAGATTAAACCCTACCTCAGGAAAAGTGGAGGGGCGACCCTTGAGGGCACGAGACTGGAGCTTCCCGATGGCGGCCATTTTTTTGCGATATTGTTTACCGTTGACCTCGAAGGATGGCGCGAACAAATTGAGCTCGGCGCCAAAGCGCTCGGCCGAGCCACTGCGAAAGTGCAAGGCGGCGACATCATCGTTTCCGACGGACGCTCATATCCCTTGTCTAGTTGCAAGATAGAATTCGACTAACGTTCGCGCGCAGGTCGATGGACCTTGGGCGTCCGCCTCATTTCTGCAGAGGAATTTGGGCGCCGTAGTCGATGGCCGAGTTTTCGGTCGTACCGCGCCAGTAAGCAGGGCGCACGGCAAGTTCTTGCGCAACGGCGAGGCTCTTGGCGCCCTCGAACAACTGACCGAGCTTAGGCATCTCGTAGGCGGAGGCCAATAGCGATGACCTATTGGATCGCATCTAGTCGCCCGTGAAGTAGCCGGCTTCGTGCAGCGACGAGAGTTTGGCCACGCGGTTTTTCGCCGCAGACTGCGTCACCCGCTCGGCGAGCCACAGCGGACGACGAAAGGTCGCCCTCAAACCCGGCAAACTTAGACGCGCAAAATCCTCCATAACTGATTCAGCAGTCAGGGCTTTTGGAATACTTCACGGACGACTTCTCAGGCGGTCGGTTGCGCGCCGCCTCACCGCGAATAGAACTCGATCACCAGGTTCGGCTCCATATGGGTCGGATACGGAACCTCGGACGGCAGCGGGATGCGCGAGAGCTTGGCCGTCATCTTGGAGTGATCGGCCTCGATGAAGTCCGGCACGTCGCGCTCGGCGAGCGCGACCGCCTCGAGGACGCTCGCCAATTGCTTCGACGTCTCCTTGACCTCGATCGCATCGCCGATCTTGACCTGGTACGACGGAATGTTGACGCGCTTGCCGTTCACCCGGACGTGACCGTGATTGATGAATTGCCGCGCGGCGAACACGGTCGGCGCGAATTTCGCGCGATAGACGATGGCGTCGAGCCGTCGCTCCAAAAGGCCGATCAGGTTATCGCCGGAATCGCCGCGCATCCGGATCGCCTCTTGGTAATAGCGATGGAACTGGCGCTCCGAAATGTTGCCGTAATAGCCCTTGACCTTCTGCTTGGCCTTGAGCTG
>JAJPHH010000109.1 GCA_021325385.1 Alphaproteobacteria bacterium
CGCAACCGGGCGCTGAAGCAGCTCCTGAAATGCGCGCCGCTGCAGCCGCTGTTCAAGGTGCGGTGAGCGGCGATGCGCGTCGGCATCCGCGTCGACGCCTCGCGCGCGATGAGCCTCGGCCATTTGACGCGCTGCCTGACGCTCGCCGACGCGCTGCGGGAGCGCGGCGCCGAGATCGTCTTCCTCAGCGCGCCCTCGACGGCGGCTTGGCGGGCGTCGGTCGAAGGGCGGGGGTACGAGATCAGGATTCTCGCGCCCGGCTCTGCGAGCCCCCTCCACCATGCTTCGCATGGTCCCCCTCCCCCGCTCAGCGGGGGAGGAGAGGCGCCATCCTCCCCCGCGGAGCGGGGGAGGGGGACCGCGCGAAGCGCGGTGGAGGGGGCGACGGCGCATGGAGACTGGCTCCCCTGGGATTGGCGCACGGACGCCGCGGCGACAATCGCCGCGATCGATGCGCCGCTCGACTGGCTCATCGTCGACCACTACGCGCTGGAGGAGAACTGGGAGCGGGCGCTCCGCGCCGCCGCGGCCAGGATCATGGCGATCGACGATCTCGCCGACCGGCCGCATGATTGCGACCTCCTGCTCGACCAGAACGCCCAGGACGAGGCGAAGGACCGCTATGCCGGGCTCGTCCCGCCGGCCGCCCGCCGCCTGATCGGTCCGAGCTACGCGCTGCTGCGGCCGCAATTCGCGGCCGCGCGCGGCCGGCCGCGCGACGGAAGCGTCAAGCGAATTCTCGTCTTCATGAGCACGACCGATGCGAAAGGCGCGACGCTTGTCGCGCTGGAGGCGCTGTCGGCGCCGCGTCTCGCGGCGATCCCGGTCGATGTCGTCGTCGGCTCGCCGAGCCCGCATCTCGAAGCGATCAAGGCGCGCGCCGCCGCCCGTGGCCGCGCGACGGTCCATATCGACGCCGAGGACATGCCCGCGCTGTGCAACGCCGCCGATCTCGCCGTCGGGACCGGCGGCGTCGCCGCGTTGGAGCGCTGCTGCCTCGGCCTGCCGACGGTCGCTGTGTCGATCGCCGCGAACCAGGCGCCGGGCTTGACGAATTTGGGCGTACGAGGCGCAGTGGTTTTGGCCGGACGGCTCGGTCGGCTCGACCCTGCAGCCATTGCAAGCGCAGTGGAAGCCTTGCTGGACGATCCGCGCCGCATAAGGGATTTGAGCGAGGTCGCGGCGGCGCTCGTCGACGGCCAGGGCGCCGCCAGGGTCGCCGAGCACGTTCTGGCGCCGGGCGATTCGTTGACGCTCCGCGCCGCGACGATGGATGACGCCGAATTGTTGCTTGCCTGGCGCAACGAGCCGTCGATCCGCGCCTTCTTTTTCGACGCCAATCCCGTCGGCATGGCGAGCCATCGTGAATGGCTTGAACACAAACTCGGGAGCCCGGATCACCATCATTGGATCGGCATGCTCGACGGCGCGCCGATCGGTTCGATTCGTTTCGACGTCGAAGAGGACCAGGCCGTAATCTCGATCATCATCGCGCCGCCATTTCAGAGACGGGGCTTCGCCGCACAGCTTTTAGCGCGCGGCGAAGCGGCGTTGAAGTCGCGGCGCGCCGACGTCAAAATGCTGGTCGCAGAAGTCCTTCGCGGCAATCTCGCGTCGCGGCGGCTTTTCTTGAAGGCCGGCTTCGCAGCGGTCGCCGAAACCGACGCGATCTTCCGTTTCGAGAAGATTTGTGCCTAAAAGCGTGCAAGATGAGCCCTGGTAGGCGCGGATATGAGCGCAACCGATAAGAGCGCCTCTCTTTCGACGGAAAAGACCTATATCGTCGCCTGCAAGGCGTCGGCCTTCCTCGGCCATTTCGTCCGCGCGCGCGGCTCGCTGCCGGGCGCGTGGTTTTGCATAAGCCATCCGAGCGATCTCACGCTCGACCTGCTCGATCGCTTGAAGCCGCGATACGTATTCTTCCCGCACTGGTCTTGGATCGTCCCGCCGCAGATCGTTGAGCGGTACGAATGCGTTTGCTTCCATATGACGGATTTGCCCTTTGGCCGCGGCGGCAGTCCGCTGCAAAATCTGATCCAGCGCGGAATTGGCGAGACAAAAATCACCGCATTGCGCATGACCGACGAGGTCGACGCCGGACCGATTTATGAGAAGCGCGCGCTCTCGCTGGCCGGTTCGGCCCAGGAGATCTTCGACCGCGCGTACGAGTTGATTTGCGCCATGATTCAATCGCTGGCGGCGAATGAACCCATCGCTAAGGCGCAGGAAGGTCAAGCCACTCTCTTCCGGCGCAGAAGGCCGGAAGAGAGCCGCGTCCCCGCCGATGCGCCGGACTTGCATCGGCTCTACGATCATATTCGGATGTTGGACGCAGACGGTTATCCAAGGGCATTTTTGGACCATGGCCCGTGGCGACTGGAATTCGCTTCGGCGCAACTCGCCGGCGACGCGGTGAGCGCGGCGGTCCGCTTCTTTCCGAAGCCGGGCGGAAAGGAGGGGACGTCTTGACGGATCGGGTCCTCGTCTGCGCCGCTCACCCCGATGACGAGACGCTAGGCTGCGGCGGCGTCATCGCCCGCCATTGCGAGGCGGGTGAGGAGGTTCACGTCCTCTTCGTCGCCGACGGCGTCACCGCCCGCGGATCGGCGACCGGCGAGGAGATCCAAAAGCGCCGCGAAGCGGCGTCCGCGGCGCTCCAAGTCCTGGGTGCAAAACCGCCGATTTTTCTCAATTTCGCCGACCAGAAGCTGGATTCGGCGCCCCTTCTCGACATTATCCGCCGGATCGAGGACATCGCCGGAGCCGTTCGACCGTCCTTGGTCTATACCCACCATGCCGGCGACCTCAATTTCGATCACCAGATTGTCAGCCGGGCGACCTTGACCGCGTTGCGCCCGGTTCCGGGGCAAAAGGCCTCGCGAATTTACGGCTTTGAGGTGTTGTCCAGCACCGAATGGGCTTTCGGATCGCCCGCTTTCGCGCCCGTCCGGTTTGTGAACATCGCCGCCACCTTCGCCAAGAAGATGGCCGCGCTGCGCTGCTACGATTTCGAGATGCGTTCGCCGCCTCACCCACGGTCCTACAAGGCGGTTGAAGCGCTGGCGGTCTATCGCGGCGGCGCCGCCGGATTCGACTATGCCGAAGCCTTCACGATCCTGCGCGAGATGGTCTATTAGAGCACGTCTCGGGGCGCCCGAGCTGGAAGGCCGATTGGCGGGACCAAACAATCAATGATCAAAATTGCTAACCGCCTCATCGGCCTCGGCCAGCCGCCCTTCATCATCGCGGAAATGTCGGGCAACCATAACCAGTCGCTGGAGCGCGCGCTGGCGATCGTCGACGCCGCGGCCGAGGCCGGCGCGCATGCGATCAAGCTGCAGACCTATACCGCCGATACGATGACGATCGAGGCCCATTCCGGCGCCTTCACGATCGGCGACAAGGACAGCCTCTGGGCCGGTCGCAATCTCTATGATCTCTACAAGGAGGCGCATACGCCGTGGGAATGGCATGCGCCGATCATGGCGCGCGCCAAGGAACGCGGCCTGATCGCCTTCTCGACGCCGTTCGACGAGACCGCCGTCGACTTCCTCGAAGGCCTCGGCGTCCCGGCGTACAAAATCGCCTCGTTCGAGAACATCCATCTGCCGCTCATCCGCAAGGTTGCGGCGACCGGCAAGCCGATCGTCATGTCGACCGGCATGGCCTCGCTGGCCGAGCTCGACGAGGCGGTGACGGCCGCCCGCGACGCCGGCTGCCGCGACCTCGTCCTGCTCAAATGCACCAGCACCTATCCGGCGACGCCGGAGAACACCAATCTGGCGACGATCCCGCATCTGCGCGACATGTTCGGCTGCGAGGTCGGCTTGTCCGATCACACGATGGGGGTCGGCGTCGCGGTCGCGGCGACGGCGCTCGGCGCCAGCGTCATCGAAAAGCATTTCACGCTGCGCCGCGCCGATGGCGGCGTCGACAGCGCCTTTTCGCTGGAGCCGGAGGAATTGCGCGCCTTGGTCGTCGAGACGAGCCGCGCCGCCGCGGCGATGGGCGAGGTCGCCTACGGCCCGACCGAGGCCGAGAAAAAGTCGCTGATCTTCCGCCGCTCGCTCTACCTGGTACGCGACGTGGAGGAGGGCGAGGTCCTGACCCACGACAATGTGCGGATCATCCGCCCGGCCGGCGGCCTGCCGCCGAAAGCGATCGACATCGTGCTCGGCATGCGGACGCGGCGCAAAGCGGCGCGCGGCACGCCGCTGACTTGGGACCTGTTGCGTTGAGCGGCGCCGCCTTGCACCAGCCGCCCGCCGCCGCGAATATTCGCGGGGCGACAAGGGTTTGCCCCCTCCGGCCTCGCCTGATATAGGTCGCAATCGATCGCCGGACGCCAAAGGGGTTGCGCTCGGACGATCGGGAGGAATTCTTGCGCCCTTGGCAGGGAAGCCGGCCCAGACCGGCGGTTCGCAACCTGGGAGTTCGTGACGCGAGCGCGTCCGCCGCGTCCCCTCAAAATCGCTGAGGGCGCCTTGGACGCGCCTGCGATAGAGGCGGTCAATGTCGCCGCCGCGGTCACGATCGCCGACCTTCTCGACGGGAGTCCTTTCGCCGCCCGGGCGCGGCCGCGTTGCGCCTATCCGGAGGATTGGCGGGGCGCTTGGCGCGCTCTGCCGGCGCGTCCGGTCGCGTATTCGGCGAGCATGATCGATTACCAGCACGCCTATCTTGAAGGAGCCGCCGGCTGGCGGGTCTCTGACGCCTCGCTGACGCTGATCAATGACGGCCGGCCATGCGGCCTGTGGCCGCTGACCCTTGGCGGCCTCGACGCGCCGGCCTTGACGTCCCAGGGCGAACCGATCGCGCAGCCGATCTTCGTCGCAGGCGTCTCCCGCCGTACGACCAAGCGAATTGTCGCCGAGTGCCTGGACTGGCTGGATCGCGCGGCGGCGCTCCTGAACCAGAGCGCCGTCCTTTGCTGCGAGCATCCGCGGCCGGGCTTCGCCGACGAGGGCTTGAGCGAATTCTACCTGCGAGCCCGCCGGGGAGGCGCTCGGACGTCTCATATCCGCCACGATATGTACGTCGATCTGCGGCCGCAAATCAACGAGATCCGCGCAACCTGGCGCAAGAGCTATCGTCCCTTGGTCATGGCGGGCTTACGCGCTTGGACGGTCCGGGTCATGGATGCGGACAGCGCGGACCGCCTGGTCTGGGACGCCTTCCGCCAACTCCATCGGCGCGTCGCCGGGCGCGTGACGAGGACGGCGCACACCTGGAATTTGCAATGGCGCATGATCGTCGACGGCGAAGCGCTGCTCGTCTCTCTCGCTGACGATCGCGGTCGCATGGTCGGGGGCGGTTTCTTCCAGATGACGGATGGGGAAGCGCTCTATAGCGTCGCCGCCTATGATCGAGATCTGTTCGACAAGCCGTTGGGCCATGTCGTCCAGGCGCGCGCCATCGAGGAATTCAAGCGGCGAGGGCTTGCCTGGTACAAACTGGGCGTGCACAAGTTCCCGGGCGATGAAGACCGGCCAAGCCCGGAGGAATTATCGATTGGCATGTTCAAGCAGGGATTCTCGAGCCATCTCTTCGCCAAGATCGTCTATGCGCAAGCGGGCTCGCCGGAATGAATTTGACGGCGAGAGGCGTCGCGCGCGCGGTTGAGCGCGGCGAAAGCGGCGCGGGACATTCGCCGAGCCAGCCCGAACGACAATGAGAATTGGTTTCGCCAGCGTCTATTCCTGGCGCCCGCACGTGTCGATGCTTCGTTATTTGGCGAGGCTGGCGCGAGAGGCCGGACATGACGTCTTCTTTCTGACCTGCGACGGCGATTTGCCCAATTGCTACACGCAGGAGCAGAAGCACGAGCGTCCCCGCTGGCTCAATTGCGCGCTGTGCCGGGCGGGCGGCGTCCGCTCGTTCGAGGCGCGCGGCGTTTCGTCGATCGGCGAATACGCCGGCGCGGAGCCGCCGCCCTCGGCGCGGTCCAAGGAATGGGCCTTGTCCAGCGCCGGAACGCTCGGCCGGTTCGAGACCAACGAAGAATTCGCGAGCCCGGAGTTTTTCGGCTTCGCCGAGCGGCTGGAGCCCGCCGCCCGGCGCGGCTACGCCGCCGCGCGCCGCTGGATCGACGATAAAAAGCTGGACGCGATCTGCGCCTTCAACGGCCGCATGGACGCGACGAGAGGCGTGCTCGAAGCGGCGCGGGACGCAGGCATTCGCTATGTCAGCCAGGAGCGGACCTGGTTCGGCGACGGCGTTCAGCTTCTTCCGGACGAGAATTGTCTCGGCCTGCGCGCCGTCGACAAGATGATCGGCGCTTGGCGCGACCGTCCGCTGACGCGAGCGCAAGCCCTGCGGGCGGCCAAGCATATCTCGGCGCGCTTCTTGCGGCGCAACGACAAGGAATGGCGCGCCTTCAATGTGAACGCCGCGCCTGCTTCCTGGCCGAGCGGCGACCGCCGGCGCATCCTGCTCCTTCCCGGCAGCCGCAGCGAATCCTGGGGCCACCCGGATTGCGCCGATCTCTGGCCGGAGCGGACCCGCGCCTACGAGGCGCTGATGGCCCATTTCGGTCTCCAGCCCGATGAACTGCTGCTGCGCTGCCATCCGGTCTGGGGCGAGGCGGTCAGCGGTCGCACCGGTCAAGCTTCGGAAAAATATTATACGCGCTGGGCGCAAAAGGCCGGCGTTCCGGTGATTGCGAGCGCCAGCCGCGAGAGTACGGCGGATTTGATTCGCGCCGCCGACGCGATCGTCGTCGCCGGCGGCAGCGCCGCTCTGGAGGCCGGCATTCTCGGCAAGCAAGTGATCGGCACGTCGCCCTCGATCTATCAACAGGCGGGATTTCAAAGCAACGCCTATGACGCTTCGCGGCTGAATGGCGTCCGTTTGCTCAGCTCGGCGCCGGCGGCGGAGCGCGAAGAAGAGTCGCGGCGCATACGCCGCCTGACTCTGCGCTTCTGCTTCAATATGGCCTATCGCGTTGCGCAATTCGTCCCTTACGTCCAAGCAGTGACCACGACCCAATACGCTTATTACGAAGGCGCCGATCCGCAACGCTTGACGCGGCTCCTGTCCAGCGGCGAACTCGAGCCGGATGACGAGAATTGCGCCGACGACGAGCGGGACGAAGATTCGACGCTCGATCTGATCGAGCGCGGCGAGTGGGAGGCTCTCTACTCCGCTGGACAGGAATCGGCGCAGCGGCCCTTGATCGACAATGGAAGGCGCGGCTTCTACCGCGCCGTCGATCGCTTGCGCGATCTGTTCCCGCGCGGCGATCTGTAGCGCAGCCGTCGGCGAACTCATGGCCGGGCGGGAAGCGCCGCGACGCCGTCAGGGCGCCGGAAACCAGTCGTCGATCTTGCCCGAGGCGCGATAGGCGATCAGGCCGATCCATTCATGGACGGCGATGTCCAAGAGCCGCAGATTGATCGGCGCTTCGCGCGCGAGCCACAGATCGTCGTTGTTCCCGTAGGAGCGATAATCGACCGGATAGGCGACGACGTTGAAGCCGGCATGGCGAAACAGGCCCATCGCGCGCGGCATGTGATAGGCCGAGGTCACCAGCAGCCAGACTTCCTCGGGCTTCGGCGAGACGAGATCGCGGGTGAAGCGGGCGTTCTCGTCCGTATTCAGCGATCGTCCTTCGAGCAGGATGCGATCGGCCGCGACGCCGAGCGACACGAACAAGTTCTTGGCGTCCTCGGCCTCGGAAGAAAAATTGCCGAAGAGGGAATTGCCGCCGCCGGTATAGACGACCCTCGCTTCGGGATAACGCCGGGCCAGAACCGCCGCCTCGACCAGGCGGCCGGCGCCCTCGCCGAAACTGACCTGACCGCGCGCCTGTGTCAGTTCGTCGACGATCGCCCCGCCGAGCACGATGATGCCGGTCGGCGGCGGCGCGTCGGCCGGCGGCGGCGGAAAGCGGTCCTCGAGCGGCCGAATGAGCCAAACGGAAATCGGCGCCGCCCCAACGAGAATGATGGTCGCGGCGCAGAGGATGGCGACGATTCGTCCCGCTCGCGCGAACTTGCCCGCCGCGGCGACAGCGCCAAGGAACGCGCCGAAGATGAGGACGTGAGCCGGCACCAGAAAGAACCACGCCACTTTGGAGACGAGAAAGAACATCAGCCCCTGGTCCGTCCTACGCGTCGAAGCTCCGTGAGCCGGCGCGGCGCTCTCGAAGGAGCCTGCGTCCCCATCGCCCGACTCGGCGTCCGCCGGATGGAGTATTGGGCTCGCCCGGCCAATTCAAAGGATTTCTGGCTGCGCGGTAAACCAGCGCCCATCGTTTTTCGGAACGCCGCAGCGGAGGCTTGGCGCCGGCTTGCGCCCATTCTGGCCATGAGGTAGTCGCTAGCCCGCCCGCGACGCGGCTTTGCGACGCTGCGGGGAAGGGAGCGGAATGTGACGACGCTGGCGTCCGTTGTGGCGGCGTTCAGGGAGAACCCCAATTACGCCATGATGCGCGGCGCGGCGCGTTTCCGCAGCATCAACGGCGTCGTCAAGGGCGCGAAGGGCTTGATCGAAGGCCGCGCCTATCGGACGCTGCTCGGCGAGTTGCAGGGCCGGCTTGGCCAAAGCGTCTTCGCCGGAATCGACGCCGAAAAGTTCGTCGCCGACCTCGAGCGGGACGGCTGCGCCTTCGGCCTGACGCTGCCGGCCGACGCGGTCAACGCGGTCCGCGCCTATGCCGAGAGCGCCCCCGTCTACGCGGATCGCAAGCCCAGCCTCGGTTTTCGCCTCGACCGGCACCGCGATGCGGAGAAGGCGCTGAACCGGCCGATTCTCCTCGCCCAGTATTTCAACACCGAGGCGCAATGCCCGGTCATCGCCAAGCTGCGCGCCGATCCGTTCCTTCACTACGCGGCGGCGCGCTATTTCGGCAGCGCGCCTTTCGCCCATGACCCGAACCTATGGTGGACGTTCGCCACCAATGCGTCGGAGGAGGACAAGGTCAGGCACGCCCATCGATTCCATTCCGACGTCGACGATTTCGCTATTCTTAAGTTCTTTTTCTACATTACCGATGTCGCCGTCGGCGACGGCTCGCATGTCCTGGTCAGGGGCTCGAACCGAGAGCGGCCTTATCGGAAATTCTCGGATCGGCTGATCCTGCGTCGCTATGCCGACGACGAAATCACCAGCTTTTACCCCGCGCAGAGAATCGTCGATGTCGGCGGTCCGGCCGGAACCGGCTTTGCCGAAGATACGTTCTGCATCCACAAGGGCAATTCGCCTTTCGACAAGCCCAGGCTTCTGCTGCAATTCCAATTCACGCTGTTCGATTACGACGCCCAGCGCGATCGGATCCCGGCGGAGCAATTGCAGCTCATTCCGCTCGGATGATCGTCCTTCAGCGGCGCTTCAGCTCGACCGCGCTGTTCATCGAGCGAGCGCTCCGCTTCTTCTCCTACATGCCGCTGCTTGGCTTGTCGGCTGTCGTCTCGCTCGCCAAGCTGATGATCTATGCGCGGCTCGTCTCCGCCGACGAATACGGCGCGATCTCGCAAATGTTCCTGATCGGCAACACCTACGGCGTGGTCGGCAGCCTCGGCTTCTATCTGCTGGGCCTTCGCGAATTGCCCGGGCTTCACGTCCGCCGCCGCGAGTTTGCGATGGCGATCTTGCTGGCGCAGAGCGTGATCGTCTCGACGGCGGCGGCGATCGCCGCCGGAATTCTGCTCGCGCCGATCGGCGAAGCAGGAGCGCTGTCGATGAAGATCGGCGGTCTCGGCGGCGCTGTCGGCCTTTTTTACGGCTGGACCCAGCTCTGCTTCCAGGTCGCGACAACCGATGCGCGCAGCCGCCTCGAAATGAACCGCTATTCGGCGGACATCGCTTTCCGCTCGGCGGCGACGATTGCGGCTGGCGTCGCCGTCATTCTGCTCGGCCGTCATTCGCGTATGGTGGTCCTCGCCGAATCGCTGGTCACGCTGGTTTTGTTCGTCTGGATCAGCGCCGGAATCGTCGCGCGTACGAAGATCGCGGCGGCGACGCTGCTCGAGCGGGCCGCGCGCCGGCTGAAGCTCGCCGCCTGGCGTCCGGCCATCGTCCTCATGCTCGGCTCGCTTCTGTCCTTCTTGACAAGCGCCGCCGACCGTTGGCTCGCCGCGGCGACGCTCGATTTGCAGCAATTCGGCCATTACGCCTTCGCCTGGACCTCGATCGCGGCGGCGCAAACCCTGCAATTCCTGATCAACGCCAGCCTGTTCCCGTTGATCGGCCGACGTTATTGGGCGAAATCGGCGAAAGACGCGTTTCGCTTGACCGCCGCCCTGTCGCTCGGCCTGGCCGCGCTTGGGGCGGTCGCCGCGGCCGCGATCGCGCCCTTTATCGGCCTCGCCGTCGACCGGTTTTTCCCGCATCAAGCCGGATCGGTTCCGCTTGTCGAGCCGCTCCTCGTCGCCGCCGTGCTGCGCGTCGCCGATTTCTGGTCGAGCTTCCTTCTCGTCGTCCGGCGCGAGGCGCTGCTCCTCAAAATCCAGATCGCCGCGCTCGCTTTGGCCGGCCTCGTCTTCGCCGCCGTAACCTTTGCTTCAGGCCAGGCGCCGTCCGCGCAGAGCCTCGCCTGGCTCGCGGTCGGTCTTGCCGCGGCGAATTTCGCGCTTTGCGCCGCGGCCGCCTGGGCCTGTCGCGGAGCGCCGCGCCAATGACGCCGGCCGCGCTCTGGCAAAGAACGCCGCTCGCCGGCTTCGCCAATACGATGCGCTTCGCATTGCGCGGCGTCCGGCTCCATCCGGCCGCGCGCGTCTATGGCGACGCGCGCCGCCTGGCGATCGGGCGCGGCGCTAAGATCGGCGCGGGCTGCGTCTTCAATCTCGGCCGCAAAGGAGTGATTCGGCTCGGACCGAGCGTTTGGACCTACCGCGACGTCGAATTTCACACCGAAAGCCTCATCGAGATCGGCGCCGGCGCCAGTTTCCAGCGCGGCGCGCTGATCAACGGCAGCGTGACGATCGGCAGAGGCTGCCTTTTCGCTCCGGGCGTCTTCGTCTCGTCCGGCAAGCATATCTACGACCTGAGGCCGGCTTGGCCGATCCGCGCGCAGGAGGCGCTTTTCGCGCAAGCAGCGAAAGATCCCGACGCGGCGCAGTACGTTCTCGACCGGCCGGTGCGCATTGACGAGGATTGCTGGCTCGGCGCGCATGTCGTGGTCGCGCCCGGCGTCCGGATCGGCCGCGGCGCGATCATTGGCGCCAATAGCGTCGTCACCCGCGACGTTCCGCCTTATGCGATCGTCGCCGGCGCGCCTGCTCGTCCGATCAATCAGCGCTTATCCTGGCGTCCGCCCGAATGGCTCGATGCGACCAGGCCCGAGGCGCGCCCGTACCTTTACAGCGGCTTCGAGATTGAAGAGCGGGAGGGGCTTCTCTTTGCGACGGCGACCGGCGAAGTCAGCATCGCGCTGAAGCCAGCGGCGTCGGCCGCGTTGGATATTTCATTCGAGGCGACCGCGCCAGGCGTCTTGGAAGGATTCGAGCAAAGATTGGCTTTCGCCGCCGGGCGCAACGAAGTTCGGCTGAAGACTGACGCCGCGGAGGTTTTCGCCGAGGCCGCGATCGTCCCGCTCCGCTTTGTCTTCGGCGACTCGGCCGGCTCGGCGCGGCTGTTGGACTCTCGGCCATGGGCGGCCAGTCCAGCATGATGCGAAGGCGCGCTGGCCCCGCGTCGCCCGCGGAGGAGATGGAGAAATGAAATATTGCGACCTTCGCCCCGCCCTCGCCGCGTATCGTGAGGGCCGCAACGTCATGCAAACCTTGCGCGAGATGCTCGGCGAAACCGGCAACACGCCGCAGATCATCGAGATCGCCTATGATCTGCAGGCGGGAAGCTATATCGACTATGTCCGCGCCAATCGCGATTACTGGCGCGCTTACACGGCGGAGCTCGCCGTCATCCTCCGCGACCATGTCACGCCCGGCGACCGCGTGCTCGATGCGGGGACGGGCGAGATGACGACCTTGGTCGGAGTCGCCAATGGCTGCGGCGACGACGTCGCTCACTATGCCGCGGATATTTCCTGGAGCCGCATCGCCAAAGGCCGCGCCTTCGCGCAGGCCGAGATGCGGCCGGAGCTGAGCGCGATTCTGTCGAGCTTCGTCGGCGACCTTCTGCGCTTGCCGTTAAGAGACGGCTCGATGGACGTGGTCTGGACGTCGCACGCTCTGGAGCCGAATGCAGGCCGCGAAAAACAGGCGCTCGCGGAGCTCTTCCGCGTCGCGCGCAAGCGAGTCGTGCTGTTCGAGCCGTCTTACGAGGACAATTCCGCGGCCGGCCGAGCGCGTATGGACGCGCTCGGCTACATTAGAGGATTGCCGGACGCAATCGCCGCGCTCGGCGGCCGCCTTGAAGAGAAGCGGCCCATCGCGGCGACCTCCAATCCGCTCAATCCGACCTACGCTTATGTGATAACGCCGCCGGCGGTCGCGCCGGCGCGGAGCGGCGGCGTCTGGGCCTGCCCCGCGACGCGCCTGCCGATGACGCCGAGCGGCGATTGCTATTGGAGCGAAGCCTCGCTCCTCGCCTATCCGGTCATCGGCGGCATCCCCGTGCTGCGCGAGGAGGCGGCGGTCTACGCGACGGGGTTTGTTGGGACTTTTGAATGAAAGCAGAGTTACGCCCCGTCATTGCGAGCGAAGCGAAGCAATCCATTCGTAGGGTATTGCGCTCTATGAATGGATTGCTTCGTCGCTTTGCTCCTCGCAATGACGGAAAGTGTTTACGTACGCTCTCTACCCTCTACCCTTCCCCGAACCGATAGCCGATCCCCGATTCGGTCAGGATGATCTTCGGCGCGGATGGATCGCTCTCCACCTTCGCCCGCAACTGGCCGATGAAGACGCGGAGGTACTGCGTATCGTCCTTATGGGCGGGTCCCCAGACGGAGGTCAGGATCTGGCCATGCGTGACCACTCGGCCGGCGTGCCGCGCGAGCACGGCGAGCACGTCGTATTCGCGCGGCGTCAGCTTGACAGGCGCGCCGTCCTTGACGACCCGCCGCTTCTCCAAGTCGATGACGAGCCCTTCGACCTCGATTTTACTCATCGCGCTCGCCTTGCCGGCGTGGCGGCGCAGGGCGGCGCGCAATCTCGCGAGCAACTCGCCGATGGCGAAGGGCTTCTCGACATAGTCGTCCGCGCCGAGATCGAGCGCGGCGATTTTCTCGGCCTCGCGGTCGCGCGCCGAAAGAACCAGAATCGGCGCGGCGTAAAAACGCCGCGCTTCGCGCAATGCGTCCTTGCCGTCCATGTCGGGCAGGCCGAGATCGAGAACGACCACGTCAGGCGCGGCGGTCGCGATCATCTGCAGCGCCTCGCGTCCGCTCTCAGCTCTCAGCACGTCGTAGCCGGCCGCGTTCAGCGCCGGGCCGAGGAAGCGCTGGATTTGCGGCTCGTCGTCGACGACCAGAACGCGGAGCGTCATCACGGCTGCTCCTTGCGCTGCGGCGGCTCGGCGCCGGGAAAGCGCATCACGATCCGTGTTCCGCGCCGCCTCAGCGCCGGGCTTTCTGCGTGAATCTTCCCGCCCATCGCCTCGACCAGGCCGCGGCAGATCGACAGGCCCAAGCCGGTGCCGGCCTTGCGGCCGTCGGCGCGGCCGCCGCGGTAGAACTTGTCGAAGACGCGTTCGAGATCGCCCGGCTTGATCCCCGGCCCTTCGTCGGTGACGCTGACGACGACGTCGCCGCCGTCGCGCCGGGCATGGACGATCGCGCCGGAATCGCCGCCATGTTTATGCGCGTTGTCGAGCAGATTGAATAGGACTTGCTCGAGCAGATTCGAGTCGCCGCGAATGAACGGCAAATCCGGCGCGAGATTGGTTGCGGTGCGCTGGTCGGGAAAGGCTTTGCGGGCGCGTTCGACCGCGGCGCGCACGATATCGGCGACGTCGATATAGTCGCGCTTCGGATTGATCGCGCCGGATTCGATCCGCGACATATCGAGGAGATTGGCGACGAAACGAGAGAGGCGCGCCGCCTCCTCCTCGATCGAGGCGAGCAGATCGGCGCGCTGCGGCTGCGGCATCGTCTCGCCGAATTGCCTGAGCGTCGTCACCGCGCCGGTGATCGAAGCCAGGGGCGTGCGCAGATCATGCGACAACGACGCGAGCAGCGTGTCGCGCAATCGCTCGTTCTCCTCCAGCGCGGCCGTCTTGACCGATTCGCGCGCCAGCAACGAGCGATCGACCGCGATCGCGGTCTGTTCGAGAATCAAAGCCAAAACCCGCTCTTGCTCGGGCGAGAACGGCTCGGCCGGATCGGCCGGCTCGACGCCGCAAACGCCGACCACGCCGCGCGAGGTGATCAGCGGACGAAATTGAAACCGCACGTTGGGCAGCGTGCCGGTCCGCCATCCGGCTTCTTCGGCCTTGTCGAAAGCCCATTTCGCCGCGCCGGTCTCGCCGGGATCGAGTTGGTCGAGAGGCGGCCAGGACGAAGCCAGGTTGAGTTCGCCGTCCTCGGGCAGCAGCATCGCGACGCAGCGCGCGTTGAGCGTCTTGTGCATATAGACCGTGGCGGCGAGCAGAATCTCCTCGAGCGAGGTCGCGCCGGACAGTTTGCGCGACAATTCGTAAAGCGATTGCGTTATCTTTGCGCCCGCCTGCGCGCTGCGCGCCTGATCGCGCGCGCGACCTGCGATCGCGCCTGTGAACACGGCGACGATGAGAAAGATCACCAGCGCGAAGAATTCCTGCGGTTCGGCGATGGTCAGTTCGTAGCGCGGCTCGACGAAGAAGAAGTCGTAGGCGAGGAAGGAGAGAACAGCGGCGATAATCGCCGAACGTATGCCGAATCGAATCGCGCAGAGCAGGACCGCGGCCAAAAAAACCATCGACAGGTTCGGCAATCGCAGCCAGAGCTCGAGCACATGGCCGACCAGGACGGCGGCGGCGACGGACGCGGCGGGTGCGACCAGAACGGCGGTCGGGTCGCTCAATCGGGCTAAGCCGGGCCGCCACGGGCGCGCGTGCTCGGCGCGCTCGCCGGTGACGATATGCACATTTATGTTTTGCGAGCGCCGAACGATTGCGCTGCTCAAGGACCGGCCGCGAAGCCTCGCGAAGACGCCGGCCTGCGAGCGGCCGACGACGATCTGAGTGATGTTCTCGCGCTCGGCATAGTTCAGGATTTCGGCCGGCAGGTCGGTCCCGATCAGGCGCTCGGTCTCGCCGCCAAGCCGCTCGGCGAGACGCAAAGCGTCGTCGACCCGCTTGATCCGCGTCGGATCGCTCTCCTCGCGCCCGGCCAGTTGGACGCTCACTGCGACCCAGCTCGCGTTGAGGCCGGTCGCCAGGCGGCTCGCGGCGCGCACGACCGTTTCCGACAGGGCGTCGGGACCGACACAGACCAGAAGCCGCTCCGCCGTCTCCCACGGCCCCTGTATCGCGTTCTGCTTGAGATAATCGACCATCTGGTCGTCGACGCGGGCCGCCGTGCGGCGGAGCGCAAGCTCGCGCAGCGCCGTGAGATTGCCCGGCGTGAAGAAGTTCTCGCGCGCGCGCTGCGCCGTCTCGGGCAGATAGACTTTGCCTTCCTTGAGGCGCTGGATCAGTTCGTCCGAAGTGATGTCGACGAGGACGATGTCCGCCGCGTCGCGCAAGACCGTGTCGGGCACGGTCTCGCGTACGGCGACGCCGGCGATGCGGGAGACGACGTCGGCGAGACTCTCGATGTGCTGGACATTGAGCGCGGTCCAGACGTCGATACGGGCGTCGAGCAATTCCTCCACATCCTGCCAGCGCTTCGGATGGCGGCTTTCCGGCGCGTTGGTATGCGCCAGCTCGTCGACAATGATCAGCCGCGGCTTGCGCGCCAAGGCCGCGTCGAGATCGAATTCCTCGATGATATGGCCGCGATATTCGACCTTGCGCCGCGGCAGGATTTCAAGCCCTTCGAGCAGCGCCGCGGTCTCGCTCCGGCCATGCGTTTCCACGAGGCCGACGACGACATCGACGCCCGCGGCTTTGAGCGCGCGGGCGCGCTGCAGCATCGTATAGGTCTTGCCGACGCCGGGCGCCGCCCCGAGAAAGACCCAGAGACGACCGCGCTTCTCCTGTCCCGCCAGCGCCAGCAGCGCGTCGGGGTCAGGCCGCCGGTCGAGGTCGCGATCCTGCTGCGCCACGGCTCCTCGTTTGTTGCGCAGTTGTCATTCCCGCGAAAGCGGGAATCCAGAGAACCGCCGCGCTTCGGCGCGGGCGCGGCCTGGATTCCCGCTTTCGCGGGAATGACAGCACCGGCTGACTGCGTTTCTCTACGATGATGATAGCTCATCCAGCGCCACATTGAGGAGCAGCACGTTCACGCGCGGCTCGCCGAATAGGCCGAGCGCCCGTCCTTCGATATGCGCCTGGACCAGGGCGCGCACCTTGTCCTCCGGCAAATTGCGCGCCTTGGCGACGGCGGCGACTTGCGCGAAAGCGTATTGCGGCGAAATGTCGGGATCGAGGCCCGATGCGGACGTCGTCACCGAATCGGCGGGAATAGGCCCGGTTTCGCCGGCGGCGCGTCTGGCCTCGACATCGGCCTTGACCCGATCGATGAGCTTCTGCGAGGTCGGACCGAGATTGGAGCCGGTCGAATTGGCCGCGTTGTAGGGCGCGTCGATTGTCTTGGTCGGATCGTCGGGATGCTGGGGATCTTGCGTCTGCGTCGCCGATGGACGGCCGTGAAAATATTTGTCCGTCGCGAAGTTCTGGCCGATCAAGGACGAGCCGACGACCTTGTCCTTGAGCGTGACGAGGCCGCCATTCGCCTGACCCGGCGCGACAACCTGCGCCACGGCCCAGATCGCAAGCGGATAGGCCAAGCCCGTTAGCGCAGAAAACAGCACGAGCATGACGATTGCAGGACGGATTTGGTTCAACATGTCTTCGTCCTCAAGCCAGATGCAAGGCCGAGACCAGAAGGTCGATCAGCCAGATGCCGATGAACGGCGCGACGATGCCGCCGAGTCCGTAGACGAGGAGGTTGCGGCGCAGCAGCGCGGCCGCGCCGATCGGGCGGTAAGCGACGCCCTTCAGCGCCAGCGGGATCAGCGCGATGATGATCAGCGCATTGAAGATCACGGCGGAGAGGATTGCCGATTGGGGCGAGGCGAGCCGCATGACGTTGAGCGCGCCGAGTTCGGGATAGGTGGCCACGAACAAAGCCGGGATGATGGCGAAATATTTGGCGACGTCGTTGGCGATCGAGAAGGTCGTCAGCGAGCCGCGCGTCATCAGGAGCTGCTTGCCGATGCCGACGATCTCGATGAGCTTGGTCGGATCGGAATCGAGATCGACCATATTGCCGGCTTCGCGCGCCGCCTGCGTGCCGGTCTGCATGGCGACGCCGACATCGGCCTGGGCGAGCGCCGGCGCGTCATTGGTGCCGTCGCCGCACATGGCGATCAGCCTTCCGCCTTGCTGCTCCTTGCGGATATAGGCGAGCTTGTCCTCCGGCGTCGCCTGCGCAAGGAAATCGTCGACGCCGGCTTCCGAAGCGATGGCGGCGGCGGTGAGCGGGTTATCGCCGGTCACCATAACTGTCTTGATGCCCATCGCCCGCAACTCGGCGAAGCGCTGACGGATGTCGGGTTTGACGATGTCCTTGAGATGGACCACGCCGAGCAGGCGGCCGTTCTGCGAGACCGCAAGCGGCGTTCCGCCGGCGCGAGAGATGCGATCGACGGCCTGGCGGAACTCCGGCGGCGCGGTCTCGCGCGTCATCTTGGCGTCGGCGAGGATAGCGTCGACCGCGCCCTTGCGCAGCGAGCGGCCGGGAAGATCGACGCCGGAAATGCGCGTATGGGCGGAAAAGGGGACGACCTTGGCCTCTGGCGGCAAGTCGGGCGGGTTCAAGGAATAGCGGGTTTTAGCGAGCGCGACGATCGAGCGGCCTTCCGGCGTCTCGTCGGCGAGGCTCGCCAGCATCACCGCCTCGGCGAGCGTACGGTCGGCGACGCCTGCGACGGGAGTGAACTCGTCGGCCATGCGATTGCCGAAGGTGATCGTGCCGGTCTTGTCGAGCAGAAGCGTGTCGACGTCGCCGGCAGCCTCGACCGCGCGGCCTGACGTCGCGATCACGTTGAAGCGGATCAGACGATCCATGCCGGCGATGCCGATCGCCGAGAGCAGGCCGCCGATCGTCGTCGGGATGAGGCAGACGAGTAGCGCGATGAGCACCGTCGCCGAGAGTGTCGTCTTGGAATAGACGCCGATGGGCCACAGCGTCACGCAGACGATCAGGAAGATGATCGTCAAGCCGGAGAGCAGGATCGACAGCGCGATCTCGTTCGGCGTCTTCTGGCGCTCGGCGCCTTCGACGAGCGCGATCATGCGGTCGAGGAAGGTCGAGCCCGGCGCCGCGGTGATCCGGACCTTGATCTTGTCCGACAGAACCGTCGTGCCGCCGGTGACGGCGGAGCGGTCGCCGCCCGCTTCGCGGATGACCGGCGCGGATTCGCCGGTTATCGCCGATTCGTTGACCGAGGCGACGCCCTCGATCACTTCGCCGTCGCCAGGAATGATCTCGCCGGCTTCGACCAGCACGACGTCGCCGACACGAAGATCGAGCGCGTTGACGCCCTCGAGCATGTCGCCGAGCGCCTTCGGGTCGACAAAACGCCGCGCCCGCGTGTCGCTGCGCGTCTTGCGCAGCGCGTCGGCTTGCGCCTTGCCGCGCCCTTCCGCGACCGCCTCGGCGAAATTGGCGAAGAGCACGGTGAACCAGAGCCAGGCGGCGATCTGCCCGGAAAACAGGGCGACGCCATTGCCGACGACCAGGTCGCGGATGAAGAAGCCGGTCACCGCCGCGGAGACGATTTCGGTGACGAAAATCACCGGATTTCGCGCCAGGACGCGCGGGTCCAGCTTGCGGAACGCGCTGATCGCGGCCGGGCCGAGGATGGCCGGATCGAACAACCCGCGCGCTTTGACTTTGGCGGCCATGGGAAACTCCGATCAGAAGGTTTTGCCGGCGAGCATCAGGTAGTGCTCGACCACCGGGCCCAAGGCGAGGGCCGGGAAATACTGAAGAAGGTACAAGATCACGACGACGCCGATCAGGAGGCCGACGAAGAGCGGGCCTGTTGTCGGGAATGTGCCGGCCGAAGGCGGCGCTTTCTTCTTGCCGGCGAGCGAGCCGGCGATCGCCAGCACCGGCACGACATAGGCGAACCGTCCAAGCAGCATCACGATGCCGCCCGTCGTGTTGTACCAAAGCGTATTGCCGTTGAGGCCGGCGAAGGCCGAGCCATTATTCGCGTTCTGCGAAGCGTAAGCGTAGATGATCTCGCTGAGCCCGTGCGGGCCGGAATTGCCGAGGCTGTCAAGTCCTGTTTGCAACAGGACCGAGGCCGCCGAGAAGCCGAGCACGGCGAGCGGATAGATCAACACCGCGAACATCGCCAGCTTGACCTCGCGCGCCTCGATCTTCTTGCCGAGATATTCCGGCGTGCGGCCGACCATCAGGCCGGCGATGAACACGGCGAGGATGGCGACGACGAGGAAACCGTAGAGCCCGGCGCCGACGCCGCCCGGCCAGATGCAGCCGGCGAGCAGGTTGAACATCGGCACGAGCCCGCCGAGCGGCGTAAGGGAATCGTGCATCGCGTTGACGGCGCCGGTGCTGGTGCCGGTGGTGCCAGCCGCGAATAGCGCCGTGAGCGATTGGCCGAAGCGAACCTCCTTGCCTTCCATGTTGCCCTGCGAAGGATCGACGCCGAGCGCCGTCAGCAAGGGATTGCCGGCCGCCTCCGCCCAATAAAGGACGGCGATCCCGGCGACGAGAAGGATGGCCATCGCGATGAGGATCGCGCGACCCTGACGGAGGTCGCCGACGGCGCGGCCGAAAGCGAGAACGGAAGCGACGGGGATGACCAGCAGCGCCCAGGTTTCGACAATGTCGGACCAGGCGTTGGGATTTTCGAAAGGATGGGCCGAGTTGGCGTTGAAGAAGCCGCCGCCATTCGTGCCGAGCTCCTTGATGATTTCCTGGCTGGCGACTGGGCCGAGCGAAATCGTCTGCTTCGCGCCCTCGAGAGTGGTCGCATCGACTGAGCCGGCGAGCGTTTGCGGCACGCCGGCGAAAAGGAGCGCGAACGCGCCGATGATCGAAATCGGCAGAAGGACGTACAGCGTGCAGCGCGTCAGATCGACCCAGAAATTGCCGACCGTCGTCGCGCTCGACCGCGCGAAGGCGCGCACCAAGGCGTAAGCCATCGCGAGGCCCGTCGCGGCTGAGACGAAGTTATGTACTGTCAAGCCGAGCATCTGGACGAGATGACTCATCGTCGTCTCGCCGCCGTAATTCTGCCAGTTCGTGTTGGTGATGAAACTGGTCGAGGTGTTGAAGGCGAGGGCCGGATCGACGGCGCTGAACCCTTGCGGATTGAGCGGCAGAACGCCTTGCAGACGTTGCAGCGCGTAAAGCGATAGGAAGCCGACGATCGAGAAGGCGATCATCGCGATCGTGTAATGATAAGCGCTCTGCTCCCTCGCCTCGTCGACGCCGGCGAGCCGATAGAAGCCGCGCTCGACCGGCAGGAGAAGCGGCGATAGCCGGGTGCGCTTGCCGGACATGACTTTGTCGATGAAGGCGCTCAGCGGGACAGCGGCCGCCAGCACGAGCGCAAGTACGATCGCAATCTGCAACCAGCCGACCAATGTCATGATCGTCCTCTCGCGGACTTGGCCGCGCCTTTCTTAGAATTTCTCGGGGTAGATGAGCGTGTAGAGCAGATAGACGCCGAGACAGACGCCGATCAGCAATCCGATGACGGGTTCGGCCATTGGCCTCTCCTTCAGAGGCGCCGACAGGCGTCGGCGTAGACGCCCATGACGGCGATCAGGAGGGTTCCGATCACGATGAAGACGATGTCGAGCATGAGGCGCCTCCGATTGCGGCGCCGGCTATGGACCCGAAGCGCGTAAACGATCCATTCGGAATTGCGCGCGTCCGAATAAGGATTGTGTAAAGATGGGCGGCTGCGGCTCGCCGCCCTTGATCCGCGTCATTCGTCCTCAGGCGGCGCGGCCGGGCGCTGGACAGACGGCGGTCTTGAATCCAAAATTCGACGCGCCGCTACCGGAAGGGGGCTCTATGAGCGCGTCGACCTCTCCAAAAGGCGGACGGGACGTCGTCGCCTATTTCGCCGGCCATCTCGCCAATTTGGTCAATGGCAACGATTCGTTGGGCGAGGCGGAGGAGACGGTTTCGCTCAAGCCCTTCTCCCTGTTCGAGAAGGTCCATCGCAGCCTGGTTTCGAACCGGAAATATTCCGAGATTCTCGTCGGCGTCTGGGCCTATCCGCCGCCGAATACGGTCGAGGACGCCGCCGATTTCTACTTCGACAACGTGCTCGATCGGCCGATCGGCTCGCGCGGCGAAGGGCCCTCTTCGGCCGACAATCTCGCCTCCCTTGTCAATAGCCGCGCCGTCGGCCCGGTCGCGCCCCGGCCCCGCCTGCCGCTGTCGATCTGGAAGGCGCTGACCGGCGGCCCGACGACGCTCAAGCGGTTCTTGGAGAAGAAAGAGCTGTTCGAGCTCTCCAACCGCATCCTCAAATGCCTCGACGCGGCCAACCGGCCTTACGCGGAAGTGCTCCGGCTCGGCCTGTGCCCGAAAGAATGGCTGGTCGGCGACGAAGCGATCGGGGTCAATACGCTCAAGGCCGCCAACGCCTTCCTCAAAGCGCTCAAGCTTGAGATGAAAGGCGTTTTCGGCCGCCGGCCGAGCCAGGCCGAGCTCGAGGCGGCGTTCGCCCAAGCGCCGGTGCCGGGCTACAGGGACGTCAAAGCGTTTGTCGCGACCATGCTCGGCTCGGCCATCCTGACCCGTCTCGCCGGCCAGGACGAGACCTTCCTGACCTCGTTCGAGGCGGTCGAATCGACGCTGAGCGAGGAGGTCGAGGCGGAGGCGGACGAGCCCCTGATGGACGCCGAAGAGGCGGCGCCGTTTCTCGAGGTCGCGGTCGCGGCCGGCGCCATCGCGCTGGAGGAGAAGCGGCTGCTCGTCGGGATCATGGCCGGCCGTTCTTTGGCCGAGGAAATGGGCTCCAATCTCTATCTGCGGCGCCGGCTCAAAACCGATTTCGACAACGATCTCGAGGCCTATATCAATGATCTGTCGAGCAGAACGGCAAAATTCATCCGCGCGGCCGGGAGCGCCAGACCGTAACCGAACGTCGAGGCCGGCGCGGCTGTCGCGCCACGTTTTGAGAGTTTAGGGGACGAGCATGGCGGGCGAATTTACCCAAGCCCAGACGGCGAGATTGTTGAGGACGTTGCGGGTCGCGACCCAGACCGCGCTGGCGGAATATGCGCTGGGCGGCCGCGCCGCCGCCCGTTCGCGCGTGACCTTCATGGCCTTGGCGGCCAAGGGGCCCGGCGATTGGCGCTTCCCCGCCGCGGGCTTGCTCAGCGCCGACGGTCTGGTCTTGGCCAAGCTGGTCAGCGAGGCCGACGGCGCGATCCTCGAATTGCAGGCGCAAGGCGTCGTCGGGCTGTCGCTCTACGCCAATCGCTCGGCCCGAATCGCGTTCGCCGACGGCCATACGGTCGAAGGCGCTTTCGACCGCGACGGCCGGATGCGGCTGAGCGTGACCGGCGCGATCAACAGCGAGGCCGATCTTTCCGCCTTCGACCTCGAATTGCGGGACGATCAATCATGATCGCACGCGTCTTCGTGCCCTTGGTCGGCGCGAATGGCGAAGCCGCGCAAGTCTTCGAGGCGATCGCCGGCGACGTTCCGCCGGAGGCTCATCCGGCGCGGCTGCTGCCGCAAATCTCCGAACTGTTCGACTTTGGCCTTTACGGAATCGGCCAGACCGTGCGCGAGGCCGCGACGCGCTTCATCGAGGCGCGCCGCGAGCGGTTGTGGCTCGGCCGGCGCAATGGCGTGGTCAATCCCTGGAACCTGCGCATTTCCGATCTGCAGGTGGGCCGCCTCTCGGACGAGAACGCCCGCTCCGCCGGCCTCGGCCTGACGCTCGCCGCCATCCTGCAGGCCTTCGGCCGCGATCCCGGCATCGTCTTCGCGACAGGCGAGATCCGTCTGCCGTCGACGCCCGGCGAGTTGAAAGTCGGCGTCGGTCCGGTCGACGGCCTCCGCGGCAAGCTGCTTCTGATCGGCGATTACGTGGTCCAGCATCGCAAGGCGCTGGACGGCGCGCGAATGACGGTGGTGCTGCCCGATACGACCCCGGACGGCCGTCCCGTCAAGCTCGCCGAAGCCACCGTCTTGGAGCGGCTGAAGCGCGAAGCGGCGGAAGCCGGCGCCAAGCTCGATTTCGTCTTTGTCGAGTCGCTGGAGGGGGTCGAGCAGGCGCTCGGCCCGTTCGCCCTGCGCGAGATCGTCACGCCGGCCCGCGCGCTCGGGGCGGCGCTCGCCTGCGCCGCTTTCGGGTTGGTCGTCGCCGGCTGGGTCGCGCTTCGCAACGCGCCGATCGAGCTCGCCTGGCGGCCGGTCGCCATCGCCGAAGCCGCGACGCGGGCGCTCGCCGCGCCGCCGCCCGGAGCGCCGCCGGCGGACGCCGCGCCGCAGCGGGCGCGATACGATTCGGCGAGCGACAAGTTTCAACTGCTCGGCCCCTGCTACGACGCGCAGCGCCAGCCGCTTGTGATCGGCGGCGAGACTTTGCTGCTCCGCGTCGGCGCGCGCGACGGCCTGCCTTTCGCCAGCCGGCTGCGGCCGCCGCGGATTTTCATCGCCTCCGTTTCGCGCGCGGCCGATCCGGTCATTCTCGACGCCAATCAGTTCCGCTCGCTCCTGCCGGCGAGCCGGAGCGACGATCTGGTCGATCTGACCATGGCCATTCCGGTCGAGCCGGTCGAGGACGAAGTTCGCCTGTTCGTCGTGGCGACCCGCGATCCCTCGGTCGAGATCACCGCCTTGCAGGACGACCTGCGCAAACGCCTGCAAGGCCTTTCCGGCGCCGCAGTGCTGACGACCACGACGAGCTTTCTGGAAGATCGTCTTGGCGCGGAAATCCAGTATCAGTTCAAAGTCGTCAACGACCGTGGGCTCTGCCCCTCTTGAGCGAAGCGAGACGCAGATGGTCGGACGGATGAGAAAAATCTCGGCCCCCTCGAGCCCGGCGAAGCGCGGCCTTGGCGCGCTCGGCGCCTTTATCGGATTTGCTCTCGCCGGCCTTGGCGCGGCGAGCGCCGAGGCGGCGCCGGCCCGGCTGTCGAGCGATGCGGACATTTCCGCTTTCGCGAGCTTGGTCAAAGCCTATTCCGGCGCCAGCCGAGTCGGTTGGGTCGTCGCCGCGCCGAGTCTCGCCGAGGCGGATGCGGTCGTCGCCAATATCGGCCTTCATCTCGCGCCGGCCGACCAGGGACTTCTGCAAAGGGTCAAGCCGGAATCCGCCGCGGACGCGCCGAGCGTCGCCGAGGCGGCGCGCGGGCCGGTCGCCTGGCTGGAGCCGCAATTTGCGCGCGCGGCCGGCGGTCCGGCCTGCTCCTGGCAGGTCTGGGTCGCCGATCCGGCCGCGCCGTCGCCAGATCAGGGACCGGCGAATATTCCGCTCGCGCCGGGCGACCGGCTGCCGGTCGCCTCCGCGGCCACCTTCCGGGTCGCCTTCGCCGGTCTGCTCCAGTCCAAAGTCTACGCCTTGGGCGAGACCAAGCCCGGCGCCATTCGCGATCTGGCGACTGTGCCCGACGTCAACATTCCCGTCGCCGCCGGAGAGACCGAGACGATCCTGCTCGCGATCTCCCGTCAGCCGGCGCCGGTCCTGGAAAGCATTCGCGTCGCCTTGGCGTCGAGCGCCGGGCGGAGGATCGAGCTCGGCCCCGACCACGCCTTGCGCGAAAATCTGCTCGGCCGCGGCCGCGGCATCGGCGCGAATATCCAGCTCGTCGGACCGAACATGGTCGTCGCCAAAGCGGCCGCGAGCAAGCCGGCCGTCGCCGACGCCGATGGCCGCGCCGGCGACCTCATCGAAACTTGTACCTTCGTGCTGACTCCCGCGCCGGAAGCGATGCGCTGAACCGAGCGCTTTCAACCAAGGCGTCATTCCCGCGAGAGCGGCGCCCGAAAATGGGAGACAAGCACGGCTGCAGGGGAGGTCACGATTTGCGTTGCGGCGGCCCGAGCAGCCGCCATTGCTTCAGCGCCGGCGCCAGCGCCGCGCCGCCTTTGCCGTCGACCGGGCCGGTATAATAGCCGGCGCTTTTTAGCCGCGCCTCGACGGCCTTGATCGTCTCGTGCGACCATGTCGGCGCTTTGGACGTCAATTGGCTGAACGCCTCGCCCGAATCGCCGGCGACGCCGCGCAGCAATTCCTCCGCCGCCGCTTCCGGGTCCTTGGCGACGCCGCGGCCCTCGTCGAGCAGGATCGCCGCCGCGACATAGCCGCGCGGATCGCCGAGCGCCGCCGATCGACGGAACAAGTCCAGCGCTTCGCGCGGGCCGCCGGCGACGCCTTGCTCGGCGAGCACGCCGAGATCATAGGCGGCGATCGCCGAGCCGCCCGCCGTCGCGCCCTTGAGCAGCGCGACGGCGCGCGCCGTGTCGCGTTCGATTCCGGCGCCCTTCATCAGCGCGACGGCGAGGTTGATCGCGCCGTCGGCGCTGCCGCGCGCCGCGGCCTTGGCGTAAAGCTCGTCCGCCTCCCTGAGGTCCTTGGCGACGCCGTCGCCCGCTTCATAGAGCAGGCCGAGACTGACCAGGGCCCGCGCGTCGCCGGCCTCCGCCGCCTGCTTATAGAGGCGGACCGCCTCGTCCCGTTCGCCGGCCGCCGCGGTCGCGCGGGCGAGCAGCGCGACGTAATGCGCTTGATCGGGATGTTGCGCGGCCGCCTCGCGGCAGGCGGCGATGGCGAGATCGGCGTTGCGCGCCAGAGTCTCGAGCTCGGTTCCAGGGAAATCGGCGGTCGCGTCGCGCGGATGCGTCGCGAGCCGCTGGCAGACGATCCCCGGCGGCGCGCCGGCGTTTTGCGCATCGGGCAGGCTCGCCAGCTGCGCCTCCGCCTCCTGGCGATGCGGCCCGTTCGGATAGCGGGCGAGATAGAGTTCGAGCAGCGGCCGCTGGCGCTCGCTCTTGGCGAGACGCCAAAGCAAGTCTTCGACGTTTTCGTTCGCCGCCGGCGCCGCGGCCGCCTTGTTCTGACGGCCCAGTTCGTCGAGCAGCGCCTTGGCGTCGCCGGCATGCGCGCCTTCCGGATAGCGGTCGAGATAGATGCGCAGCAGGCTGGCGTCCTTTTGTCCCGCGCCAAGGCGCCAGAGCAGCGTCTCGGACGACCCGCCCTCCGACATTTGGCCAGGGACGAAGTAGAATTGCCGGGTGAGCGAAGAATTCTCCCAAGGGATTTGCGCGCCGCCGGTCATGGCGATGACGTCTTTCCGGACCTCGATCATCATGCTCGAAATGTCTTGCCCGGCCGTCGCCAGATGGCTGAGCAGGGCCTGGGCGAACGGGCTGTTCCGGCCGGCGCCGTCATAGGCGACATTGTCGGGCTGGGTCGCGAAAGCGATCAGGAAATTGGCCGCGTCGCCGACCCGGGCCAAACCTTGCGGGCGCGCCGCCGACGAAGCGTCCTTCACCGGATTGGTCCGGCACGCGTCGAGGAAGAGCAGGCGAATCCCTTTCGCCTGCTGCAGGGCCTTCATCACCTCGTCGAAATGGATCGTATGTTTGTAGATGTCCTGCTCGTCATGCAGCTCCGCATCGACCGGGATCAAATAATTATGGCCCGCGACCTGCACGCCATGGCCGCTGTAATAGACCAAAGCGACGTCGGCCTCAGCCGACGCCTTGGCGAAATCGGCGATGGCCCGCTCCATGCCGGCGCGGTCGAGATCGACGCCGAGCGTGACTTGGAAGCCGAGCGTCCGCAATTCGGCGGCGATGTCCTTGGCGTCGAAAGGCGGATTGTTCAGAACCGGCACATGCCGGTACTGCCCGTCGCCGATGACCAGCGCGATGCGAGTCTCGGCGACGGCCGGGCGCCCGCCGACCAGCGCCATCAGCAAAGCGAGGAGCAAGGCCAAGCGACGCGGCGGCGATAAACGCCAGCGAGCGGCGCGCGATCCGAACGCAGGCGAACGACCCGCCCGGCGAGCGGCGCGGCGACCGGCTTCCGCCCAGGGCGGCCAAAGCGATTCGATCCCAGCGCAAATCACGCCCAGCGACATGCTCTCGCGCGCCCCTCGCCGCCGCGCGGGCGGAAAAACCTCGACCGCGGCGGTCGAATTCCGCCCGACGCGAATCTGGCCTCTCATTCCGTAGCGTAACATCACGCTACGGAAGAATAGACGCGCAACGGCAAGCGCGGCTGCAAAACAGGCCGAGGGGCCTTCCGCGTCCGCCAAGAATTTCCAAATCTATATTTCCGCGAATCGGGGAATTTCAAAGGCTTGCGATGCAGAAAATTTGGATTCGCGTTTTTCCGACGGGCTCCAAGCAACAGCGAACACAGCTATGATCGTCAGGAAAGTCGAGCCGGTCAATCTTTTTGTCGCATCGGCGCGGCCGGCGCGCGATAAAGTACAACCGTCTCAATCAGTTGGGGCCAAGTGCATGGCGAGGCAGCAGGGTGGCGATAATCGCCCGCCGCTGGGCCGCCGCCGCGGGTCCGAGCAAGGCGTCGCTCTACAATCCGAACGCGCCCGTCGCGCGGCATAGATTGGTTGCCGAGGCGGCCGCGGCGCCGATGGCTCTCACGCGCTCGAAGATCGCAGCGATCGGCAGGGACGGCGGCGGCAGCCGAGTCGGTCCGGCCGATCGAGCCTGCGGAGACAACGCCGAAGCGAACAGCGGCCGGCTCGACGCCGCCGCGCGCCTGCGTCGCCGCGGTGGCGCCGACCGAGTGCCCACCAAAGGCTCCGCCGGCCCCATAGCGATACGGAGAGGCGAGCGCAGACGTACAAGCCGCAAGCGCCGGTTATCGTTTACTCGGCCGGGCTGGTACAAAGTCCCACCGATCTTCTCGTGCTGGCGAGTTTGCTTTGGGTATTACACTCTCCATAGTACGACCGGCCGAAGCGCTCTGCTACCTAATGTTTACCCGGGAGGGACGCCTAATGATGTTGATAGGATGTCTTTCATGACCCGCCAGTTGTCGGACATATTCATTGCCATCCGAGTTACGATACTCTTCTTAAACTCCTTTTTGTCCATATTTATCTGGTACGCCTTATATAGATCGTCGATCAACTTCTTCCCATTGCAGCGATCCCTCCAAGTGGATTCCCACTCGGTCTCGATTGCCTTCCTTCGAACCTCTGCATTTGCTACGAATGACGCAGACCAGTTGCTTGGTTCGAATGTGTGCAGACTCTCTTTTACCGATTGCAGTCGACCAGCTAGCGCTCCGGCTGCGTCGACTAGGTCTTTATCTTTGACATCCTCATTGCGTAAGCCAGGAGACGGAGGACATACTTCATTGTAAGCTTCTCGAATTGCCTTCTCGGCGGCTTGCGTCAAAGCAAGTTGTTTCAAAGCGCCTGCAAATGACCCGCGAGATTCAACACTCCGGGTTCCAAACGACGTAATCAAATCAAACAATATATCGTCCTGTATCAAATAATTTTCGATACAATGTTTCGACCATTGTATCACCTTTACATAGTTCCCGTTTTGGAATTGGATTGGATTGCCGTCGTTGTCGATGATAAATAGCTGAATTTTTCTCAATCTTCCTTTTTCCTCCTCTTTCTTGAGAAGGGGAGCTTCTCGTTCGACATCACCTCGACCACCGAGCGCGCTTATCTTGTACCCTGTTACCAATTCCCCAAATCCGGCTTTTATTATTTCACTATCATGCTCGCCTTCGACATAGATGTTTCCTTTTGTGAAGAGCACGTCAGCGGTCGAATTGCCAAGTCGCCCGATCACCTCAAACAACTCTCGCTGATCACTCGGCATGATCGGCGTAAGATCGGTCCCGGATCGCAAATGATACAAAGCGCAATTGCTGTTTGCGAAGGCGTCCCGTACGATCTCCGGACTATGCGTGCAAATGAAAACCTGAACAGGTAATTTTGCGACACAATGTTCAAAGATGAAGGGTAAGATGCGTTCCTGAATAGCTGAATTAAGATGTAATTCAGGTTCATCCAATAAAACAATTCCGCCGGACTCCATAGTCAGGCTGATATACAGAAAAGTTAGCAGCAATCCCTTTTCACCACTGCTCATGAAGTCGATGTCAAATGATTTACCAGTCGACTTATCATCAACTAAAATTCGGAGAAGACCGAGAGAATTCGATTCAAGCTTGGTCAGAGATTTGCCTGGTAGAAGCGACTTGAATATCAAATCAAACTCAGCCATCAGCTTATCTGTGCCAGCCGAACCCAACAATAGAGTCTGTATTATTGCTTGTTTCACCCTCTGGTATTTTACATTGGGTGTTGCCATGTGTGACAGCAACTGCTGCATTGCGTCAGCACTGCCGAGTTGTATCGGTTGCTCTCCTTGAGGCATTGCACGGTCGGCCGGAAAGAAACTCATCAAGGTTTTATTTGTCGCCAGTCGTCGATCCAAAATCGTCAAGAGAGTCTGGTTAAAGCTATCCGCTCCTCGAATTGAACGGTCAGAAACATTCATTCTGAGTTCGATATCGAAATTGAACCCATCGGAAATCGTCTGGACCCGTTCTGCAGCGTCCTTTGTCAACTCTCCAATGCGCTTCCGACCGTTTTGAGAGGAAAGATATTGCGTGAACCCGAGCGTATTTTCAGCGGCGCTATTCCCCAACTCGGTTTGCAACATCAGCATCGAGATTTGTCCGATTGAGTTTCGCAAGACGCCGATCTCAGTCGGAGATAGTTGCATGTTGAAGCCGAGCTTTATTTCATTGCTGGGATCATTGGCGAGCGACGCGATATCAACGCCGGGGCTGCCTATTGCTTGATAGTGAGGACTCAATCCCCCGATGTTGATAAGGGCCTGCTGAGCCTCCACTGGTATCCGTGGACCCAGCATTGATTTTGGCAATCGAATGGCTTCAAGGAGGCTCGACTTCCCGACCGCGTTCGGCCCCGAGATTACATTGACATCTTTTGCGCCCTCCAAAACTATGTCTTTAAGACCGCGAAAATTCTGAGCCCAGAGCCGATTTATCCGCATTTAGTGCGTCCAATTTTTAATCTCAAAGAGATTGGTATTTATGTGAAACTTTGCGGTCGACCTTGCGATTCGCCTGTATAGTATCGCTTTGAGGGTCGCATTTGCGAGCGTGTAACGCACGGGTCTTCCCTTTCCCTCCAAAATCCTGTATCGCGCTGCACAAATTCGACCGGGCTGCAGGGCGGTCCGCTGTCGCGTTCCCGTCATGTCAGCCCTTTTGAAGGCGTTCGTTGAGGCGCGGGCTTCGATTCGCGCCTTTCGCCGCTTCGGAAAACCGCTATGCAATTGCGCAACATCGCCATCATCGCCCATGTCGACCACGGCAAGACGACCCTGGTCGACCGGCTCCTCCAGCAATCCGGCGCGTTCCGCGAGAACCAGCGGGTCGCCGAGCGGGTGATGGATTCGAACGACCTCGAGCGCGAGCGCGGCATCACCATCCTCGCCAAGGCGACCTCGGTCGTCTGGAAGGAGACGCGCATCAACATCGTCGACACGCCCGGCCATGCCGATTTCGGCGGCGAGGTCGAGCGGATTCTGTCGATGGTCGACGGCGCGATCGTGCTGGTCGACGCGGCCGAGGGGCCGATGCCGCAGACCAAGTTCGTCGTCGGCAAAGCCTTGAAGATCGGCCTCAAGCCGATCGTCTGCATCAACAAGGTCGACAAGCCCGACGCGCGGCCGACCGAGGTCGTCAACGAGGTGTTCGACCTGTTCGCGGCGCTCGACGCGAGCGACGAGCAGCTCGATTTCCCGATCCTCTACGGCTCGGCCAAGCAGGGCTGGATGGCGCTCGCCGCCGACGGGCCGAAGGAGAACATGGCGCCGCTCTTCGATCTCGTGCTCCGCCATGTCGAGCCGCCGAAAGTCGGCGAGGGCGGCTTCCGCATGCTCGGCACTCTGCTCGAGGCCAATCCCTATCTCGGCCGGGTCATTACCGGCCGCGTCTTTTCCGGCTCGATCAAGCCGAACGCGCCGGCCAAGGTGCTCGACCGCAAGGGCAATGTGATCGAGCAGGGCCGAGTCTCGAAAATACTCGCCTTCCGGGGCATCGAGCGCGCGCCGATCGAGGAGGCCGAGGCGGGCGACATCGTCGCGATCGCCGGCTTAGAGAAGTTCAACGTCGCCGACACGCTCGCGGCGCTCGACGTCGTCGAGCCGTTGCAGGCGCAGCCGATCGACCCGCCGACTTTGTCGATGACCTTCCTCGTTAACGATTCGCCGCTCGCCGGCACGGAGGGCGACAAGGTGACGAGCCGGGTCATCCGCGACCGCCTGTTCAAGGAGGCGGAGGGCAATGTCGCGCTGAAAGTCGAGCCGGCGCCGACGACCGACGCGTTCATCGTCTCGGGCCGCGGCGAATTGCAGCTCGCGATCCTGATCGAGACGATGCGCCGGGAGGGTTTCGAACTCGCCGTGTCGCGGCCGAAAGTGGTGATGAACCGCAACGAGAACGGCCAATTGCTCGAGCCGATCGAAGAGGTCGTCATCGACGTCGACGAAGAGCATTCGGGAATCGTCGTCAGGAAAATGTCGGAGCGCAAGGGCGAGATGGTCGAGATGCGCCCCTCCGGCGGCGGAAGGCTGCGGCTCGTCTTCCATGCGCCAACGCGCGGGCTGATCGGCTATCTCGGCGAGCTCTTGACCGATACGCGCGGCACCGCGGTGATGAACCGGCTGTTCCATTCCTACGCGCCGTGGAAGGGCGACATCCAGGGCCGGCGCAACGGCGTCCTGATCTCGAACGATGCCGGCGAGGCGGTCGCCTATGCGATGTGGAACCTCGAAGATCGCGGCCCGATGATGATCGAGCCGGGCGTCAAGGTCTATCAGGGCATGATCGTCGGCGAGCATACGCGCGACAACGATCTCGAAGTCAACGTGCTCAAGGGCAAGAAGCTGACCAATATCCGCACGCACTCGAAGGACGAAGCGGTGCGGCTGACCCCGCCGATCCAGATGACGCTCGAAAAGGCGCTGGCCTATATCGAGGACGACGAGCTGGTCGAAGTGACGCCGAAATCGATCAGGTTGCGCAAGGCGCTGCTCGATCCGAACGAGCGCAAGAAGGCGGAGCGGGCGCGGGCGAGCGGGACGTAGGAGGCGGCTTGATCCGCCCGAGGCTTTTCGTAGCGCGGAGAGCGGAGAGCGGACCGCAGGTACATCGCGAACCGTCGTTAATCCCCCCTTCTGCGCGCGCCCCTCACACTTGTTCAGCCCCTGGTTCGACCCGCCGGAGGCGAGTCGAACATCCGAGCGAAGCGAGGGTCGGGACGCCCCTCGTCCCGACCCCTCCAGAAGGCCGCCGCGCGCAGCCGGGGTCAAGGGAAGCGCGCAGCAACCCGGAGCCACGCGCAGCTTCGCGTGAGCGAAGCGAGCATGGCGAGGATTGCGAGCACTGGACCTTGACGCCGGCGAGCACGGCGGCATGAGACGCCACGCGGTTTCGAAAAGTATAGGCATCGCGCCGCTGGTTCGCAGCGGCTAGCGTACGTGCGGCCTAATCAACCGGCTAGCCGATGACGAAGCAAACGACGGTACGGCAGTGCTGCACCGCGCGCGATTGCGGCGAACGCGCCGCATTTGACAAGCGCCGATGCCGCCGTGCTCGCCGGCGTCAAGCTGCGCTCCTCGCAATCCTCGCCATGCTCGCTCGCTTCGCTCACTGCGCGTGGCTCCGGGTTGCTGCGGGGCGCAACTTGACCCCGGCTGCGCGCGGCGGCCTTCTGGAAGGGTCGGGGCGAGGGGCGTCGCCCTCGCTCCGCTCGGGAAGTTCGACTCGCCTCCGGCGGGTCGAACAAGGGGCTGGACG
>JAJPHH010000205.1 GCA_021325385.1 Alphaproteobacteria bacterium
AGCATCGCGACCTCGACGCCGCCATCGAGGCGCTCGAGCATGTCGGCGCCGCGGACCGCTTGCAGTTGCAGCGCTTGAAAAAGAAGAAGCTGGCGCTGCGCGACAAGCTGACCGCGTTCGAGGATATGCTGACGCCGGACATCATCGCCTGACGCTGACCGCGGCGGCGCTTCGACCGGCTCTGCGTCCCCGCCTTGCGCCCCGCCCGCCCCTGGTTTAAGCGCACCAGCTTAACGCCAGCCGATCGAGACAATCTGTGGCGCTCCCGCAAAAGCCTGTCGCCGTGATCATGGGCAGCCAGTCCGACTGGCAGACGATGCGGCGCGCCGCCCAGACGCTCGACGAGCTCGGGGTCGGCTACGACGCCCGCATCGTCTCGGCGCATCGGACGCCCGACCGGCTCGTCGCCTTCGCCAAAGCGGCGCGCGAACAGGGTTTCAAAGTGATCATCGCCGGCGCCGGCGGGGCCGCGCATCTGCCCGGGATGACCGCGGCCTTTACGCCGCTGCCGGTGCTTGGCGTGCCGATCGAGTCGAAAGCGCTGTCCGGCCAGGACAGCTTGCTGTCGATCGTGCAGATGCCGGCCGGCGTGCCGGTCGGCACACTGGCGATCGGCGAAGCCGGAGCGGTCAATGCCGCGCTGCTCGCCGCCGCCATTCTCGCGCTCGAGGACGAGAAGCTGGCGGGGCGGCTCGACGCCTGGCGCGCCGCCCGCACGAGCGCCGTCGCCGAACGGCCCAAGCAGAGCGAGGCCCAGTGAGGCTCGTTCCGGGGGCGACGATCGGCATTCTCGGCGCCGGCCAGCTCGGCCGGATGCTGGCCATGGCGGCGGCCCGGCTCGGCCTCAAGAGCCACGTTTTCGCGCCCGACGCCGATGCGCCCGCCTTCGACGTCGCCGCCGCCAAGACTGTCGCCGCCTATGAGGACGAGGCGGCGCTCGCCCGCTTCGCCGAGGCGGTCGACGTCGTCACCTACGAATTCGAGAATGTGCCGATCGCCTGCGCCGAGTTCTTGAGCGAGCGGCGGCCGTTGCGGCCTAATGCGCGGGCGCTGGCGCTGACGCAAGATCGCCTGCCGGAAAAGACTTTTCTCCAGGATATCGGCCTCGAGACTGCGCCGTTCCTGGCCATCGAGGACGCCGGCGCGCTGATCCGCGCGGTCGCTTCGCTCGGCCGGCCGTCGATCCTGAAGACGCGCCGCTTCGGCTATGACGGCAAGGGCCAGGCGCTGGTGCGCGAAGGCTCGGACCTTGCGGCCTTGTTCCGCGGGCTCGGGACCGAGCCGACCATTCTCGAAGGCTTCGTCCGTTTCGAGCGCGAAATCTCGATCATTGCAGCGCGAAATCTCGACGGCGACTTCGCCGCCTATGATCTTTGCGAGAACGAGCACGAGCGCCACATCCTTGCCCGCACCCGCGTCCCCGCCGCGGTTCAGCCTGCGACGGAAGCCGCGGCGCGCGACATCGCCCGGCAGGTGATCGAAGCCTTGGACTATGTCGGCGTGCTCGCGGTCGAACTGTTCCTGGTGCGCGATTATGACGGCGCTGAGCGTCTGATCGTCAACGAAGTCGCCCCGCGCGTGCACAATTCCGGCCATTGGACGATCGAGGGCGCCCTGACCTCGCAATTCGAGCAGCATGTCCGCGCCATAGCAGGCTGGCCGCTCGGCGCGACGACGCGGCTCGGCGCGATCGAGATGCGCAATCTGATCGGCGAGGAGGCGGCGAACTGGCCCGACATTCTGGCGCAGCCCGAGCTGCGGCTGCATCTCTACGGCAAGGTCGAGGCGCGGCCGGGACGGAAGATGGGACATGTGACGCGGATCAGGCCGGGCTCCTAGACGAGGCCGTCAGGAGCTGGATCTCGAACCGTGCGGTCCTCTATTCCGCGGCCGACCGTCGGCCGCGTCCTGGCGCAATTTCCGCGCCAACGGCCGCGCCGGCTCTGGACAATGACGCGCCGCTCTGGTAAACGCGCGCTCCTCCGGTCCCGCGTCAAAAGCGCGCGGCGCCGCCTTTTCTTACGCTCGATGTTTCGCCCAGCAAGGCTTTAACGCCTCGAACACAGGATCGTCCGTGCAAGTTCTCGTCCGCGACAACAATGTCGACCAGGCCCTCAAGGCGCTGAAGAAGAAGATGCAGCGCGAGGGCATTTTTCGCGAGATGAAGCTCAGGGGCCATTACGAGAAGCCCTCGGAAAAGAGAGCGAGGGAAAAGGCCGAGGCGGTGCGCCGCGCGCGCAAGCTCGCTCGCAAGAAATTGCAGCGCGAGGGCCTGCTGCCGGTCAAGTCGAAACCCACGGCGGGGGCGACGCGCTAAGAGCGGCCTCGCCCCTTGCTTTGTCCACGGCCGCGAGCCGAAAGGTTCGTGGCCGTCCTGTTTTTTGGGCGGCCTTGCGTTTCGAAAATTTCGATTTTGTTAGCCACTTTGCAGACAAGATCGGCGCGCCTTAGAGATTGCGTCGTCAACGGCGCCGAAATTGCGCCTGGTGGAGCGGAGCCTTGAACAACAACGCGAGCGGTTTCGGCGCCAAGGCTCGCGGCGGGCTCGCCGCGATCGCCGCCTTGGCCCTCGCCGGCTGCAACAGTTTGGGCGCGGTCAGCGCGCCGCCCGACGCGCATGTCGCCGAAGTCGAGCCTGACCAGACCGGCGCCAGCGCCGCCAACATCGCCTCGCTCAGCGACGTCATTCAGCGCAATCCGAACGATTCGGCCGCCTATAACACCCGCGGCGCGGCTTACGCGCGCATCGGCCGCTACCAGAACGCGATCGACGATTTCACCCATGCGGTGCAGATCGACCCCAATTTCGCCGCCGCTTACGTCAACCGCGCGCTCGCTTATCGCCAGATCCGCAAGGACAATCAGGCGCTCGCCGATTTCAACCAGGCGATCGCGGTCAATCCGAACCACGCGCCGGCCTATCTCGGCCGGGCGAATCTGCTGCGCTCGCAGGGTCATCTTGACGAGGCGCTCGCCGACCTCGACCAGGCGATCCGGCTCAATCCGGAAGGCGCGCAGGCCTTTCACGCGCGCGGCCTCATCTATCAGCGCAAGGGTGACCACACCCACGCGATCACCGACTTCAACAACGCCATCGACCGCGATCCTTTCGCCGGCGCGCCCTACCAGGCGCGCGGCGAGAGCTATATCGCGATCGGCAAATACGACGCCGCGATCGAGGACTTCAACGCCGCGCTCAATGTCGACGCGAAAAACGCCGACGCCTGGGCCGGGCTCGGCCTCGCTTACGAGCGCCAGAACAACCGCGCCAAGGCGGTCGAAAATTATGGCCGCGCGATCGCGATTGACAGAAACAACCAGCTGGCGCGGGACGGGCTTGACCGGCTGCGGGGGTGAGGCCGAGGCGCCGGATTGCCGCGAAGCGGAATTCAGACGGCGGCCGCAGCTCCCATAGGCGCCGCCCGCAACTTTCCCTCGACCGGTTCGCCCTCCCGGCCGACAATAGCCGTCGCAGGGACGGGTGATTCGGGAAAGGACGCTTCCGAATCGGGCGCGGCGACGGGCGATGACGGGCTTTCATCACGGCGACGATTTGCATCGGCCGCTGGGCGTCGGCGGGCCGGGGCCGGCCCGCCGTCCCTCGCTTGCGGCGCTGCTGGCGACCGGCGGAATTCTCGCCGCCGCCGGATTGGTCGCGTTCGCCAGCCGATTCGACGACCCGATGGCTGGCGAGCCCTATGCGGTCGCGACGATCGATCGACGGCCGGCCCCAGCCGCCGCGCCGGCGCCCGCGACCGGGCCCGCCCCCGCCACGGCGAATGGCGCGGCCGGGCCATTGTCGGCGAGCCAAATCGAGGCGCAGAGCGGCGTCAAGATCGTGCGCAATGGCGGCGCGCCGCCGCCCGGCTCGTTGATCATCGAGGTACCCGAGACGATCGGCCTTCATCTGACGCCGGCCCCGGACCCGCGGCTGGTCGAGAAATCGCGCTACGGCCTGTTGCCGCGGATCGGCCCCGACGGGGCGCGGCCGGCCGAAATCTACGCCCGGCCGCCGCTCGTCCCCGCCAATCTGAAGGGAGCGCCGCGGGTGGCGCTGCTGATCGGCGGACTCGGCCTCAACGAAGAGGGGACGGCGGAGGCGATCCGGCAATTGCCAGGCGCGGTCACGCTTGGCTTCGCCCCCTACGGCGCGGCGGTCGAGCGGCAGGTCGCGGCGGCGCGCGAAGCCGGGCACGAGGCGATCCTGCAGCTCCCGATGGAGCCGTTCGACTACGCCGTCGACAATCCCGGGCCGCACACGCTGCGGGCTTCGGCCGGCGAAGCGCAGACCCTCGACGATCTCCATTGGCTGATGGGCCGGTTTCCGGGCTATGTCGGGGTGAGCAATTATCTCGGCGCCAAATTCACCGCCGACGAAAGCGCGCTGTCGCCGGTCTTGCGCGATATAGCCGATCGCGGCCTGCTCTATGTCGACGACGGCTCCTCGCCGCGCAGCCTCGCCGGCAGCCTCGCCGGCCGGCTCAACCTCGCCGCGATCAGCGCCGATGTCGTCATCGACGCGGCGCCGAGGCCGCAAGCGATCGACGAGGCGCTGCTCCGGCTCGAGGGCTTGGCGCGGGCCAACGGCGCCGCGCTCGGCGTCGCCGCCGCCTTGCCCGCGACTGTCGAGCGCGTCGCGCGCTGGGCCCGCTCCCTCGAAGGCCGCGGCCTTGCCTTGACGCCCGTCTCGGCCATAGTGACGCGTGGGCCGGGTCGAGCCGCGGAAATCGCCGCGCCGGCCGCGCCGCAATGAGCCGATGAGCTTCGAGGACCTGCCCTATCGCCCCAGCGTCGGAGTCGCGCTGTTCAATCCGGAGGGGAAGGTCTTCCTCGGCCGGCGCAAGCGCCGGCGCATGCCGAGCCTCGACGGAGTCGGCCATGAATGGCAAATGCCGCAAGGCGGCATCGACAAGGGCGAGACGCCGCACGCCGCCGCATTGCGCGAACTCTATGAGGAGACCAATGTCCAGAGCGTCTCGCTGCTCGCCGAAGCGCCGGACTGGCTGAGCTACGATCTGCCGGTCGACATCGCCGCCAATCGCTGGCGCGGCCGCTTTCGCGGCCAGAGGCAGAAATGGTTCGCCTTCCGCTTCGAGGGGCCGGAAAGCGAAATCGATATCGACCGGCCGGCCAAAGGCGCCCACCCGCCGGAATTCGACGCCTGGCGCTGGGAGCGGATCGAGGAATTGCCGAGCCTGGTGATCCCGTTCAAGCGCAAAGTGTACGAAGCCGTCGCGGCCGCGTTCGCGCCGCTGGCGAAGCCGGCGACGTAAGCTCGCGCAAATACTTTGCGTCGAGGCGGAGCGCGATCGGCGATCCGCCACAGGATGGATCGCCGGCTTGACCGCGCTCGCTTCTTCTCGTGCGCTGAGGGTCGGACGACGCCTTCCGGTAATTTGCCGATTCGCTGAGGCGGGATCGTTCGAGCCTATATGCGATCTCGGCTCTTGCGCCGCTTCGCCGGCGCTCGCCGCTTGACTCCGGCTCGCTTCTTCTTGCGCTTCGTCTCGCACGCGCCGCATTTGCAGCCGATCGGCTTCAGATAGGCTTTGAAATAGGCGGTCCCGTAATCGTAATTGATCTCTTCGCCCGGCTCGATGGTCTTGATCGCGCGGATGAACACGGTGCGCTTGCGCGCATTGACGACCGATTCCGCGTTTGGCTTGCAGGAATGGTTGATGTAGCGGGCGATATTTCTCCGCACCGAGCCGTCGATCGTCCAGCGGCTGTTCAGTTCGAACAGATATTTGTTCTCGATCACGTCGTCGTCGTTCCTCGAATCGAGGAGCGGGCCGAAATAGCGGATGATCTTGACGCCTTTCTCGATCGGTCTGGTGGCGAAGAGGCCAAGCCCCGTGCGGGAGCGGCCGATTCGGTACGGCTTTCTCGGCGAAATTGTCGGCATGACGAAGTGGACGATGGGACAAGCTGAAGCAATGAACAGGCCGTCTCTCGAGCGCAATGTCAAGGCCCCTTGGCCCGGCGCCGCGCCGCGGGCGGCTCAGCAATGCTGTTGTACCTCGGCTTGCTCGATCGGCCCGCCGTCGATTCGCGCCCCGGGTCAATCGCGAAGCGCTTTAAGGGCCTCTCGCACGGCGTAGACGAGCGCCGGCATGGTGTAGGGCTTCGGCAACCAGCCGATCGGCTGAGCGGGCGCGGCGCGCGCCCGCATCGCCTTGTCGGTATGAGCGGTGGTGAAAAGGCATCTGAGGCCGTGTTGACGAAACAATTCCAGGGCCGCGTCCACGCCGTCCCGGTCGCCGTTCAGACGGATGTCCATGAGCACCAATTGCGGCTGGGTGTCGTTTGCAAGCTGGACCGCCTCCTCCGCCGAGCTCGCCGTGCCGATGACCGCGAAGCCGGCTTCGGTCAACGCCTCCTCCATCTGCCAGGTGACCAGAAAGTCGTCCTCGACGATGAGGAGGCGCGGCCGCTCGTTCGCGCCGACCGCGGCGCCGGACTTTTCGTCCGGCTCAGACGGAATTTCCGGCGTGATCGAGGGAAACGTAATCGAAGGCTGAACGCGGCCGACGGACAAGGCGATAAGGCGCCCTCTCATGACCGCCTCAGGCGAAAGTGACGACGCATCGGGTGCGAGGCGTTCTTATCACTTCGAACCTCCCCCTCAACTGCCGGGCCAGCCTTTCGACGAGTTGTAGACCGGATGACCGGACGCGAACTTCATCCAGGACGAAGCCGGGCCCCTCGTCCTCCACCGCCAGTTGGAAAGCGTCGCCGCGCCGGCGGAACTCGACCCAAACCGTGCTCTGACCGCTCGCACGGCCGCCATGCTTGAGCGCGTTGGTCAAGAGTTCGTTCAGGATCAACGCCAACGGCATGGCGAGCTCATTCGATATGTCCTCGTCGCTGACATTGCAGACAATGTCGACGGCCCCGGGGAAGACGCGTTGCACCGCCTGAGAAACCGCGTGGACCAGCTCGGTTGACTTGAAGCGCTTCGCATCGATGGTTCCGTACAGGATCTGCTGAGCGGCCGCCATTGCGGCGATCCGGTTGCTCGCGTCCGACAGGACTCGACGCGCCTCGGGGCTCGCCGTCCGCGAAACAGCCATATGCAGCAATGATTGAAGCATCTGCATATTGTTCTTGACGCGGTGATTGAGCTCGTTGAACAAAACGCGCTGCTGCGACTCGGCCTGCCGCCGCTCGCTGATGTCGACGAGCATGTTGATCGCGCCTACGATCCTGCCCTTCCCGTCGCGCAACGGCGTCGGGTATGGGATGAAGGGAATGCGAGTCCCGTCGGGCCGTTCCGCGATCGCCTCGGCGTTTCGGACCGGCCGCCCTTCCTTGAGCGCGACCGCCATCGGGCATTGGTCGTGCGGCAGCGGCGAACCATCCGGTCGATATAATTTCCAGGTGACGCACCACTCGTCGCTGCCGATCGTCGGCCTTCTTCCGGCAAGCTCGACCGCGGCCTCGTTGAAATAGGTGATCTTCCCCTCGGCGTCCGTCGTATAGATCGCAGCCGGGATGGCTGCGAGAAGGTCCTTCAAATGCCGCTCGCTGTCCCTGAGCTTGGCCTCGGCTTCCTTCCGATCGGTAATGTCTCTGGCGATCTTTGAAGCGCCGATAATGTTCCCGAAGAAATCGCGGACCGGCGAAATGGTGAGGGAGACGTCGACAAGGCGCCCGTCCTTCCGCCGGCGGATCGTCTCGAAATGATCGACCCGCTCGCCGGCGCGCAGACGCGCGAGGATTTGCGGCTCTTCGTCGAGCCGATCGGGCGGAATGACGACCGTGATCGGCTTTCCGACGACTTCATGGGCGGCGTATCCGAAAAGGTGTTCGGCGCCCGCGTTCCAGGTCTGGATGATCCCGTTCAAGTCCTTGCTGATGATCGCGTCGTGCGAGGACTCGACGATCGCGGCGAGCTGCTGGGCCGCTCGCTCGGTCTTTCGACGGGCTTCTTCGGCCCGCACCCGCAAAACGGAAAACGCGAGCTGCCGCGCGATCGTCAAGGCCAGATCGATCTCCGACGGCGCGTAGACATGCGGCCGGTCGTAGTAGGTCATGAGCTTGCCGAGGAGCTCGCCTCCGGCCGAGATCGGAATAAAAGACAGGGCCTTCACGCCTTCGGACCGGATGACCTCCTTCAGCTTGGCGGGCAAGTTCGAAGCTTCGATATCCGCAATCGTCACGGGCGATGCGTCGGCGTCTTCCGGCCGCCACGGCGAATGGCCGTCGACGGCGGCCCGGTAGGTCTCGGAAAGGCCGCGCGACGCCGCGAATTTCATCTTCCGGGAGGCGTCGAGCAGCAGGATCGCCGCGCGATCGCAACCCAAGGCCCTGAACAGCGCGTCCAGCGCCGGCTCGGATAGCTCTTCCAGCGTGGTTCGATGCTGCAGGCTTTCGCTAAACCGGTATAAGGCCGCCTGCTCCTCGGCGCGCCGCGCGAGGCGCGCTTCGGCCCGTTTGATCGCCGCCACATCCGATTGAATCTCGACCGCCTGATAGGCCGCAGACGCGAATTTGCCGATGCTCTGCAATAGCCGGAGGTCCTCGGCGTCGAATTTGCGCCGCTCGCTATGCTGGATCGCCCAGATGGTTCCAACGGCGCGCCCAGCGACAAAAAACGGCGCCAGGAGCCCTTCTTCGGCCAAAGGGGTCGCGGCCGAAAGGTACGGATAGCGCCGCTCCCAATGCGTGAAAAGGAGCGGCTTGCCGGCGTCGAGCACGTCCCCGCAGGGACCGAAGTCGCGGGGCGTGCCCTCGCCGACATGCGGCCGCCACTTGCCGGCGATCGCCGCCCAATCGAAACGGCGTTCGTCTTTGCTGAGGAGACTGAGGCCCGCGGACTCGGCGCCGATTTCGTCGAGGACGGTTTCCGCCAAGGTCTGGAGAATGGATGAAGGATCGTCCGCCAGGGCTTGGACGAGATTCGAAAGCGCTCGGCTCTCGGCGCGATAATCCGGCGGGCGGCTCGGCCGTCTCCAGAGCTCGTCCGTAATCAGGATGGCGTCGAGAGCGGTTTGGGAATCCAGAGCTATTTCCCTGGGAGAGAACGGCGGCGACTCGTTTGCTATCAGACCGGCCACGAAGAACCCCTGCCCCGACTGGCGACAACCCGTCAGGCGGCGAATCGTTCCACTCCATAACGAAACTCTGATGCATGACGCGTCACAGCCAGGGACTTCGTTCGGCCCGAGATCGGCCGCCGCGCCAGCGATTGGGAGCGAGTTTCGCGCTGGCCAGCGAGGCGGAACTGGAATAGAAATGAATTTATGTAGAGTTAGTAAAATAAACCCTCCCCGGAGAATTCGCCATGCCGTATCGTCTCAAAGGCGACCTTCTCGAAGTCTGCGACTGCAACACCCTGTGCCCATGCTGGATCGGCGAGGATCCTGACCGCGGCGCCTGTCAGAGCGCCTTGGCCTATCGCATCGAGGAAGGCGAGATCGACGGCGTCGACGTTTCCGGGCTCAATTTCGGCGTCGCCGTCTTCATTCCGGGCAATGTCTTGAAAGGCGGCTGGCGCGCCATCCGCTATGTCGACGACCGCGCCACGCCCGAGCAAGAACAGGCGCTGCTGCGGCTGTTCCGCGGCCAATTGGGCGGGCCGGTCGCCGACCTCGCGCGGCTCGTCGGCGAAGAGGTCGCAGCGCGGCGCGCGCCGATCAGTTTCACTGTGGTCAAGGGCAAAGGGACGCTCCGCATTGGCGACGGCGTCGCCGCCGACATGGAGCCGTATCGCGGTCCGAACGGCGAGCCGACGCGGCTGGTCGACAGCATTTTCTCGACCATTCCCGGCTCGCCCGCCTATGTCGCGAAAGCGTCGCGCTTCTATATGGAGCAGCCGGAAATCGGCGTGAAGCTCGACCTCAGCGGCCATAACGCGATCCAGGGCGTGTTCGAACTCAAGGGCTGAGCCGCCGCCTATGTCGACCGCGACGGGACGCCGCCTCGGCGTCTCACCGTACGATTCGGTCTTTCTGCCGATCCTCGCCGCGCTGATCGCGGTCGCCTGGGCGAGCTTGGCCGCGTGGACCGCCTCGCCCTATGGCCGGTACCTCGATCACGATTGGACCCAGGCGGGCTTCGCCGCGCGGCTTTGCGCCGCTCTGCCGGGCGGCGACATTGTCGCGCCGGCGCTGATCTATGTGCTCGGCTGGCTGCTGATGACGACCGCGATGATGCTGCCGACGGCGATGCCGCTGCTGCGCGTCTTCGGCCGGCTGGTCGGCGCGCGCGCCGATGCGGGCCGGCTGATCGCGCTCGCGGTCGGCGGCTATCTTTTCGTCTGGCTCGGCTTCGGCGTCGCCGCGCATCTCCTCGGGCTCGTCATCCTCGCGTTGGCTCGGCGCTGGGTGTGGCTGACCTTCAACGGCTGGGCGATCGGCGCGACGCTTCTCCTCACGGCCGGCCTCTTCCAGTTCTCCCGCCTCAAATACCTTTGCCTCGACGCATGCGGCGCGCCGCTCGGCTTCGTCGCGGCGCGCTGGCGCGGCCGCCGCCCGGCGCTCGAATCATTCCGGCTCGGGGCCGATCACGGCCTCTTCTGCGTCGGCTGCTGCTGGGCGCTGATGCTGCTCCTCTTCGCGGTCGGAACCGGCAGCATCGGCTGGATGATGGCGCTGGGCGGCGCGATGGCCGTCGAGAAGAACGCGCCCTGGGGCCGGCGCCTAGCGCGACCGCTCGGCGTCGCGCTGCTGGCCGGCGCGGCCGCGATCGCCGTTTTCAATCTCGCGGCGTGACGCCGCCTTGGCGGCGTAGAGGCCGCCTTCTGCGAATGGCGTTGAGTCGAGCAGCTCGGCTCAAGAAGATCGCTGCGGAAACGGCGCGACGGCGCGTTCCTTGGTACGAACAGGCGACTGGCCGGTCGCGCGCGAAATCTCGTCCTTTGTCCATCCGAGTTGGCTATAGACGCCTTGCCAAGAGACGAGCGCGCTCGACCCGCTTGACGCGCGCACGCTCAAGACGCGCGCGATGACGACAGCGCCGCCGCGATGCTCGAAGACGGCGTCGCGTTCGCAAGCGAACGCCGCCGTCGCGTCGGCGAGGGTCGGCGCGGCTGTTTCGAACCCGATCCAGCCGCCTTCGCGCCGCTCGCGCTCGCCGATCGCCGCGCCGGCGGAGAAGCGCTCGGCGAGCGCGTCCTGATCGGCGGCGAGCGCGCTGACCCCGAACGATCGGCTGGCGAGGAATTGCTGTGCGACCGGCCAGCGCCGCGGGACGCCGACAAGAAGCGTCGCCGGGTCGAGCGAGAGCGGCGACACCGATGTCGCCGTCAGCCCGAAAAGGCGCTCGCCGTGTTCGAAAGCGATGACGCAGACGTTGCGCGGCAGCCGCCGCAGCGCCTCGGGGAAATCTGCGGCGGCGCCTATCGCCGGCGCGTCGCGGCGAGCGCGCTGTCGAGGAAATTCGACCGGCCGTTGCGGAACAGCGATCATCGCGGGACGCCTTTGGAAAGCGAGGCTCAAGCTGCATAATACAGTTATTCGATTATAATAGTCAACTTATCTGTGCGTATTGACAGCAGCTATGCTGTTCTTCTTATGTTCTTATTCGCGAGAACTCACGAGGCCGTTGGATGGAAATCGCCGCCGCCATCCTCCATGCCGATCTCGACGCCTTCTATGCGTCGGTCGAGCAGCTCCTCGATCCGTCGCTGCGCGGCAGGCCGGTGGCGGTCGGCGGCGGGGTCGTGCTCGCCGCGTCGTACGAAGCCAAGGCGTTCGGCGTCAGGAGCGGCATGCCGGGACGGCGGGCGCGCGAGCTTTGTCCCGAACTCGTCTTTGTCGGCGGCCATTTCCGCGAGTACCAGCGGTTGGGCGACGCCGCGATCGACGTGCTTCGCGATTTTACCCCCCTCGTCGAACGGATTTCGATCGACGAGGCCTTCGCCGACGTCAGAGGCTGCACGCATCTCTTCGGGCCGCCGGCCGAGATTGCGGCGACGATCCGCCGCCGCGTGCGGGGCGAGCTCGGCCTTGCGATTTCGATCGGCGTCGCGCGCACCAAGCACCTGGCGAAAATCGCCTCGCAGGTCGCCAAGCCCGACGGGCTCGTGGTCGTCGCGCCCGACGCCGAGCTCGACTTCCTGCATCCGCTCCCGGTCGATCTGATGTGGGGCGTCGGCCCGGCGACGAAGGCGCGGCTGGCCGAGCTTGGCGTGACCACGATCGGCCAGCTCGCGGCGACGCCCGGCTGGTCGCTGGCGAAGCTTCTTGGCCCGGCTTCGGGCGAGAAGCTCGCCGCGCTCTCATGGAGCCGCGACCCGCGCGAAATCGAGACGCATCGCCGGGCGCAATCGGCCGGCGCGCAATCGGCGCTCGGCCGCAAGCCGGCGCAAACGCACGTCATCCGGCCGACCTTGCTTCATCTCGCCGATCGGATTTGCACGCGGCTCCGCGCCAAATCCCGGCCGGGCCGGACGGTGACGGTGCGCGTGCGCTTCGCCGATCTGAGCGCAGTCACGCGCTCGGTGACCCTCGACGCGCCGATTTCCGCGACCCTGATTCTGGCCGAGACCGCCGAAGCGCTGGCGCGCGCGATCCTCGCCGAACATCCGGCCGAGCGGACGATCTCGCTTCTCGCGATCTCGGTTTCGCATCTCGAAGAGGCGGCCGACCTGCAATTGGAGCTTCCGCTCGGCCTCGCCGACGAAGCGCGCCGCCCCGGCGCCAAACGCGGCATCGCCCGCCTTTCGGCCGACCGCGCCGTCGACGCCATCCGCCGCCGCTTCGGCTGGGACGCAGTCGGCTACGCGGCCGCCGCGCTCGGGCCGGCGCGAGCCGTGCCGGATGCGTTCCGGGAGCTGGCGGAGAAGGAGCTGTGAGGTTACGCGAGGATGGCGGTTAGCCGTACGTTCGTTCGCGCCTGGTCGTGAAACTACGTTAATCGATCAGTATGAGAAATTCGCTCCGCCGGGCGTCCTTTGTCCCAATCATCGCAGCCCTTCCGCGCCTGCGCCTTCGGCTGGTCGCGCGGGCCAAGATCGACCCCGGGCGCGTCAAAGAAGTCGTCCCAAACGGAATCCGCAGGCTCACCCGTCGCTGGCCGTCGCGCAGCACTGCGACCTCCTTGACCTCTTTCGGAAACGCGACGTCCTTGGGGAGGCGCACGGCCTGGCAGCCGTTCGATTGGAAGAGTTTCGTCCGAGTCATCTTAATGCTCGTGGAAGGCCAGATAGGTTACAGTGCGGGATACCTCAAAGGGATATACACCCTGGTTTAGCTCGTCGATGGCCGCTATGCCATGTTGAGTACCGCTTTGCCCATTCCGACCGAAAGACTTCGCGATGAAACTCTCCAACCTTCCTGAGAAAGCCATCGATTGGTCGGAAATATCGCCGACCGTGACGCCGGGCGCGGCGGGCGCGGCGAAAATTCGAGCGGTCAGGACGAACGACGTACAGCTTCGCGTCGTCGAGTACGGGCCCGGCTATCTCGCCGATCACTGGTGCGCGAAGGGTCATATTCTCTACGTGATCAGCGGCGCGCTGAGGATCGAGCATCAGGACGGCAAGGAGACGTACGAACTCTCCGCCGGAATGAGCTGGCGGTCGGCGGATGGAGAGGGCTCGCCGCATCGCGTGCGATCGACGGACGGCGCGACGGTCTTCATCGTCGATTAGGCCCGCGGATCGAGCACGCGCCTTAAGTTTACCGCTCGTGCGCCCGCCTTACGCCTCCTCAGGCGGATGCGCCTTTCGCCAGTGCTCGGCGATTTCGCGTCCTGTGCAGAACCAGACCCGGTCATGGTGGCGCGCGTGCTCAAGAAACTTGATCAGCCCAACGGCGCGCGCCGGCCGGCCGATCAGCCGGTCGTGCAGGTTGATCGCCATCATCTTGGGCTGCTCCGCGCCTTCGTCGTAGAGCAAATCGAAACAATCGATCATGTAGCGCGCGAAAGCGTCGGCGGTGCGGAAGCCGGAATTGCAGTCGAAGCGATTGTCATTGGTTTCGTACGAAGTCGGAATGACCAGATGATTGCGGCGGCCGACCTTGACCCAGAACGGCAATTCGTCGCCGAGATAGTCCCGGTCATAGAGAAAGCCGCCATGCTCGACGAGCAGCCGGCGCGTGTTCTCGCTCGGCCGGCCGTTGAACCAGCCGACGGGCGCCTCGCCGGTCAGCTTCTTGATCGCCGCGACGCCGAGCCGGATATGCTCGCGCTCGGTCTCCTCGTCGATGTCGAGATAGTCGAGCCAACGATAACCGTGGCAGACGATCTCATGGCCTTCGGCGAGGAAGGCCTCGGTCAGTTCCGGGCATTGCTCCAGCGCGCGCGCCACGCCGAGAATGCTGACCTTGACGCCGAAGCGCTTGAAGATACGCAGCAGACGCCAGCAGCCGCTGCGCGGCCCATATTCGAAGACCGATTCGACGACCGGGCTGCGCACGCCAGGGTACGAGGGCAGGCCGATATCGGTCAGCGCGTCCTCCGAGCGCGTATCGCCCTCGAGAAGGCAATGCTCGCCGCCGGCTTCGACGTTGAGATTGATGTTGACGGCGATGCGCGCGCCGCCGGGCCATTTCGGATCGGGCGGATTGGGCCCATAGCCGTAGAAGTCGCGCGGCGGACCGAAAAAGCGGCGCGGCGGGCGCGGCTTGGCTGCAGGCGAGGCGCGTCGGGCGGCGTTCATCGCAGAGCTCCGATCTCAGACGCGCGCCTTGAACGGCCGGTACTCGACCTTGTAGCCGAAATAATGCGGGCCGACCAAGGCGAGCCCGGCCGGCGTGCGCCATTGCGGCGCGCAGGGAATCGCGATCGCGACCACGCGCAGGCCGAACCGGATCGTCTCGGTGGTGATCGGCGCGCCGGTGTCGGCGTCGAGCAAGGTGATCAGATCAGGCGTGGTGACGATCGGCTCGCCATCCTGCTCGGCGATCAGGAATTCGTTCTGGAACTCGATCCGGTACGTGTGGGCGCGATAAGCGTCGACGCCGACGAATTTGGCCTCGCCGCGGGCAAATCCCGTCTCGGTGCGCCGGGCTATGTCGGTCACCCTCCCCTCGAATATTGTCGCCGCGTTGAGCTTCGACTGGATCGCTTTGACCGCGTCGGCATGGGCGGCGCGGCTCTCGCGCAAGATTTCGCCGAGACGGCGCGCGAGGGTGAGCGTGCCGCGCACCGAGGCTTTCTTGGCGACCGCGCCGGTCATCGGATAGAGCGAGATCAGCACCGAGCCGCCCATCTCGATCGTCGCCGCGCGGGCGAGGCGCTCGGTCCAGCGATTGTCGATGCATTCGAGCAGCACGCTGTTGCCCTTGTCGTCGACGATCACCATCGGCGTCGCCGAGACGCCGTGCATGGTGAAGGTGACCATCTGGATTTCGGGATAGGCGCGGCCCATGCCGTCGCCGTCGATCACCGGAATGCCCGTCATCGCGCCGATCACGAAGGGAATGGTCGAGTTCAGCCCGCCCGCTTCGGCGCAGAGGATCGCGCCGATCTTCTTGCCCAGGAACCGTTCCAGCTTGCGAAACGCGGCCAGGATTTCTTCGCCTTGCGGAATCTTCTCGACCATCACCGTCGGCGCGCCCATCATCGCGCAAGGTACGACGAGGTCGTCGTCCCTGATCGCGTCGACATCGATCATTTTGACCGGGCCGTGCCTGCGGATCGCCTGCTGCGCCATCAGCTTGCCGATATAGGGATCGCCGCCGCCGCCGGTGCCGAGGATCGCGCCGCCGACCGCGATGTCGTCGAGATCGGCGACGCCGATCATCGTGCCGAGCGCCGACTTCTTCGCTTTGGCGGGGGCGGCCTTGGCGCCGAGCTCCTTCGCCGGCGCCGCCCTCGACTGCCCCGAGGTCTTTTTGGATTTGGCCTTGACCGAGGTGTGACGCTTCATTGGCTTTTGGTTCATGGCGTTCTTCCCACCCGTTAACCCATGCCGTCATTGCGAGCGAAGCGAAGCAATCCATTCGTAGGGCTCAGCCTTGTGAATGGATTGCTTCGTCGCTTCGCTCCTCGCAATGACGGTCGCGGGATTATCATCTTTGCTCAGAGCGCCAGCTCGCCGACCGCCTTGACCTTCACCCGGGTGGCGTTGCCGGGAATATAGGCGAGCGGCACATCCTCCACATCGACGATGGTCACGCTGTCGGCGCGCGCGCCGGCCGCGATCGCGGCCTCCTTGGCCTTCTGCTTGGCGTCGTCGAGCGCGTCCTCGCGGCTCGCCTTGCTGAGCATGTAAATGCGGTCGACCTCGCCGCTGATCTGGGCGATGGCGGCGCCGACCGCATTGGCGCAGGCAAAATGCTTCGGCTTGATCACGTCGAGATCGCCGATCTTCGAATCGATCAGCACGCTGCCGCCGCCGACCACGATCGCCGGCAGCGGCTCGGGCGAGAGGCGGGAGCGCTCCACGGCGTTGGTCGCCATCTCCATGATCCGCGCCCTCGTCTTGGCGATCAGCGAAGGCGACAGGCGCGCCGCCTTGGCGCGATCGCCGAAATCGGCCCGGCCGGCGGCGACGATGACGTCGCTCGTCGTCAGAACCTTGCCGCCGAAGATCAGCGCGTCGCTCGTCAGCCGATAGCCGACCGAGCGCGGCCCGACCGTGACCTCGCCGGTCTTCTTGTCCTCGACCACCAGCGAGCCGCCGCCCAGGCCGATCGAGAACACGTCCGGCATGCGGAAATTGGTCCTGACGCCGCCGATCTCGACGGCGACGCTCGCTTGGCGCGGGAATCCCTTATGCAGCGAGCCGACATCGGTCGTGGTGCCGCCCACATCGATCACGATTCCGTCTTGCACGCCCGAGAGAAAGGCGGCGCCGCGCATCGAATTGGTCGGACCGCTGGCGAAAGTGAGGACCGGGAAGCGCTCGGCGAAGGCGGCGTCCATCAGCGTGCCGTCGTTCTGGGTCAGGAAGAAGCGGGCGGCGACGCCGGTCCGATCGAGCGCTTTCTTGAACGCCCCCATCACCACGCCCGAAAGATCGCGGAGGCAGGCGTTCATGATCGCCGCGTTCTCGCGCTCGAGCAGCCCGATCCGGCCGATATCGCTCGAGAGGGTGATATGCGCGCCAGGAATTGCGGCGGCGAAAATCTCGCCGGCCTGGCGCTCGACTTCGGCGTTGATCGGGCTGAACACCGAGCTGATCGCGATGGTGCGGATCTTCTTCTTGACGATGTCCTTGGCGATCTTGCGCAACTCGTCGGGATCGAGCGGCGTGATGGCGCGGCCGTCGAATTCGTGGCCGCCATGGGCGAAGTAGAAGCGGCCGCCGATCGCTTCGCGCAGATCGGGCGGCCAATCGACCATTGGCGGCAGCGCCTGCGTCGCCGGCAAACCGAGGCGGACCGCCGCGACCGGCGCGAGGTCGCGCCGCTGCACCACCGCATTGGTGAAATGCGTGGTGCCGAGCGCCACGACCCCGACCGAGCGGGTTGCGACGCCCGATTGTTTCAACGCCCCGGCCAAGGCCTCGCTGACGCCGGTCGTGACGTCCGGCGAGGTCGTCGCCTTGAAGCTGGCGAGGACGCGGTCGCCCTCCATGACCACGGCGTCGGTATTGGTGCCGCCGACATCGATGCCGATCCTGATCATCTCCACCCGCCTCGTTGCGCTCTTGCGACGCGCGCCGTCGGCGGCCTTGGAAGGCGCCGCCGGCTGAGCGCGCGGCTTTGCGTGAAATAGTTTGCGCGATCCGCCCCTTCTCGCGCTATGGTGTTCGCGGCGAAAGCGTAAAACGCTTCCGACAGGGGACCAACGCGGTGACGTGGTCGTCCTTGGACAGCGAATTCGTCGAGACCCGGGCGCGGCCGCCCCACAGCATGGCGCGCACGCTCGAACGTCGCGTCCTGCTGGAGCGGCTGAGCCATGGCCTCGACCGGCAGGTCGTGGTCCTGCAAGCGCCGGCCGGATTCGGCAAGACCACGCTGCTCAGCCAAGCGATGCGCCATTTGCGTTCGCAACGGGTCGATTGCGCATGGTTGACCGTCGATCGTTCCGACGCGCTTCGCTCTCGCTTTCTCGCCAACCTGTCGCGCGCCTTGGCGCTGGCCGGCGAAGCCGACGGTCGGTCCTGGCCGAAGGCTTTGCGCGCCGCCGGCGAAGCCGACGACGAGGCGATCTGCGCAATGCTCTCCCAGGCGCTCGCCCGGCGCCGCGACCGCGTCGTTTTGATCCTGGACGATTGCCACCGCGCCGAAGGCGCGCCGTTCCATGACGGGCTCGACCGCCTGCTCAAAGCTTTGCCCGACAATGCGCGGATCGTGCTCGCCGGCCGCTCGCGGCCGCGCGTGTCGCTGTCGACCTTGCGCGCCCGCGGCTTGCTTGCCGAACTCTCCGCCGCGGACCTCGCCTTTTCGCGGGCCGAAGCCGAGGCGCTGCTCGGCGCCGGCGACGCCGCGCCCGACTTGATCAACCTGCTCGACCGTTGCGAAGGCTGGCCGGCGCCGTTGCAGCTCGCCCTGCAACTCGGCGAGCCGCGCGCCGTTGGCGGGTTCGGACGCCCGATCGACGCGGCTTTGCGCGAATATATCGACGACGAGGTGCTGCGGCCGCTTTCGCCGCCAACCCGCGACTTGCTGACGAAATGCTCGATCGCGCCGCTTTTCTGCGCCGAACTGGCCGAAGCGTTGACCGGAGCGAGCCTCGACAGCCGCACGCGCAATGAACTTGCGTCGCTCGCGCCCCTGCTCGCGCCGATCGAGGGCAAGCCGGATTGGGTCCGCGCCCATCCGCTGCTGCGCGACGCGCTCGCCGCCGAACTGGAGGAAGCGGGCCGACGCGAGCTCGTCCGGCTTCACGAAGCGGCGGCGCATTGGTTCGGCGAGCACAACGACCTCGTGGCCGCGGTGCGACATGCCGGCGCGGCCGGCGATTTCACCTTTGCCGCGGCGGCCATCCAGCGCGCCGGCGGCGTTCGCCTGTTCATCCGCGCCGGCGCCGCGGTGCTGACCGACCTGCTCGACAAGCTGCCGCCGGCCGCGGTCAACGCGACCGACGGATTGCGGCTGGCCCGCGCCGTCGTTCTGTCGAAGAAAGGACGGTTGGCGGAGGCGCGCGGACTGGTCGATGCGGTGCGGAACGCCTATCTCGCCGACGCCGACGCGCCCGACGCCGCGCGCGACGACATCGAGCATATCGACGATCTGATCAGGCTCTACGAGGACCGCGAGGTCGACGCCGAGACCGTCGCCAGGCGCGAACGCGAAGCCGAGCGCGTTCCGGCCAACGACACCTGGATGCGCGGCTGGATCTACAATCACCTGACCCTGTGGCTGTGCAATCTCGGTGATTTGTGGCGCGCCCAACAATTGGCGCATAACTCGCTCGCCTGTTACCGGGAAGAAGGGACGACCTATACCCAGGTCTTCCTGCTGATCCATCTCGCGCTGATTGGCGTCGCCAGCGGCCGCATCGCGATAGCGCTGGAGCCGGCGCGCGAGGCCGAAAGCCTGATCGACGCGGCTCACGCCAAGGATGACGGCTTGCGCGCCATCGCCCAAGTCCCCCTGGCCGAAGCCATGTACGCGCAGAACGATCTCGTCGGCGCGCGCCGCCGGCTCGATTTCGCCATCCCGGTCATGGCCGCCGGCGAGGGCTGGGTCGACATCTACGCCCGCGCGCTCGAAACGCGCATCCGCATCGCCCTGGTCGAAGAGGGCCTTGGCGCGGCGACCGCCTTTCTCGATCGCGGCTACGAGATCGCCGCGGCGCGCGACCTCTGGCGGCTGCGCTGGTCCATGGACGCAATGCGTCACGAAGTCATGTGCCGCACCAACCTTCTGGTCGAGGACGATCAGCTCGGCGCCGCGCTGGCGCGCGACGTCGCGGCCGGCGCCACGCCGGAAGGAAGGCGGCTGACCTGGCGCGAACTGTTGAACGGCCGCCTGACCTTGGCGCGCGCCGCGCTGTTCCGCAACAATCCCGCCGCCGCGATTGGCTGGCTCGATGCGACGATCGCCGAAGGCGAAGCGCGAGGCGCCTATCACTGGGTGATCCCGGCGTTGATCCTGCGCGCCATCGCGCAAGGCCGCAACGACGAGGCCGAGGGCGGCTTCAATTCCTTCTTGCGCGCGGTCGCGATCGCTTCGCCGCAAGGCGTGGTGCGGCCGTTCATCGACGAAGGCCGAGCCATGTCGTCCTTCGCGCGCCAAGGCTTGCGCCGCTTCGGCATCGGCTCGCTGCCGGCGGCGAGCACCGAGTTCGTCGCCAATATCCTCGCCGCCGCCTCGAGCGACGCTCGCGCGGCCGGCGATGCGGGCGGCGTGCTCAGCGAGCGCGAGCATGAGATTCTCGGCCTGCTCAATCACGGCCTGGCCAACAAGGAAATCGCCCGGTCGATCGGCGTCAGCGAGGCGACGGTGAAGTTCCACCTCAAGAACCTTTACGGAAA
>JAJPHH010000204.1 GCA_021325385.1 Alphaproteobacteria bacterium
CGCTTGCGCTCCGCCCCTTCCGGGTGACGGCGACCGCTCGGCGTGGCTATTGGCGACCAAGACGTTTTGCTGCCGAAACCGGCCGTTCGGCCGTTTCGGTCAGCAAAGCGTCTTGGTTGCAAAAAAGCCATCGAGGCGGGCGCGGGTCAAGGCTCGCGAAGCGGAGCGGAGCGACCGGCGAAGCCGGCTTGGCCTTGACGCGCGCCCGCCTCGATGGCGGCGCGGTGTTTGGGATTTGCGTCTTTGAGCGCGCTCGTTTCTGAGTGTCGCTAGTCAGAAGCCCGCGAATATTCCCCGGACAGCCCTGCGCGAAAGCGGGAATCCAGCACGGCTCTGTCCTATGCCTGCGCCTGCCCGGATTCCCGCTTCCGCGGGAATGACAAGCGTTCAATAGAACCCGACCGGAAAATACTTCAAATAGAGCTCGGCATAGACGCCGCGCGCAGCGAGCCGGGCCAGCGCCCAATCGATGGCGTGGCGCAGATCGGCGTCCTCTTTGCGCAGGGCGATGCCGACGCCCTCGCCGAAATATTTGCTTTCGAGGTAAGGCCCGCCCTTGAACGCGCAACAATCGGCCGAGGCCGAGCCGCCGAGCCAGACCGCCCAAGAGAGTCCGTCGCCGAACGCCGCGTCGATCTGTCCCGAGCGCAGCGCTTCGCGAAGCGCAGCGACGTCGGGAAAAGTCTTCTCGACGATCTTCGGAAAGAACGCATCGAGATAGGCCTTGTGCGCCGATCCTTCGATGACGCCGACGGCCTTGCCGATCAAAGTCGTCGGCGTCGCGTCGGCCAGTTTCGAATCTTTGCGGACGATGAAGCGCGCCGGCGATTTGTAATAAGGCTTGGTGAAATCGACATTGGCGCGCACGGCCGGCGTCGCCGCCAGCGAAGCGGCGACCGCGTCGCCCTTGCCGGCGAGGAGCGAATCGACCAACGTATCCCATCGCCGCGCCTGGATCGTGCACGCCACTTGCAACTCGGCGCAGACGGCGCGGGCCATGTCGACATTGAACCCGGCGAGCGCGCCGTCCGGCAAGGCGAAGTCGAGCGGCGGGTAGTCGTCGTCGGTCAGGAAGCGTACGGCGCGAACGCCGACCAGTTCCGGCCGCTCGATCTGCGCGTCAGGGTCCCAGAATGAAGGGATCGACACCGAGGGCGGCGGCGACGGCTCCGCGGCGACGGCGAAGGAAACGAGAACTGCCGTAAGGGCAGGCAAAAATATTTTCAAAGTCGCCGATCCTCGACTATCGACTCCCGCGCGGAGCTGAGCTTCACTATAGAAAGGACGGTTTGGGGGCGTCATCGTCTTTTTTGCCGACAGCTCGGGACGCGCGGCGGCGCGGCCCGCGGGACCGGTTGCGCTCGCTCCGTCGCCAGTTGAGGCCCGCGCGCCATGCAGCAGCTCGCCGCAATGAGAGGGACGTCCGCGCGCGCATGGTCGGCGAGCGCTTTGAGCGGCCCTCGTCCTCTGGAGCTCTCGACGAAGATTCCGCGGGAAATCGCGTTCCTCGCCGCTTACGGCGTCGCGCCCGGCGTATTGTCGCTCGCCGCGCGCAAAGCCGCTCAATGCCGCGCTTGGGCGGACCAGGCCCTGCTCAACGAGGGCTTGATCCAGGACGAAGACTTCTATCGCTTTCTCGCCGATCATGCGCGAGCGCCGCTTTATTCCAGCGAAATCGCAGTGGCCGAAAACGTCGATCCGAACGACGCTCTTGGGAGCGGAAGGGCGGCGCTCGCGCCGAACGAAGCGGGCTTGCGCTATGTCGTCGCGCCGCGGGGCGAGGCGGTGAGCGTGTTGGCGCGCGCGGCGGAGGCGGGCGCCAGGCTGGAAGGGGCGGCGATCGCGTCGCCGCGCCAATTCCGAGCCGCGGTTCAAGCCGCCGCGGGCGCCCGGATGGCCGAGACCGGCGCTTTCGCCTTGCAGGCGCAGGACGCGGCGCTTTCCGCACATGTTCGGCTGACGGCCGGTCAGGGTCTTGCGGCGATCTGCGCTGCGGGGATCATCGTCGCTCTGTCGACGATCGATACGACGCTTGTGACGACGATCGGTTCGATGGCGCTCGGAGCGACTTTCGGCTCTTCGATCGTGTTGCGCCTATGGGCGACGGCGATGAGCCGGCCTGCTTCGCGTGAACGGCCCCTCGCCGACCGGGACTTGCCGATCTATTCAATCGTCGTCGCGCTTCATCGCGAAGCCAATATGGCGGATCAGCTCATCGCCGCTCTCGACGCAATCGATTATCCGCGCGCGAAATTGGACGTGACGATCGTCCTCGAGCAGGGCGATGAAGCGACGCTCCGCGCGCTCGAGCGCCTTCAATTGCCGGCGCGTTACAATGTCGTCGTCGCGCCGGCTGGCGAACCGCGAACCAAGCCGCGCGCGCTCAACATCGCATTGCCTTCGGTGCGCGGCCGCTATGTCGTGGTTTATGACGCGGAAGACAAGCCGGAGCGCGATCAGCTCCGGCGCGCCGCGGCTCGATTCGACGCGGAGCCCGACATCGGCTGTTTGCAGGCGCGCCTTGCTATCGAAGACCCGGGCGAATCTTTGCTCACCGCTTTGTTCGCAATCGAGTATTCGGCCTTGTTCGGCGTGATCAATCCTGGCCTTGCGGCGTTGCGGGCGCCGATTGCGCTGGGCGGATCCTCGAACCATTTCCAGACGGACGTCTTGCGGCGCGTCGGCGGGTGGGACGCGTGGAACGTCACCGAAGACGCCGATCTCGGCCTGCGCCTCGCCCGATTCGGCGTCCGCGTCGCGGCGCTCGACTCGGATACGCATGAAGAGGCGCCGGCGAGGCTTGCACAGTGGCTGGCGCAGCGCCGGCGCTGGCATAAGGGCTGGCTGCAAACCGCCCTCGTCCATTCGCGCGATCCGGCGAAGGTCGCGCGCGAAGTCGGCCCGTTGCGGGCATGGAGCGCCGCCTCGCTCATGGCGGGCGCGATTGTCGGGGCGATGTTCGGGCCGTTTTTCACGGCTCACGCGCTGTGGCGCTGCCTGTCCGGCGATTTGTTCGCTTCGCGCGCGCCAATTCCATGGACTTTGAGCGCGATGACAGTCGCCATTCTGGCCGCCGGCCTCATCTCCATCCTGGCGCCGGCGATTGTGGGATTGCGGCGGCGCGGACTCCTTCGCCTCGTTTGGGCGACGCCGCTTTTGCCGCTCTATTATTGTCTGATCAGCCTCGCCGCTTGGCTCGCCCTCTACGATCTCATTCGGCGGCCCTTCCATTGGTTCAAGACCGAGCATGGCGCGAGGCGCGCGCCCGCGCCCGCGGCGGCCTGGTCGTTGCGGCGCTTGGCGATTGACATCGGGCGTCGCCTCCCTACTGTGCCCGCCTCTTTCATCCGCCCCACTTGACTTTGATAAGAAGGTTAAGATGCCGTCCGCCGCTCTCATCGACGCCGCGCGGGCCTCGAAGGCCTGGCCGTTCGAGGAAGCGCGCAAGCTCATCCGCCGCATCGAAAGGACCGGCCAAAGCGAAGTCCTATTCGAGACCGGCTACGGCCCTTCCGGGTTGCCGCATATCGGCACTTTCGGCGAGGTCGCCCGCACGACGATGGTGCGCCACGCCTTCCGCGTTCTGACCGAAGACAAGGTCAAGACCCGGCTGATCGCCTTTTCCGACGACATGGACGGGCTGCGCAAGGTGCCGGACAATATTCCGAACCAGGACATGGTCCGCGCCCATCTCGGCAAGCCGCTGACGCAAATCCCCGATCCGTTCGGCGAGTACGAAAGTTTCGCGGCTCATAACAACGCTCGCCTGCAGAAGTTTCTCGACGCGTTCGGCTTCGACTACGAATTCGCCTCCGCGACCGCCTATTACAAGTCAGGCCGCTTCGATCAGATTCTGCTGCGCGCGCTTGAACGATTCGAGGCGATCCAGCAGATCATGCTGCCCTCCCTGCGCGAGGAGCGCGCGGCGACCTATTCGCCGTTCCTGCCGATCCATCCCGAGTCGGGCGTCGTGATGCAAGTGCCGATCGACGTCATCAATCAGAAAGCGGGGACGATCGCATGGCGCGATCCGCAGACGGACCGCTCCTATGAGACGCCGGTGACCGGCGGCCATTGCAAGTTGCAATGGAAGCCGGACTGGGCGATGCGCTGGGTCGCGCTCGGCGTCGACTACGAAATGGCCGGCAAGGATCTGATCGATTCGGTGCGTCTATCCTCGCAGATTGCTCGCGCGCTCGACGGGACGCCGCCGGAAGGCTTCAATTACGAACTCTTCCTCGACGAGCGCGGCCAGAAGATTTCCAAGTCGAAAGGCAACGGCCTGTCGATCGAGGAATGGCTCACCTACGCCAGTCCGGAGAGCCTGGCCTTGTTCATGTACCAGAAGCCGAGCGCGGCCAAACGGCTTTATTTCGACGTGATCCCGCGCACGGTCGACGAATATCTGTCCTTCCTAGACGCCTATCCGCGCCAGGAGATCAAGGAGCGGCTCGGCAATCCGGTCTGGCACGTCCATTCCGGCGAGCCGCCGGCGCCCGAACGGCTGGCGCATGGCGCGAGCGGCGAGACGGCGGTCTCGTTCGGCATGCTGCTCAATCTCGCCGCGGTCGCCAACAGCGACAGTCCGGCGGTGCTGTGGGGCTTTCTGCGCCGCTATGCGCCGTCGGTCTCGCCGGAGACGCATCCGCGGCTCGACAAGCTGGTTCATTACGCCGTGGCTTACTTTCGCGACTTCGTCGCGCCGAAGAAGCGTTACCGCCTGCCCGACATTGTCGAAGAAGCGGCGCTCGAAGCGCTTTCCGCCAAGCTCGCCGAATTGCCGGCTGACGCCGACGCCGAGACGATCCAGGCCGCGCTCTACGACGTCGCCCGGCCGATTCCGCGTTATCAGGATTTCAACGCCAAGGGCGCGACGCCCGAGCGGCCCGGCGTCTCGAACGATTGGTTCAACATGCTGTACCAAGTGCTGCTCGGCGAGCAGCGCGGGCCGCGCTTCGGTTCGTTCGTCGCCCTCTACGGGATCGAGGAGACGCGCGCGCTGATCGCCGCGGCGCTGAGCGGCGCGCTGGTGAGAAAGACGACAGAGTAGCGGCGGACCTTTCAAGCCGCCATTGCGAGCGAGGCGATCCATTTCGGGGCTGAGGTCGACGAATGGATTTGCGTCGTCCCTCGCTCCTGTCAATGACGAACCTGTTTCAGGGCGCGCCTATTCCAGCGCCGTCCCGTTCGCTTCCAGCACGGCGCCGGCCAGATAGAGCGAACCGGCGATCAGCACGCGCGGCGGCGTCGGCCAGGTCCGGGCCGACAGAAACCGCAAGCCGGCCTCGACGCTGGGCAACGCAGCCGCCTGGACGCCGACATCCGCCGCGATCTTGGCGACCTCCTCGGCGCTGCGGCCGGCATGCTCGCCGGCGATCGGCACGGCCAGAAGCTCTTGAGCCAGTCCTTTGAAATGGCGGAGGAAACCGGCAGTGTCCTTGGTCGCGAGCGTGCCGCAGATGATGACCAGCGGCCGCGGCGACTGCTCTTCGAAATCGGCCATCGCCGCCGCAAGCACGCGGCCGCCGCCTTCGTTGTGGCCGCCGTCGAGCCAAAGCTCGGCGCGGGGCGGCGCAAGCTCGACCAGAGCGCCGCCGCGCAGGCGCTGCAGCCGGGCCGGCCATTCGGCTTCGAGCAGCCCTCGCTCCAGCGCGCTGAGGCTCAAGCGAGGCTCGATCGCGCGGAGCGCCGCAAGAGCGTTCGCTGCGTTGCCATGCTGATGCCGACCAGGCAGGCGCGGCGGCGGCAGATCGACCAAGCCGAATTCGTCCTCGAAGACGAGGCGCCCATTCTCCTCGCGCAGAGAAAAATCGCGGCCGTTGACGATGAGCGGCGCGCCGACCTTCCGCGCCTCGTCCTCGATCACGGCGAGGGCGCGCGGGTTCTGCTCGGCGATTATCGCCGGCGCGCTGCGTTTCAATATGCCGGCCTTCTCGTAAGCGATCTTCTCGATCGTCTGCCCAAGGAACTCGACGTGGTCGATCGAGATCGACGCAATCACCGAAGCGGCCGGGCTCTCGACCACGTTCGTCGCGTCGTACCTCCCGCCGAGTCCGACTTCGAGCAGGAGGTAATCGGCGGGCGACTCGCTGAAGAGAAGCAGCGCCGCCGCGGTGGTGATCTCGAAAACGGTGATCGGCTGGCCGTCATTCGCGCGCTCGCAGCGATCGAACGCCTCCGCCAGGCGCTCATCGTCGACGAGTTTGCCCGCGAGCCGGACACGCTCGTTGAAGCGCACAAGGTGAGGCGAAGTATAGACGTGGGCGCGCTTGCCTGCGGCTTCCAGCGCGGCGCGCATGAAGGCGATCGTCGACCCTTTGCCGTTGGTGCCGGCGACATGGACGACCGGCGGCAGGCGCCTTTGCGGCGCGCCAAGGTCATCGAGCAGACGCTCGATACGGCCGAGCGAAAGATCGATTTTCTTGGGATGAAGCAGAGCGAAACGCGACAGAATCGCCTGTTGCGAATTCATGTTTAGCCTTCGCTCCTAGGATCGCGTTCAGGCCGCGACCGCCGTGTGTCCCGACATCAGCAGCTTGCAGAGACGGGTCAAAACCGGACGCAGTTGATGGCGCGGCACGACCATGTCGACCATGCCGTGTTTCTTGAGGTATTCGGCGCGCTGGAACCCTTCCGGCAAGCGCTCGCGGATCGTCTGCTCGATCACGCGCGCGCCGGCAAAGCCGATCACGGCGCCCGGCTCGGCGATGTGGATGTCGCCGAGCATCGCGTAAGAAGCCGTGACGCCGCCAGTCGTCGGATTGGTCAAGACGACGATGTAAGGGAGCTTGGCGGCGCGCAGGCGCTGCACCGCCACCGTGGTGCGCGGCATCTGCATCAGCGAGAACATGCCTTCCTGCATGCGCGCGCCGCCGGAAGCGGTGAAGATGATGAAAGGCGTGCGCCGATCGAGCGCCGCCGTCAGGCCGGCGATGATCGCCTCGCCCGCCGCCATGCCGAGCGTGCCGCCCTGGAAGGCGAAGTCCTGCACCGCGACGGTGACGGTCGAGCCCTCCAGCGCGCCGACGGCGAGGGTGATCGCGTCGGCCGAGCCGGTCTTGGCGCGATAATCCTTGAGCCTGTCGATATAGCGCTTGACATCGCGAAACTTGAGCGGGTCCGCGGGGACTTCCGGCGTCGGCAGCTCCTCGTAATGGCCATCGTCGAACAGGTTGGCGAGCCGCGCCTTGGTCGGAATCGCCATGTGATAGCCGGAGCCCGGCACGACGAACAGATTGGCCTCGAGATCCTTGTGAAAGACGAGTTGACCGCTCTCCGGACACTTGACCCAGAGGTTTTCCGGCGTCTCGCGCCGGAGGAACGAACGGATTTTCGGCGGGACGACGTCCGACATCCAGTTCATGAAACGCTGCTCCTCCGCCATGTCTCAGGCCACCGCCGCCGAGGCCGCGCCGCGCACGCCTTCGGCCAATTCCTTGACCAGCGCGGTCACCGCGCCGATTGTCCGGGGAGTCGCCCGGCCATTGTCGAGCGAGGTCCTGACCGCCTCGACCAGCGCCGAGCCGACCGCCACGCCGTCGGCTCTGGCGGCGATCATCGCGGCGCTCGCGGCGTTCTTGACGCCGAAGCCCACCGCCACCGGCAAATGGCTATGCCGCTTCAGGCGCGCAACCGCCGCGCCGACCTTTTCCGCGTCCGGCGCCGCCGCCCCGGTAATTCCCGTGATCGAGACGTAATAGATGAATCCGGACATATTGGCGAGCACCGCCGGCAGGCGCTTCTCGTCTGTCGTCGGCGTCGCCAGGCGGATGAAATTGAGGCCGGCCTTGAGCGCCGGCAGGCACAATTCCTCGTCCTCCTCCGGCGGCAGATCGACGACGATCAGCCCGTCCACGCCCGCCGCCTTGGCGTCGCGCAAAAAGGCTTCGACGCCATAGACATAGATCGGGTTGTAATAGCCCATCAGGACGATGGGCGTTTCCGCATCGGTCCTGCGAAACTCGGCGACCATGCCGAGCGTCTTGCGCATGGTCTGACCGCCGCGAAGGGCGCGGAGGCCTGAGGCCTGGACAGCCGGACCGTCCGCCATCGGATCGGTGAAAGGCATGCCGAGTTCGATCACGTCGGCGCCGGCCCCGGGCAGAGCTTTAACGATGGCGGTCGAAGTCTCGAGGTCCGGGTCGCCCGCGGTGACGAAGGTCACGAGGGCGGCGCGGCCTTGGGCGCGAAGAGCGGCGAAACGGGCGTCGATGCGGGTCGTCATGAAAGCGGGGTAGCACGGGCGGCGAAGAGAGGGAACCGCAGCGAATCAGATGGGCTCATCTGCTTGCGGCCTTCGGCTTCACGGGATTGCGGCGCGGTCGGCGCCGTTCCGGTCCTGATCGTCGTCGCCTTCGGCGTCAGTATCTCCACTGACGTTACGCGGTCGTCCAATCCTCAACATTCAGCCCGGCGACTTGCCGAAAGGCGCCGTCATTCGTGACCAAAATCGCGCCCGTCGCCAGGGCATGCGCGGCGATCAGCATGTCCAGAGCGGCGAGCGATTTTCCCGCGCCTTCCATTTCAGCGCGCAACGCGCCGTAGCGCCCGGCGGCAAAATCGTCCCATGGCAAAACCTCGACGCGCATCAAAAACTCCTCGATAGCCGCGCGGAGTCTCTGAGCCTTTGGCCGCTTGGCCAGCCCAAAGCGTAGTTCGCCGAGTGTGATGGCCGAGATGCAAAGCGAGCTTATTGGCGCGGCGATGATGCGCCTCGAAATATCCGGATGTCCTTTGATAAGCCCGCTGACGATATTCGTGTCGAGCATCCGGCGGAGCGTCATTCGCTCCAGCCCTCGAACGGGTCTTTGCCTTGGTCAGTCTGCGCGCGCTCCTTGGCGTCAAGGAAGTCGGCGGGAGCGGCGCCGCCCTTGTTGATCAGATCGAAAAACGTATCCCATCCGCTTGGCTTGCGCGACAGAATGACGTCGCCGGTCGTTTCGTCCCGCCGGATGAAGACCTCGTCGCCCTCGAAGCGAAACGGCGCCGGCAGGCGAACGGCTTGGCTGCGGCCGTTGCGAAAGAGCTTTGCTGTACGCGGCACATCGATCTCCATGGCATCTATACCACGGTATATATCATCTCGCACGCGCAAAGTAAACCACTCGGGTCAAGCGCGCGTCGGCGAAATATCCTCACATCCCGCCGAGATGCTCCGCCACGCTGAATATGTCCTTGTCGCCCCGCCCCGAAACGCACACCACCATCAGGTGATCCTTCGCTCGCTTCGGCGCGAGCTCCGTCACTTTGGCCAGCGCATGCGCGGGCTCCAGCGCCGGAATGATCCCCTCCATTTTCGAGCAGAGCTGGAAAGCTTCCAGCGTCTCCTTGTCGGTCGCGGAGAGGTACGTCACCCGCCCCGTCTCCTTCAGCCAAGCGTGCTCCGGCCCGATGCCCGGATAGTCGAGGCCGGCGGAGATCGAATGGCCTTCGAGGATTTGACCGTCATCGTCCATCAGGAGGTAGGTGCGGTTGCCATGCAGGACGCCGGGCCGTCCGCCGGCCAGCGAGGCGGCATGGCCATTGGCGACGTTCAGCCCATGACCGGCGGCCTCGACGCCGAAAATCTCGACCGACGGCTCGTCGAGGAACGGATGGAACAAGCCGATCGCGTTGGAGCCGCCGCCGATACAGGCGACGAGGCTATCGGGCAGGCGGCCTTCCGCGTCCATCATCTGCGCGCGGGTTTCATCGCCGATCACGCATTGGAAATCACGCACCATCGCAGGATAAGGATGCGGGCCGGCGACGGTGCCGATGCAATAGAAGGTCGATTCGACATTGGTGACCCAGTCGCGCAACGCTTCGTTCATCGCGTCCTTCAGCGTGCGCGAGCCTGACAGAACAGGGCGCACCTCGGCGCCGAGCATTTTCATCCGGAAGACGTTCGGCTTCTGCCGCTCGATATCGACCGCGCCCATATAGACGACGCATTGGAGGCCGAAGCGGGCGCAGGCCGTAGCGGTGGCGACGCCGTGTTGCCCGGCGCCGGTCTCGGCGATGATCCTTTTCTTGCCCATCCGGCGGGCGAGCAGAATCTGGCCGAGCACATTGTTGATCTTGTGCGCGCCAGTGTGATTGAGCTCCTCGCGCTTGAAGTAGATTTTCGCGCCGCCGAGATGCTCGGTGAGCCGCTCGGCGAAATAGAGCGGGCTCGGCCGGCCGACATAGTGCTTGAGCAGGCGCTCAAGCTCGGCCTTGAAGGCGGGGTCCGCCTTGGCTTGGTTATAGGCCTCCTCCAGCGAGAGGACGAGCGGCATCAGCGTCTCGGCGACGAAGCGACCGCCGAACGTGCCGAAATGGCCGCGCTCGTCCGGGCCGTTGCGGAACGTGTTCTTCTTTTCGACCTTGGTCACGCGACCCTCCCGGCGCGCATGCCGTCGCGCGGCGATTGCTTGTCCTGCGCCAGGGCGAAGGCTTCGCGGGCGCGCGCGACGAAAGCGGCGATTTTGGCGTTCTCCTTGACCCCCGGCGCGCTTTCGACGCCCGAGGAGACGTCGACGCCCGTCGCGCCGCTCAGCGCGATCGCCGCCGCGACATTATCGGCGTCGAGCCCGCCGGAGAGGAGGCGCGGCCGCGCGCAAGCGAAATCGACGAGCAGCCGCCAGTCGAAAGCCTGACCATTGCCGCCGGGCAGCTTGGCGTCTTTCGCCGGCTTGGCGTCGAACAGCAGCATGTCGGCGGTTCCGGCATAGGCTTTCGCCATGGCGAAATCGTCCGCTGTCGCGACGCCGATCGCCTTCATCGTCGCGACGCCGAACCGCCTGCCGATCTCCGCGACGCGCGCCGGGCTCTCCCGCCCATGCAATTGGAAGACATCCGGCGTTAGGGCCTCGACGATCGCGCCAAGCGCGCCGTCGTCGGCGTCGACGGTCAGCGCGACGATTTTGGCCCGGCCGCGCGCCAGCCGGCCCAATTCGCGCGCCTGAACGAGCGAGACATGGCGCGGGCTCCTCGCGAAGAAGACAAAGCCGACCATATCCGCGCCGGCGACAAGCGCCGCCTCCAGCGAGGACGGGGCGGAAAGGCCGCAGATTTTGACGAGCGGAGCCATGCGGCTCCTTTCAGCCAAACGGCGCGGCTTGTCAAAGGGCGGCCGCTCCGCCACCGCTCCGCCTGCCGGGATTTGCCGTTACCGGCTCGAAGCCTCCCTCGCGCGGAGCGGCTGCAGTCTACGCATATAGGACAGCAGAGCGAAGGCCGAAGGGTCGACGCCGCACCGCCTTCGACAGAGCAGGCTGGCGGCGACGGCGACGGGGATGTTGACGATCGCCCAACTCGCCGCCGCGCCGACCGCGCCATATTCGGGCGCCAGCCGGCTCATCAGCGCGATGCGCAAGACCAGCGAGAGGCCGGCAATCCGCGACCAAAGCTTCTCGTCGCCGGTGATCAGCAGCAGTCCGGACGAGGGGCCCGACAGCATCACGATGAAGCTCGCCGAAGCCAGGATGACCAAAGCGGGATAGTCGGCGACGTAAGCCGGGCCGAAGATCGACAGGATCGGCGCGGCGACCAGGATCAGAGCGACGAAGGTCGGCGTCGCGACGAGCGCCGCGACCGTCATGACGGAGCGCATGACCGCCTGCAGCCGGTTCGTCTGCCCGCCGAAATGCAGGTTGCTCGCCTTGGTCACCGTGTAGGTGTTGAGCCCGGTCGCCATCATCGGAAAAATGTTGGCGATTCGCGCCGCGACGAAATAGCTCGCCGCAGCCGATGGCGTCGCCAGCAGGCCAAGAATGATCACCTCGGCATATTGGCTCATCGCCTCGACGCTCGCCGACAGGCACATGCGCAGAGATCGGCCGAGCCATTCGCGCGTCCGGTACGCGGGCCGTCGCGGCGGCGCGACGGGAAACTTGCGCAGGGTGGCGAAGGTCTGCAGCGTGGTCGAGACCGTCATCCCCGCCGCCGCGGCGAGGAAGAATGTCGCAAGCGTCAGCGCGCCGCGCAGATGAAGCGCGACGACGGCGAGCAGGATCAAGCGCCAGGTCAATTCGCGATGCGGCTCGGAAATCAGATAGCCGCGGATGGTCCGCGCCGAATGGGACGAATAATGCTGCACGATCTGCGCGGCCAAAAAGGCGCAACCGGCGACAAGCGCCAGACCCGTAAGCGGCGCGGCGATCAGTTGGTTTGCGGCGACCAGCACCAGGCAGGCGAGGGCGGCGCCAATCGACGCGGTCGCCCAGCCGAAGCGGTAGGCGCCGACCATCAGATCGGGGCGGCCCTTCTCGCCATATTCGCCCCACGAACGGACGATCAGCGTATCCTGGCCGAAGACCGAAGCCACGGCGAGACAGGAGAGCGCGTTGAACCACATCGCGATCTCGCCGAACCTGGCGGTCGACATGGCGCGCGCGGCGAGCGTGAAGACCGCAATCATCAAAAGCGCGCCGCTCGCCTTGATGGCGAGCGTCAAAGTGGCGCCGACCATCGCGCGCTGCGTGGTTGCGAAACGCGCCAGCCGCTCGAAGAGCCTCATTTGAGGTCTCGCGCCAGTACGAAGAGCGCGTGCGGATTGGTGATCAGATAGCGCAGGAAAAGCCGCCGCGGCTCGGCGATGATGCGGAACAGCCACTCGAAGCCGAGGCGCTGCATCCAGCGCGGCGCGCGCGGCTTGGCGAGGGCGACGAAGTCGAACAGCCCGCCGGCAGTCTTCACGATGCCGACGCCGCGAAGCTTGTCGAGATTGCGCGCGCAAAATTGCTGCTCGAGCGGCACGCCCAGCCCGACCCAGAGAATATCCGGCGCCAGGCGAGCGATCTCTTCGACGATCGCCGGCTCTTCCTGCCGCGAAAAATAGCCGTTGCGGCGACCGACGATGCGCAGACGCGGATAAGCGGCGAGCGCGTTCTCCGCCGCCGCCCGATTGACGGCTTCTCCGCCGCCGAGCAGATAGAAAGTGACGCCCGATTCTGCGGCGAGCCGGGCGACCGCCGGGAAGAGATCGGAAGTCGCCACCCGTTCGGGAAGCGGGGTGCGGCTAAAGAGGCGCGACAGCGTCACGATCGGTTGGCCGTCGGCGTTGATCGAATCGGCGCTGCGGAACAAGTCGGCGACGCTGCGGTCCTGAGCGCAGAGCGAGACGACCTGGCCGTTGACCGAGGTCGAGAAGAGCGGCCGCTGCGCAGAACGTCGCGCCGTGCTTTGACAATAATCGACGAAGGCGCGCGCCGTCTCTTCGAGCGTCGCCGCTTCGATCGGCAAGTCGCCGATGTAAGCGGCCGAACTCGCCGCGCCTTCTTGTTTCAGCCTCAACCGCATCAGAACGCGCCAAATCGTTTTGTCCGCACTGCGAAGCGGCAAGCCGCATGCCTCCCGAAACGACACAGTTAACGCCGCAGGCGCGTCGAGGCGGGCGCGGCGGCTCATATCGAAGCTGAGGAAAGTTGCGGCGCTCGCGCGGCCGAGGCGGCACGGCGCTTGCCGCTCGAGCGCCGCCGCCGCGCTTGCTGCGGCGTTTCGCGTCAAGCGTAGAGCGGCTGTGCCGATATGGAGCACCCGAGCGTTCATTTTCACGACGTGGCGCCGCCGCCGCGCCGCGCCGCCAAGCGCTCGCCGGGCGGCGCGGTCCGGCGCGAGCGGCGGCGCGCCGCCGCGCCAAAGGCCGCCATTGAGGTCGGCTTCTCCTATTTGGCGGCGGCGGCCGATTATCTTGCGATCGTCCTCGCCGCCGCCGCGTCTCATATTCTCTTCGGGCTGGCGACGTTCGGCTATTTCCCGCGCGCAGAATCGGTCGTCGCCGTCGGCTTCGTCCTCGGCGCCCTGGTCGTCGCGCTCAATGCGCAGCGCGGCGAGTACGAGATCAGGCTCTATGCCGAGATGGAGGGGCATGTCGGACGCTGCCTCTCGGTCTGGAACATAGCTTTTTTCGGCGTACTGGCGCTCGGCTTTGCGACCAAGACGACGGAGATCTTCTCGCGCGGCGCGACCGCAATTCTCTACGTCGCCGGCTTTCTCGCGCTCGCCGGCATGCGCGCCATCCTTGTCCGGCTGGTCGGGACGGCGAAAACCAAAGGCTGGCTGCCGCCGCGACGCCTAGTCCTCGTCGGACTCGAAAGCCAACTGACGAGCTTCGTCGAGCGCTATAACCTCGATCAAGCCGGCATGGAGGTCGTCTCAGCCGCGGTGATTCGCGACGGCGAAGGCACGGTGCGCGACGATCTCGCGCTCGCCGCAGCGACGGTGCGCGTGCTAAGGCCGGACGACGTCTTCATCGCCATCCCCTGGTCGCGCGCCAGACTCATTGAAACCTGCGTCGACGCTTTTTTGCGAACGCCCGCCGAGATTCATCTCGGACCGGAGGACATTCTCGACCGCTTCGCCGAGGCGGAAATCGCCAAGCTCGGCCCGATCGCCAGCCTCAACATCACGCGGCGGCCGCTGACGACGGTGCAGCTCGTCGAGAAGCGCTTGTTCGATCTCGCGGTGGCGACTTTGGCCCTGATCGCGCTCGCGCCGCTCTTCGCGGTCGTCGCCTTGCTGATCAAGCTCGACAGCCCCGGCCCGATCTTCTTCTCGCAGCGCCGCTACGGCTTCAATCAGGAGCCGTTCCGCATCCATAAGTTCCGTACCATGACGACTATGGAGGACAACGCCGCCTTGAAATCGGCGACGCGAAACGATCCGCGCGTGACGCCGATCGGCGCGGTCCTGAGGCGCTACAGCATCGACGAATTGCCGCAGCTCATCAACGTCATCAGCGGCGACATGTCGCTGGTCGGGCCGCGGCCGCACGCCCTGGCGCATGACCAGCTTTACGAGCGGCGCATCGCGCAATATGCGCGCAGGCATAACGTCAAGCCGGGCATTACCGGCTGGGCGCAGGTCCGCGGCTTCCGCGGCGAGATCGCCAGCGACGACAAGATGCGCCGGCGCGTCGAACACGACCTCTACTATATCGACAATTGGTCTTTCTGGCTGGACCTTAAAATTCTCACGCTGACCTTGTTTTCGCGGAAGGCGCATGCCGACGCGTATTAGCGCGTCCTTCTCCGGCAATCGTTGGAAGGGAAGATCCGGGCTCGTTCTTCTCGTGCCGGAGCGCATGCGCGACCGCCTTGGCCATCACGCCGGAAAGGGCGAGCTTGCCGAGATCAGCCTCCGCCACCCAGTAGCAGCCGCCCTCCGCCGCAGAATCGCGAGTACGACCCGAATAAATCGCAAGCTGCAGCGCGAAATGCGTGAAGACTTGCTCGACGGCGCCAGGCAGAAGCCGCCACTCCGCGCGGCAGGGCGCGTGGACGACCGCGCCGGCCAAATCGAAGTCGGTCGACCAAGCGCTCCCCGGCAGTTCGACCGTCCCGCCGAGCAGGCCCTTCGGCGGCCGCGTGCGCATCAGGATCCGATTGTCCGCATCGCGCAGGAAGAACGCGACACCCTTGCGCAAAGGCCGTGCGGCTTTGACCGCTTTGCGCGGAAAAGCTTCCGGCTCGCCGCCGGCGAAAGCGGCGCAATCGGCCTGAAGCGGACAGGCGCCGCAATTCGGGCTGCGCGGCGTGCAGATCGTCGCGCCGAGATCCATCATGGCTTGCGCGAAATCGCCGAGCCGATCCGCGGGCGTCAGGCCGGCGGCGATCGCCGTGATCTCGCTCTTCGCCTCGGCGATCGGCCGCGGCAGCGCTCGCAGCCGCGCGATGATCCGCGCGATATTGCCGTCGACGGGCGAAGCCTTCGCGTTGAACGCGATCGCGGCGATCGCCGCGCTCGTATAGGCGCCGATCCCCGGCAGCTTGCGCAGGCTCGCCTCGTCTTGCGGAAAGACGCCGCCGCGCCGCACGATCTCCCGGGCGCAGGCGTGCAGGTTGCGGGCTCGTGAATAATAGCCGAGCCCGGCGAAAGCCTGCATGATCTCTTCGATCGGCGCGGCGGCGAGGTCGGTCACCCGCGGCCAGCGGGCCATGAAACGATGGAAATAAGGCGTCGCCGCCGCGACGGTGGTCTGCTGCAAAAGAATCTCGGAGAGCCAGACAGCGTAAGGGTCCGCGGCTTCGCCCCGCGCGGCGCGCCAAGGCAGGTCGCGGCGGTGAATGTCCCACCAAGCGAGCAGCCGCTCGGCGGGGCTCTTCTTTTTCGCGCGGCGCGGCTTTAGACTGGCGGGCATCGGAAGCGTCAGGTTTAAGCGGACTGAGCCGGTGACGGAACCCGCAACGAAAAAAAAGCGTTGGGCGACCCCTTTGGGCGACTTTGTCGGCCCGCTGGTCGAGCCGGTCCTGGCCAAACAGGGCTTCAGCGAGGCGAGCCTCGTCGGCTCGTGGACGGAAATCGTCGGCGAGATGATCGCGGCGGGCTGCCGGCCGATCAAGCTGCAATGGCCGCCGCGTCCGGCCAAGCGCGATCCCGAGACGCCGATCGAGCCGGCGACGCTTGTGCTGAGGGTCGCGGGCGGGTTCGCTCTCGAGGCGCAGCATTGCGCCGCCCTGATCATCGAGCGGGTCAACGCCCATCTCGGCTGGCGTTGCGTCGGCAAGCTCGCCTTCCGCCAGGGGCCGGTCGAGGCGCCGCGGCGGCGCGGGCCGCCGGCGGCGCCGAGCGCGCAAGCGCTCGCCCAGGCGCGCGAGGCGGCCGCGGCGATCGAGAGCGAAGAACTGCGCGAGGCGCTCGCCCGTTTCGGCGCGCGGGCGATCGACGGTGCGAAGGCGCGGAAGGCTTCTCCTCCCGGGCGAGCCCGCTGAGCGGCGTCCTGGCGGCGGACAGGCGCCTTGGCTATAAGCGGCGGCGCAGAGAGGAGCTTGCCCATTTCAGGTCTATTGCCGCCTTTGATCGGCCGGCGGGTCGCCAAGATGAACGGCGCCGGCAACGAGATCGTCGTCCTTGACTTGCGCGGCGCCGGCATTTCGGCCTCGGGCGACGACGCGCGCGCGATCCATCGCCTGCCCGGCCTCGCCTTCGATCAGTTGATGGTCGTCGCCGACGCGCGCCGGCCCGGCGCCGACGCGTTCGTGACCATCTTCAACAATGACGGCAGCGAATCGGGCGCTTGCGGCAACGGCGCGCGCTGCGTCGCTTACCAGCTGATGCGCGGCGGCCCGTCGGACATCCTGCAGATGGAGACGAAAGCTGGCTTGCTCGAATGCCGGCGCGACAGCGAATTCGTTTTTTGCGTCGATATGGGCGCGCCGCGCTTCGGCTGGCGCGACATTCCGTTGCGCGAGCCGGTCGCCGATACGGACGCTGTCGCGCTGGCGCTTCCCGCTGGCGTTCCCTCGGCGCTCGGGCCGGCCGCCGTCGTCAGCATGGGCAATCCGCACGCGGTCTTCTTCGTAGACGACGCTCGAGCGTACGATTTGCGCGCTATCGGCCCAGGGCTCGAGAACCATCCGATGTTCCCGGAAAAGGCGAACATCTCGCTCGCGCAAGTTCTCGGCCGCGATCATATCCGCCTCGCGGTCTGGGAGCGCGGCGCGGGCGCGACCAAAGCCTGCGGCTCGGCTGCTTGCGCGACGCTGGTCGCCGCGGTCCGGAAAGGGCTGACGGAGCGCAAGGCGCGGATCAGCCTGCCGGGCGGCGACCTGATCATCGAATGGCGCGCGGGCGACGGCCACGTCCTGATGACGGGGCCGGTCGAGCTGGAGTTCGAGACGACGCTCGCGCCGAATATCGAGGACGCGAACGCATGAGCGCGATCCGCATCGAGACGTTCGGCTGCCGGCTCAATCTCGCCGAGTCGGACGCGATCTTGAGCGAGGCGGAGCGCGCCGGCGTCGGAGCGCTCAGCCTTGTCAATTCCTGCGCGGTGACCGGCGAAGCCTTGCGCCAGGCGCGCCAGGCGGCGCGACGGCTCAAGCGCGAGCGGCCCAAGGTCAAGCTCGTCGTCGCCGGCTGCGGCGCGGAAGTCGATGCCGCGTCCTTCGCCGCCATGCCGGAAGTCGACGCGGTTCTCGGCAATCGCGCCAAGCGGGACGGCGCGACGCTCGCCAGAATCGCTCGGGGCGAAGCGCCGCTTATGACGAGCGGCGAGCCGGGCGGGGCGCCTCAGGCGAAGGGACCGGCCATCGCCGCAGCGCGCACCCGGGCCTTCGTCGAAATCCAGAACGGCTGCGACCATCGCTGTACGTTCTGCATCATTCCCTTCGCGCGCGGGCCGTCGCGCTCGCTCGATCCGGCGCGGATCGTGGCCGAAATCCAACGTCTCGTCGCGGCTGGCGTCGCCGAAATCGTGCTGACCGGCGTCGACATCACCGCTTACGGCCTGGACAGATCCGGCCTGCCGCGGCTCGGCGGCCTGGTCCGCCGCATCCTCGCCGAGACGCCCGCCTTGAAGCGGCTGCGCCTGTCCTCGATCGATTCGGTCGAGGTCGACGCCGATCTCGACCGGGCGATCGCAGAAGAAGAGCGGCTGATGCCGCATCTTCACCTCTCGCTGCAATCCGGCGACGACATGATCTTGAAGCGGATGAAACGCCGCCACACCCGCGCCGACGCGATATGGTTTTGCGCAGCGGCGCGCCGCCTCCGGCCCGACCTCGCGTTCACGGCCGACATCATTGTCGGCTTTCCGACCGAGACCGAGGCGATGTTCGAAAACTCGCTACGCCTGGTCGAGGATTGCGATCTCGCCCGCGCCCATGTCTTTCCCTTCTCGCCGCGGCCGGGGACGCCGGCGGCTCGCATGCCGCAGGTCGCCGGCGATGCGACGCGCGAGCGCGCGGCGAGGCTGCGGGCGGTCTCCGACGCCGCCTGGGCGCGGCGCTTGGCGAGCCATGTCGGCCGCAGCGCGCCGATTCTCATGGAGCGCGGCGGCGTCGGGCGAATGGAGGATTTCTCGCCGGTGCGAATCGACCGCGTCGCGCCAGGCGCGATCTGCCAGGCCGCGATCGAGGCGTGCGACGGGCGCGAGTTGAGAGGCCGCGCGATCGAGCAGAAGCAAGGTCAGGGCGAGGGCTTGTGAGGCCGGCGCGCGGCGACGCTACCGCCCCTCGCTGTGCACAACCTGTGGACAAAATTTTAATTGTAAAATAATCTCAAAACGATGCGGGTAGGCGAGCTGAGGCGGCGACGATGCCCAAATCTATTTCGGTCGAGGCTGAAAGTCCCGACGATTCTGCAACGATGTTCAGCCTTCGGATCGACGATCTGATCGTCGGCCGCGGCCTCACCGCGGCCCAGGCCCATCTCTTGGTCGGAGAGATACTCGAACGCGTCGTCTTGCCCCGGCGCAAGGAGCGTGACCGAGCCGGCAACCCCGGAACGGAAAGCGTCGCGACGCCTCGCCATTGACGCCGGCGGCGCGCGTCTCGCGCTCTCCGATACATTTGAAGCGCCCAATTGCGCAAGGCAATCGGCCCTTGCCCCGGGCTCAGCTTCGCGCAATCATGACAGGCTCTTGACGTTAAGGGGGCGCGGCGGCTTCGCCGTGCGTCGCCAGCCAACAGGGAGGCGCGATGAGCGAACTCGATCCGCCGCAGCAGCGGCGCGCGTCGTCTGACGAGAGCGACGCGCTTGACGCCGGCGTTCAGGACTTCCGACGCGGCGCCGCTTCGACAGGCAAGCCCGCCGCGATCGTCTCATTCAGTCGGCAGGAATTGCGAGAAATCATGAATCTCTACGGCCGCATGGTGGCCGCAGGCGAATGGCGCGACTACGCGCTCGATTTCACGCCCGACGAGGCGATTTTTTCGATCTTCCGGCGGACCTCCGAAACGCCGCTTTACCGCATCAAGAAAGACCCGAAACTCGCCCGCCGGCAGGGCGCCTACAGCGTCGTCGCGATCGGCGGCTTGGTCATGAAGCGCGGGCACGATCTGGCGCGGGTGATCGGCGTTCTGGAGAGAGGGCCGAAACTGGCGCTGGTTTAACCAGACCTCCAATGACGCCGATCAGTCGGCGCGTCGCGCTGACCTCATTGGGCGCGGCTTTGATGGCGCCTCGCATGGCGAGGGCCTCTGTTGCGGACGATCGGCTGAAGCCGCTCGCCCGCGGCTTCAATTTGCCCGATCAGGCGCCGCTCAATCCCGACAAGCGGCCTGATCGCGCAACCCTGCTCTGGCTGCGCCGGCGCGGCATGAGCCATGTGCGCTTGCCTTTCCTCGGCGAAGCGGCGATGGCCCGCTTTTCGGATTCCCTCCGTACAAAGACAGTGCTCGACGATTTGGATCGCGCGCTGGACCTTTTGCTCGATCTCGACTTCGTCGTCAGCGTCGACATGCATCCAGGCGGCGAATTCCAGAAGTTGCATCGCGCCGCTCCGCAAGCCGCGCTCGCCGCGTTGACCGAAGCCTGGCGATCAGTTGCGGCGCGGATCGCGCGACGATCGCGGGAGCCTATCTTCGCCGAACTCCTCAACGAGCCGAATGTCGATGACGCGATCTGGCGCGAGCAAGCCGAAGCGCTAGCGACCGAACTGCGCGCGCTCCTGCCGGCGACCACATTCATCGCCGGTCCTGCGCCCTATCAGCGCGTCGAGGCTCTGGCGACGTGGCGTCCTCTCGGCGATCTCAATATCGTCTACGCCTTTCACTATTACGATCCCATGCTGTTCACGCATCAGGGCCTCACCTGGGACGCCGCCGATCCGCTGTCGCGCCTCGCTGGCGTTCCCTATCCGGCGCGGCGCGACGATCCGGCCCTCGTTCGGCTCGTGGAGAATTTAAGGCGGCGCGGCGACGACTCGCTCGCCGACGAGTTGGATCGCGCGCTGGCGCGGCCCTGGGACAAAAAGATGATCGAATCACAATTCTCGGCGCTGGCCGCCTGGAGCCGCGCTCATTCAGCGCCGGTCATCCTCAACGAATTCGGCGTGCTGCGGTTCAAGGCGCCGCGAGCCGCCCGGCTCGCCTGGCTGCGCGACGTTCGCGAGACGGCCGAGGCGAACAGCTTCGGCTGGGCGCATTGGGACTATCGCGAAGGCTTCGGCCTTCTGCTCGAAGACGGCAGGCCCGACGCGCCGCTGATCGACGCGCTCCTGCCTCGGTAGCTCCCCGTCGCCGCGGTCGGCGACGGCGGCCACGGGAATCAGGCCGCGCTCCGCAGCGCATTGGCGCGCGCTGGCTCGAATTGCGCGTAACGCGTCAAATCCACCTTGTTGAGTACGACGCTGACCGCCCGCGAATCGAGCCCCGCCACGGCCTCGGCGACGAGGCTGGCCTCGGTCGCGTCCCACTCGACGACCAGCAGAATCACGGCTCCGGGCGCGAGATCGCGGGCCAGCGAAGAACTCGATAGCGATGGCGCGTCGACGATGACGATGTCGAACTGTCGGCGACAGCGGCGAAGCAAAGCGTGCAGGCGCGCCCGCGCCGCCTCGAGACCGTTCGGCGCCTCGGCGCCCAGCGGCAGAAGGCTGGCTTGTCCCGCGCCGCGCCAGCGAATCGCGTCCTGCAACAGCGCATCGCCGAGAAGGACGTCGACCACGCCGCGGCGCTTCAACCGGCCGCCCGACGCTGCGCCGAGTTGCACCAGCAAAATATCCAAGCCCTCGCGCGCCCAATGAGCCGCGATATTGGCGGCGACCGTCGACTTTCCCTCGCCTGGGCGCGGCGACGTGACGACGACCAGCCCGCTGCGCGCCGCCCGCTTCAACGGCGCGGCGGCGCAAAGCTCGGCGAAGCAGCGCGCCGCGGCGTTATCCGCCGGCGCGCCGTTCGGCGGCGGCTGCGGCAGGAACGGGACGACGCCGGCGACTTCGGCGCCGACCAGCCGCTCCGTCTGAGCCGCCGTCACCAGAGATCGTCGCATGGCCTCCCTGGCGGCGGCGGCGCCGATTCCGGCCATCGCGCCGAACAAGAAAGAGGCCGCCAGCAGGACAGGCAAGCCGGGCGACGAGGTCCTCGAGGGCGGATCGGCCTGCGAGACGATGCGCACGTCGGCCGGCGCGAGCCCCGTGCTCTCGATCAGCTCCTTCTGGCGCGCCGCCAGCTGATCGTAGACGTCGCGGTCGGTTTTGGCGTCGCGCTCGGCCTGCCTCAGTTTGACCAGGTTCTGATCGCCGACGCCGCTCTCGGCCTGCGCCTTGCCGAGCGCGTCGCTGAGCGCGGCCTCGCGTTGGCGCGCCTCGGCGTAATCATTCTTGGCGGAAGCGATCAGCCGGGCCTCCTCGGCGGCGATCTGCCGCTTGGAATCGGCGATCTGAGCGCGCAACGCGACAACCTCGGGATGACGATCTCCAAGCACCGCCTCCCGCTCGGTCGCGCGCTGGCTGAGCCGGGCGTAATCCTGCCGCAGCGCGCTGAGCACCGTCATTTCCGGCGTCGTCGGCAAATCGAGGACGGCGTCGGCGCTTACCTTACGCAATTGCTCCAGCCGCGCGCGCATCTCCTCGGTATGCGCCTTGGCCAGAACCAATTGCTGGTTGATCTCCGTCACCCGGCGCTCCTGCAAAAGCTCGCCGGGCCCGGCGTCGGTGATCTTCAGCTCGGCTTTAAGCGCCGCCGCAGCTTCTTCCTCGTCATGCACTTTCTTCCGCAAGGCGGCCAGCTTCCCGCCCAAGAATTCGATCGCGCGCTGATCGGAGCCGAGCCGGAGCTGGGCTTGATTGTCGACGATCATTTTCGCGGCGGCGTTGGCGATGCGGGCGGCCTTTTGCGCGTCTTGGCTCTTCATCGTCACGTCGATCACATAAGTCGCGCCGCGCCGGCCGATCGCCAGTCTGCTCCTCAGCCGATCGATAGAGGCGGCCCGCTGCGCCCCTTCAGTTGCGGCGCGGTTGAACTCCGGATCCGTGGCGAGGCCTTGTTGGTCCACCAGCGCGCCGAGAAACCCGTCCGATCGGGCGATCTGAACCATGCTTTCGATGGCGATCGAATCGCCGCCGACATTGGCAAGAACCTCGGGCGTCGTGGTCGCCCTGACGTCTCGCGGGTCGACCAACACAAGAGCAGTCGCGGCGTATTGATTGAAGAAGAGCCAAAGCGCGAGGGCGCAGAGGACCGCAACAGTCGCCGACACGGCGCAGATCAGAACCGCGTTGCGTTTCAGGAACAGCCACATCGCCGCCGGATCGAAGAGCCCGCGCAGGTTCAAAGTCGGACTTTCGTCCCAAAGTTCGAGCGCGCCGTTTGAAGTCGGGCGGGCCGCGCGACGCGATGAGGATTTGCCGGACAGCGCCATTGAACTCAGGGATCGACCGGAGCCCTCGACGAGGGCCTCAATCGCGGCCTGTCAAGAACAAGATACACGAAGCGTTAAGCAATGGTTACTAGACGTGAATTTGTCCGCGCGCATCGGCGTCGACTCGACGCGAAATCCGAGGATTCGATGAATAATGAGGCGTTCCCGCATGCGAGCCAGGCGCGGCGGTTGTTCGACCACTCCGCTCAGGCCGTGATGGCCTTCGCCATGTGCGCCGCGCCGATTTTGCTGCATCTTGTCAGCCCGAATTTGGCGATCGCCTTCGCCGTCGTCTGCGCTTTCGCTTTTGCGCTGTTCTTCGAGCGCGCCGCGCCCATGCTGATCCTCGTCTCTTTCATGTTTCAGACGATGTTCGTCGCCATGGCCTCGTCGCGGGCGACGCAGTTCTCCGAACTCGACGCCATGAAAGTCTATGACTTCTTGACGACGATCGGCGTCTGGGCGGCGGTCGCGAGCCGCGTTCTTTTTGGTTACGCCAGCGTCTCGCCCTTCCTTTGGCGCATGATTCTGGCCTCAACCGGCATCCTCGTTCTGGCCGGCGTCTATTTCATCGCCGGTCTGCCGATCGATTCCCGCGGCGCCATGATCTACATGCGAAATATCGGGCTCCCGGCGCTGCTGTTCCAAATCTGCCTGTTCGTCGCCTCGCGCAATCCGCTCGCCATGCGCTCGATCATCGGGCTTCTACTGGCCCTGCTGACGATCTGCGGCTATTTCGAACTGCTCGATCTCCAGCGCTGGCTCGATCTCACCAACGGCTGGCATTATTGGGACTTGGCCTCGCTGACCATGCGCGATGCGAGACTATTCGAGCGGCAGGCTCGCGAGACGGGCCTCGTCATCACCGGCACGGTCGACTTCCTGACCGGCACCCTTTTTAACACGAACTTGTTGAGCGGGCTCGGCCTGCAGGTCGTGCGCTTGCAAGGACCAAACTTCCACCCGATCAGTTTTGGCTACTCCTTGGCGCTGCTGATCGCTTTCCTCGGCGCGGAAGGGCGCAAGCTCCTCCCGCTCGCCGCGGCGCCGTTGTTGCTCTTCATCGGCGCCAAGGGAGCGGTCGCCTTGCTGATATTCTCATTAGCCTTCTGTTTCGCGGCGCGTTTTCATGCTGGTCGGCTGGCGCCCGTCGGGCTCGTCGTCGCGTTGGCCGTCTACGCGCTGTTCGTTTTCTGGACGGGCGTCCAGAATGGGGACTACCACGTCCTCGGGCTGATCGGCGGCGTGCGCGGTTTCTTGACCAATCCGATCGGCCACACGCTGGGCCAGGGCGGCAATCTTTCGCTGACGAATTTCGCCCAGATCGACTGGGAGAAGTATCAACATGAAGGCGCAGCCGAAATCGCGGTCGAAAGCGCGATCGGCGTGCTGCTTTATCAGATGGGAATAGCCGCCGCCGCCGTGCTGGCGATCTATCTCTATGTCGCGCGCGCCGCTTGGCGTTTGTACCAAAGCTACCGCGCGCCGACGCTGGCGCTTGCAGCTTCGTCGATCGCCGCCATTCTGGTCAACGGCCTGTTCCAGGAAGAGGCGTTGTTTGCGCCGCTGGCCTTGGGGTTGGCGATGGCGCTGACCGGCCTGTCGTTCGGCGCGACCGATCGTCTCGTCCGCGGCGCGCATCGCGCCGGAGCGCGATCTGAGCCCGGCGCAGTCTCTCTGCCGGCCGTCGCATGATCGCCGCCCCCCGCGTGATGCTGGTCCAAACGCAGGCGGAGAACGCCGGCGCGCAGCAGATTTCCAGGCTGATCGCCGCGGATTTCACGGCCCGCGGCTTCGATGTCCATCAGGTCTTCTTCTTCCGACGCACCGCCTCGTTCGACGGCGAGGCCAATGTCGAATATTGCGCGCTGGAGCGGCCGGCCAGGCCGCTCGCCTTTTTGCGCTTCTTGAGGCGCCTCTATGAGACGACCCGCCGAATCCGGCCCGACGTCGTCATCGCCTTTCAACATTACGGCAATGTCATCGCGGCGCCGGTCGCGCGGCTCGCCGGCGCAAGACGCGTCGTCGCCAATCAAGTCTCGGCTGGGGCGCTGATGAGCCGCCCCGTGCTCGCCGCCGACAAGCTGCTCGGCGCGCTGGGCGGCTATGACCGCATCGTGGTCAATTCGCGGCATACCGAAGAGATGTACGCCGATTATCCGCGTCGCTACCGCGAGCGCCTGATGCGAATCGATCACGGCTTCGAAGACAAAACGCGCGCCATTTCGAGAGCGGAGGCGCGGGCGGAGCTTGGGCTGCCGCAAGAGCCGAAGCTGCTGGGCTGCGCGGCGCGCCTGCATCCGCTGAAGCGGCTGGACGCGGCGATCGGCGTCCTTCCGCTCATTCCGAACGCGCATCTCGCCCTGGCCGGACAAGGCCCGGACGGCGCTCGTTTGGAGACGCTGGCGCGCGAGCTCGGCGTGGCGGAGCGGGTTCATTTCCTCGGCGAGCTGGAGTCGAAAAAGATCGGCGTCCTGCACGCGGCGCTCGATTGCTTCGTCTTCCCGAGCGCCGCCGAGACGTTCGGCCTGGCTGCCGTGGAAGCGGCGCAATCCGGCGCGCCGGTGGTCGCTAACGACATCGAAGTCTTGCGCGAAGTTCTCGTCGTCGATGGCGAGCCTTGCGCGCTGTTCGTCGACGCTCGTGATGCGGCCGCGCTCGCCGCGGCGATCAAAGCGGTCCTGTTCGATAAGACCGTCGCCGCCCGTTTGACGGCCGCGGGCCGCCGCCTCAAGCAGCGCTATCCGCTGAGCGCGATGATGGACGCCTATAGCGATTTGGTCGCTGAATTGACGGCCCGTCCATGAAGCTCGAAATCGTCATCGACCGCGACAAGTTGCGGCTCGCTCATCGCGCGCTCAAAACGCGGCTCGCTCGCGCCTTTCCCCAATTCGGCGTTGCGCTATGCGCCGCCGAGGACGCCCCGCCTTTGCCCCGCTCGGTCGGGCTATTGTTGAAATTCGAACGGCTCGCCTATCGCCGCGGCCGAGCGGCGCTTAGCGATCTTGCCCCCGCGGCCGATTTCGACAGACGCGGAGCCGGCGAAGCCGACCTCGTCGTCGACCTCTCGTCGAACGCCGCAATCTCGACCAGCTCGCTCGTGCTGCGCCCGTTGTTTGAGGGCGGGCGCGGCGAGGCGGCGCTGATTGCGACCCTCGCCGAAGGGCGCGCGCCGCATGTCGCAATCGAGAACGTCGCGACAGGCGAGGTGGTCGCCGCGGGTTTGCCATCGTTGGAAGGAGCGGACGGCTTGACCGGCGGCATGGAGGCTGTCCATTCGCGCCTGGCGATTCTGATCGAACAGGCGATCCGAGAGCCGCGCCGCGCGGCGCCGCGGCCTGCTTCCCAGCCGGCGCGCGACGTCAAAGTTTTAGGCTACGCCGCCAAGAGCTTGGCGACGGACGCGGCGCGGCTGCTCTATCATGCGACGTGCTATTCGCCGCATTGGCGCGTCGGCTGGCGCTTCAATGACGGGCCCGGCGTGATGGAGCGCGGCTGCCTCGACGGGCCGACCTGGCGGGTCTTGCCCGATCGCGGCTTTGACTGCTTCGCCGATCCGTTTCCCATCGTCTGGCGCGGCAAGACCTGCATCTTCTTCGAACGCCTCGATCACCGCGTCGGCAAAGGCGCGATCGGCGTCGTCGAATTCGGGGCCGACGGGCCGCTCGGCGAAGCCGTGACGGTGATCGAGGAGCCTTGGCACCTGTCGTACCCTTTCCTCATCGAGGCCGAAGACCAATTGTGGATGATTCCGGAAAGCTCGGCTTCCGGGCAAGTGCCGCTCTATCGCTGCGTCGATTTCCCTTATCGATGGGAGCGCCGCGATCCTCTGCTAGAGGGGATCGAGGCGGCCGACGCGACTGTCTTCGCGCATCAAGGTCACTATTACATGACGTCGGTGGTTCGCGAAGGGATCGGCGGCTATTCGGACACGCTCGCCATTCACCACGCGCCGAGCCTTTTCGGCCCCTGGCGCGACCATGCGGCGAGCCCGGCGCTGATCGATGCCGGCGCGGCGCGGCCTGCCGGCACGATCGTCGAGCGCAACGGCGTTCTCTGGCGTCCGGTGCAGGATTGCCGCAACGGCTATGGACGCGCCCTCCGCCTGGCGCGAATCGACCGCCTCGATCCCGATCATTTCGAGCAGACTTTCGCCGCGCAGATCGCCTCCGGGCCGCTATGGCCGGGCGGCCGACTGCACACGCTCAACCGCGCCGGCCGGTTGGAGACGATCGACGGCGTCGCGATCACGCCAAAATTCGCGCCGTTGCGCAGGTTCGCGGCGAAGCGGTTCGAGCCGGCCATAGCGGCCCGGGCGCCGGCGATCTCGCGGGTCGCGCCGCGAATTTCCACGAATCGGCGGTAAGGGCGATTCGATCTCGCGGCTTGATGGGCGCTCGCGGCGGCGTCAGAGCCCGGCTCGCCGATATCATTCTGTCCTAACTGTCGAGTGCTACACCCTCCGAACATCGCTCGCGGCTTATCGCCGCGACGAAGGAGAAGTGCGCGGGCCCGGATCGGGCGCCCACGGCCCAATAATGGAGATGACGATGTTCAAGACAGCTCTTTTGGTCGGAGCAATCGCAATTTCAGGCGCGACAGCAGCCCTGGCCAACTCCCCGCCCATCGCCGACAACTTCCAGCCGTTCATGTGGCAGGGTCCGCAGGTGATCGGGCGACCGATGACTGCGCGCGAATTGGGTATGTTGGACCGTGTGAGCAAGGCGCCGGCCGCCGCCACGAGCAGCGCCGCTTACGTCGCTCGATACGCTCCAACGACGGCGGGCCCGGCGTCTTATGCCGCTCTCTACGAGGGCCGCGCGGCTTTCGCTCCCGCCTTCGCCGGCAACCGTAACAAGCCCGTGGAATGGACTGGCGGAAAAGGCGGTCATTCCGACCTCTACGGCAACAGCGCGCCGATCCGACCATTCGAGACGCAGCAGATTCGAACGAGCCGGTAAGGCGGGCCGCGGCTTGGTACAAACAGGATTGCCCCGTCGGGGCGCGAGCGCGGGGCGAGGCGGACGCGCGACCAATCGGGAAAGGCGCAACTGCCGCGTTTTCAAAACGCGCCGCTGTCCCCATTTCCGGACGGCAGCGGGGCAATCATCGTCTTCCCGGACGGGTTTGCGGCTCGTCTTGACCCATGGACCGCATGCGCCTCCTCTGGCGCGACAATTGACTGCAGGCGACTGTTCGGCCCGCTCCCGAGCGGCGTCCGACCGCGTGTCGGAACAAACGACCCGTCTCGCAGAATACGCGACAAATCGCGAGGAGACATTTGCGGATTCTGCTGATCGAAGATGACGCCATGATCGGGCGCGCCCTGCGTCGAAGCCTGGAGCGCGAGGGCGTCGCGGTCGATTGGATTCGCGACGGAGCGGAAGGCGCCGAAGCCGCGGGGCTGGGCGAGCACGACCTGGCGCTCCTCGACCTGGGCCTGCCCGGCCTCGGCGGACTAGAAGTGTTGCGTCGGATGCGCGCGGCGCGCGTTCAGATGCCGGTCGTCATCGTGACGGCGCGAGATGAAATCGACGACCGCGTCCGCGGCCTCGATCTCGGCGCGGACGACTATGTCGTGAAGCCGTTCGCGACTCGCGAGCTTTTAGCGCGCATTCGCGCCGTCTCGCGCCGACGGAGCGGCGCGGCCGAATCGCTTCTCCAGGCAGGCGATCTTCGTCTCGATCTCGCCGAGCACACGCTCGCCTGCGGCAATGACGTCGCCGTGCTCACGGCCCGGGAGTTCGCGCTGATGCGCGCTCTGATGGAGCGTCCTGGCGCTATCCTGTCGCGCGCTCAACTCGAAGATCGCCTGTATGGATGGGGAGAGGAAGTCGAGAGCAACGCGATCGACGTGCTGATCCATTCCATCCGGAAAAAATTCGGGAAAAGCGTCATTCGCAATATCAGAGGGGCAGGCTGGGCGGTTTCGAGAGACGGATCATGAGATCTCTGCGAGGAGCGGTCCTGACCTGGACGACGGCTCTGCTCGCAGCGATCGGGGCGATCGCCTTTGGCATTTCCTATGAAATGGGCCGGCAGCAGGCGACAGAATTTCTCGACGGTCAATTGCGCCAGATCGCGCTCAACGTCGGCGACTCGGTCGATGAAGCTTTTGCGCCGCCTGTCGATCAGGACGAAGAAGACCGCCTGACGATCGACGTATGGAGCGTCCCGGATGGCGGATTGCTCAAATCCGTCGGAGGTCTGCTGCCGCAGCTCGGACGATCGGGACTGGGGACGGTTCAGGCGGATGGCGAATCGTGGCGCGTGTTCATGGCGCGCGACGAAAAGCGAATCGTCCAGGTCGGGCAGCGGTTGATTGTACGAGACGAAATCGCCGCGACCGCGGGAGTCGAGGCCGGCCTGCCGATCTTGATCGCAATTCCGCTGGGATGGTTGATTCTGAGCCTGGCGCTTCGTCGGGTATTGCGGCCATTGACCATCATGACCGAGGCGATCGCGGCGCGGACGCCCGACTCGACGGAGCCCCTTCCACTGGACGCCGCTCCCGACGAATTGAGGCCCGTACTCGCGGCGATGAATGACCTGACGGCCCGTCTGGGAGAGGCGCTGCATCGGCAGCGTCGCTTCGTCTCCGACGCCGCGCACGAATTGCGGACTCCGCTGACGGCGCTTCGAATTCAAATCGAGAACTTGGCGGCGGAGACCGCCAGGGCCGATTCCGAGGCCCTCGAGGAGATCGGACGCGGCCTGGATCGCGCGACCGCCCTGGTCGATCAGATGCTGAAACTGGCTCGGCTCGACTCATCCGAGGCCGCGCGGCGTGACGAACGTGTCGATCTGACCGAACTCGTGAGCGCATGCGTCGCCGAGTGCGCGCCGCTCGCCGACGCCAAAAACGTCGATCTCGGTCTCGACGCCAAGCCGACGGGCGCATTGCTCGCTTCGCGCGAGGAGCTGCGGCTCCTGTTCACGAACCTTCTCCAGAACGCAATCCGCTATACGGGCGAGGGAGGCTGCGTCGACGTCTGCGCCTCTGTCATAGACGGTTTCGCGACGGTTGAGATCATCGACACCGGTCCGGGAATTCCGGAGGCGGAATTGCCGCGCGTGTTCGAACGGTTCTATCGCGCCGCGCCGCCAGGAACGGAGGGCGCCGGCCTCGGCCTTGCGATCGCGCGCAGCGTCGCCGGCAAATATGGTTTCGAATTGGAGCTCGCCAATCGAACCGATCGCGCCGGCCTACGCGCTTCCACGCGCATCGCCGCGGCCCGGCTCTCCGATATCATTCTGTCCTAAGAATCGATCGCTAGACCTCCGGCGAACGCTCGCGGCGCGTGGCGTCGCGAGCCCATCCTGTTCAAAGGAGACAGCAATGATCCGAGCGAAAACGTTCATGGCTATGATTGTCGCGATCGCGTGCGGGGCTCAAGCCGCGCCGGCCTTCGCCTATCGCGGGCAGAAATACGCCTCGGAAGCCAAGATCGCCATCTCCCAGGCCCGCCAAATCGCGCTTCGCGCCTATCCGGGCAAGATCACGGACGAAGAGCTCGAGAAGGAGAGCGGCGGCAGCGGTCTTCGATATGCTTTCGACATAGCCGGCGCCAAAGGCGTGCACGAGGTCGGCGTCGACGCGCGCACCGGCCATCTCCTCGAGAACTCGACCGAAGGCCCGCATCCGGACTGAGCCCGATCGCCCGGCGAGAACAGTCCGGTTCGCCCCGACTGATCGCTATCTACGCCGCCATGCCGCCGAGCGACGCTGCCCGATGTTCGAGGCGGAAGCCTCACGACCTTGTCGCGACTTCGCCCGGCGCGCCCGTATCAGCCTCGATGAGGAGACAGAATGACCGACCAAGTTGCGCGCTTCGCCGGCGCTAAAGCAGCTCTGAGCAAAGTACCCGAGGTCACCCTCTCGTTTTGGGTCATTAAAATCCTGGCCACGACCTTGGGCGAAACCGGCGGCGACTCCGTCACAATGAGCCTGTTGCACGCGGACGCCAATGCTCACAATGGCGGCTATCTGATCGGGACCGGAATATTTTTCGCGATCTTTGTCGCGGCCGTCGTCATTCAGATCATGACCCCGCGTTTCAATGCCGGGACTTATTGGTTCGCCATCGTGGCCTCGACCACAATGGGGACAGCGATGGCCGATTTTTTCGACCGCTCGCTCGGCGTCGGTTATGTTGGCGGGTCCTCGATTTTGTTGGCCTGCGTTCTGGCTTCGCTCGCGCTTTGGCGAGGGGCCCTGGGATCGGTGGATGTTCAGACGGTCGCAACCCCGCGGGTGGAGCTTTTCTACTGGGTGACCATCACGTTCTCGCAGACGCTCGGGACGGCGCTGGGCGACTGGATGGCGGACGACACGGGCTTGGGTTACGGCGGAGGCGCCCTGGTCTTCGTCGTCGGGCTGGCTGCTCTGGGGGCGCTGTACTATTGGACCAGCGTCTCGCGGGTCTTTCTGTTCTGGGCGGCGTTCATACTGACCCGGCCTCTTGGCGCAACGGTCGGAGACTTCCTGGACAAGCCGACGAGCCATGGCGGGCTCGACTTCAGTCGGCCGTTAGCTTCGGCGATCATCCTTGCGGCGATCGTCGCTCTTATCCTGATCCTGCCGCAAAAGCCCGGGCGTCACCCACATTCGACGGAGGCGGTATCGGCTGAGTAGGCGTCGCCGATCTTCGGAATGTTGCTTGTTAAAAAAAAATCGCGCCCCGAGAGGGGCGCGACGATCGTTCAGCGGAAGCTCGCCGTTACGCGGCCTCTTCGACGTCCGCGTCGGTCGCCGCCTCGCCGGCGGCGGCGGCTTCGCTCTTACGGCCGCGCTGGCCTTTCTGGAGCTGGCCTTCGAGCAGTTTCAGCGCCTCGCCTTCGCCGATCTTCTGCACCACGGCGACTTCGCGCGCCATCCGGTCGACGGCCGCTTCATAGAGCTGTCGCTCCGAATAGGACTGCTCGGGCTGGGCTTCCGAGCGATAGAGATCGCGGACGACTTCGGCGATCGCGATCAAATCGCCGGAATTGATCTTGGCTTCGTATTCCTGGGCGCGTCGCGACCACATGGTCCGCTTGATGCGGGCGCGGCCGAGCAGCGTGTCGAGCGACTTCGTCACGAGGTCCGGATCGGACAATTTGCGCATGCCGACGCTGGCCGCTTTGCCGACCGGCACGCGCAACATCATCTTGTCCTTGACGAACGTGATCACGAACAATTCGAGGCGGAAGCCGGCCACTTCCTGCTCCTCGATCGCCACGATCTGGCCGACGCCATGCGCCGGATAGACGACGAATTCGCCCGCCTTGAAGCCGTGCCGCGGCGCGGCCGGCTTGGCGGCGGGCTTCTCGTCGAGCCGCGGCGCCGGCTTGGCCGCGCCCTGCAAGGGAACGACCGGCGCGGGCGCCGGCTGGGCCGGCGGAGGCGCCGGCGTGCGGGTTTCGCTCGCCGCTGCAGGCTTGGCCAGCCCGCCGACATTGTTCTTGGTCACGCCGACGACGCTTTTCGCCGCCTGGGGATTCTTCGTGACGGTCGCTGGGTTCTTTACCTCAGTCTTCGTTTTCGCCGCGTTCAACTCTTGATTTTCCTTTGCTTCGTTCGCCAATGGCGGAGTTTTGACCGGCGGAGCGGCCTGCTTCGCCTCGACTTCGATTTTCTGCTTGATCGGCGGCCGCGCCGTTTTTGCGGCGGACGCGGCCTGTTTCGCCGCCGTCTTGACCGACGGCGCGGCTGAGGTTTTGGCGCTCTTCGCCGCGACCTTGGCTTTCGCCGCCTTTTCCTTCGCCGCCAGCGCAGCCTTGTCGAGCTTGGTCAGGCTCTTGCTCGCCTTGCTCTTGCGGGCGGCGGAATTCTTCGCGCTCTTGGCGGCGGTCGTCGCCGTTCGCTTGGGCGCCTTGGACCCGCGAGCCGCTGTTTTTTTTGCCGTTTTCTTTCGCGACGCCATGGCCGTTCTTCTCCGATTCTCGATCCCGCCGCCGATCGCCCCGCGCCTCGAAGCGCAGCCGGCGATCTCAACGGCTGGTTGCAGTAGATTACTGAAATCGCGCTGACGACCTCGAATGCGGCCGACTAGGCTCGCGACTCGAGCGGCAAAGCGTCCAACTGCCGATCGTTAAAAATATGTATATCACAAAATGCATGAAAAATCAAAAAGCAACCGCCGCGCAACCGGTCCTTCGGCGCGCGGTGGTTAATTGAAGCCGATCGGCCCGAGACGTTCAGTCGCCCTGCCCCGGCTTGGGGGAGAAATAGGCGTCAAATTTCCCCAGTTTTCCGTCATACTCCTTCGCGTCCGACGGCGGCTCCCGCTTGACGGTGATGTTCGGCCACATCTTGGCGTATTCCGCGTTGAGACCAAGCCATTTCTCGAGACCGGGGTCAGTATCCGGCTTGATCGCTTCGGCGGGGCATTCCGGCTCGCAGACGCCGCAATCGATGCATTCGTCGGGATGGATGACCAGCATGTTCTCGCCCTCGTAGAAACAATCCACGGGGCAGACTTCTACGCAGTCCATATATTTGCACTTGATGCAATTTTCGACCACGACGTAGGTCATGCATTACTCCTGCGGCGCGCCTCGCCGCCGACATTTTCGTCCGCTGACGGCGCGGTAGCTAACGCCATTGGCGCGGCGGCGCAATATTTTCTCGATCTATTCGCTCGACATTTCACTCGCCGCGCTGCTTGGCCTCGAGCTCGGCCTTGA
>JAJPHH010000163.1 GCA_021325385.1 Alphaproteobacteria bacterium
CGCTCGATCGCGCCGGGCGCGGCGCGCTGGCCGCAGGAAATCTGCGCGCCTTCGAAGGCGGGGCCGGTCGGCGAGGAGCAGGCGAGCAGGCGGCCGCGATTGCCGAACACGATCTCGGCGTTGGTGCCGACATCGACGAGCAACGTGAGATCGTCTCGGAGGTACGGTCCCTCGGCGAGAACCATGCCCGCCGCATCGGCGCCGACATGGCCGGCGATGCAGGGCAGGCAATAGACGAAGGCCCCGGGCGCGATGTTCAGGCCGAGCTCCGCCGCGCGCGCCTCCTGCGCGCCGTCGACGGTCAGCGCGAAGGGCGCGCCGCCGAGCTCGGTCGGATCGAGGCCGAGCGCGAGATGATGCATGATCGGATTGCCGACCAGCGTGATTTCGACCACCTCCTCGCGCTCCGCCCCCGCCTCGCCGACGACGTCGCCGATCAGTCCGTCGAGCGCGGCGCGGACGCTTCCGGTCAATTCTTTGTCGCCGCCGGGATTCATCATCACATAGGAGACGCGGCTCATCAGGTCTTCGCCGAAGCGGATCTGCGGATTCATCGCGCCGGCCGAGGCGACGACATCGCCGCTCGCAAGATCGCAGAGATGGGCGGCGATGGTGGTCGAGCCGATGTCGAACGCGATTCCAAGCACGCGGTCGCGAAAGCCGGGATAGACCGCGACGATGTCGCGGCCATTGCGCAAAGCGACGGTCGCTTTCCATTCGCCTGCGCGCAGCGTCTTCTGCAGGCCGCGCAGCACGGCGAGGTCGGCGACCGTCTCGCCGAGCGACCACTGGCTCTTCAGCGCCGATTGCAACCGGCGCAGATCGCTGGACGGATCGTGCATGTCGGGCTCGCGCACCTCGACATAGTACAATCGCACGACCGGATCGACCTCGATCGGATGCGATTCGGCGCGCTTGCGCACGACCTGGCGATGGACTTGCGAATCCGGCGGCACGTCGACGACGAGATCGCCGCAGATTTTCGCTTGGCAGCCGAGCCGGCGGCCGTTTCGCAGCGGCCCGCGCTTGTCGACATAGCGCTGCTCGACGGCATTCCAGGGCGTGACGTGCTCCGGCGTCGAGGTCACGCCGTGCTTGGCGAAATGACCGCTCGCCACTTCGATCTGACAGCGCCCGCAAATGCCGCGGCCGCCGCAGACCGAATCGAGATCGACGCCGAGGCGGCGCGCCGCCTCGAGCACGCTCGCGCCCTCCGGCAGACGCTCGCGCTTGCCCGACGGCGTGAAGACGACGAGATGATCGCTCAAAATCTACTCCCGGGCGCGGCGGCGCCCTTCGCGGCGGCCGCGTCCTTCGCCCGCGGCGGCTTCGCCCTCCGGGGCCGGCTCGCGATATTTTTTGATCCAGGCGGCGCAATGGGGATCGTGGCCCATCACGACGTCCGCTCCGAGGATCGCCTGCCGGTCCTCTTCATGCAGCGGATTCATGATGGCGGAGGTCAAGCCCGCGCCGATCATCATCGGCAGGAAGGACGCGCCGAGGCCGCGGCGATTCGGCAAGCCGAAAGAGAAATTGGACGCGCCGCAGGAGGTGTTGACCTTCAGCTCCTCCCGCAGGCGGCGCAACAGGTATGTCAGCTTGCGGCCGGCGTCGTTGATCGCGCCGACCGGCATGACGAGCGGATCGACCACCACGTCCTCCCGCTTGATCCCGTAATCCTGCGCCCGCTCCACGATCTTCTTGGCGACGGCGTAGCGCACGTCCGGGTCCTCGGAAATGCCGGTCTCGTCGTTGGAGATGGCGATGACGGCGGCGTCGTATTTCTTGACCAGCGGCAGGACGCGCTCGAGCCGCTCCTCCTCGCCGGTGACCGAATTGACCAGCGGCCGCCCCTTATAGACGGCGAGGCCCGCTTCGAGCGCTTCGACGATCGAAGAATCGATCGACAGCGGCACGGGCACCGTCTCCTGGACCAATTTGACGCAATCGGCGAGAATTTTCGGCTCGTCGGCCAGCGGCACGCCGGCATTGACGTCAAGCATCTGCGCGCCGGCCTCGACTTGGGCGAGCGCGTCGGCGACGACGCGGCTGTAATCGCCCGCCGCCATTTCCGCCGCCAGCAATTTGCGCCCGGTCGGATTGATCCGCTCGCCGATCATGACGAAGCGGCGTTCGAAGCCGATGACGACTTCGCGTTTATCGGAAGAAAGGCGCGTCTCGGTCATGGGCGGGGCAGATCCTTGTGTTGTCGCGCGGAGGCGACGCGGCGCGAAATCGAAGCGAATGAAGGCGAGGCGCGGCGTCGAAGCCCCCTCTCCCCGCTTAAGCGGGGAGAGGTACGGAGAGGGGCCGGTCGTTTCGCTCCGACGCTGCGGATAGGCGACAAGCCCCTCACCTTACCTCTCCCCGCTGGCGCGGGGAGAGGAGGCTTCGACGCCGAGGCTCGTTCTGCGTCGCTATTTGACTGCGCGGCCGCCCTCATTGCGCGAGGCTCTCCACGGCCTGCATCTTCGGGATGAAGTCTCGCCGCCAGGGCGCTCTCCCGCGCAGGACGCCGGATTCATGGACGATCTCGGAGACGTACTCTTCCTGGCGATAGGCCATGACGTGGACGCCGGCTATTCCCTTCAATTCGCGCAGAGCCTGGATCATCTCGATGCAGATGCGCTTGCCCTCGGCCTTTTGATTCTTCGCGCCTTCGAGCCGCTTGACGACGCCGTCCGGGATGTGCACGCCCGGCACGTGAGCGCGCATCCAGCGCGCGGTCTTCGCCGAGGCGAGCGGGCCGACGCCGGCGAGGATGAAACATTTCCGATCGAGGCCCAGGTCGCGCACCCGCGCCATGAAGCGCTGCATCAGGTCGAGATCGAAGCAATATTGCGTCTGGACGAATTGCGCGCCGGCGGCGATTTTCTTGGCGAGACGGATGGGGCGGAAATCGTAAGGCGGCGCGAAGGGATTCTCCGCCGCGCCGATAAAGACGCGCGGCGGCGTCGTGACCGGTCGCCCGGACAGGTACTTGCCCTCGTCGCGCATGCGCTTGATGATTCCGAGCAACGCGATCGAATCGAGATCGAAGACCGGCTTGGCCTCGGGATGATCGCCGCATTGCACGCCGTCGCCGGTGAGGCAGAGGATGTTGCCGACCTGCAGTGCGGCGGCGCCGAGCACGTTGCCTTGGATGGCGATGCGGTTGTAGTCGCGGCAGGAAATCTGCAGCACCGGCGAATAGCCGACCCGGGTCAGCAGCGCGCAGATCGCGACGCTCGACATGTGGCAATGCGCGCCGGACCCGTCGGTGGCGTTGATCCCGTCGACCCAGCCCTCGAAAATCTGGGCGCGCTCGTAGACGTCGTCAGGATTGGCGGAATCGGGCGGGTTGAGTTCGGCGGTGATGGCGAACTCGCCGCGCCGCAGCACGCGCTCGAGCCTGCCGCGCGAGGAATGGCCGGGGAGATCGACAAGCGGCGCGCCGGGATCGACGCCGATGTCGTGCGGATGCGGCTCGGCTTCGATCATGCCGGCTCCCCGGCGGCGCGGCGCGCGATTCTGAGCCAGGCGGAGGAGCCTTTGAGGCGATGATCGAGCGGCGGCTGCATGGCGACAATGGCGTCGCCCCGCATCGAGCGGCTGCCTTCATAGGCCTTCACCCAAACGCACGGCATGTCGGGATACACTTCGCAGCAGCCGTCGGCGCGGACGCCCCCGCAAGGGCCATTGCGCAAGGCCTTCGGGCAGTTCATCGGGCAGGACATGCCGGTCGAAGAAAGTATGCAGTCGCCGCACATCCGGCAATCGAACAGCGCGCCTTTGATCTGGCGCTCGGCGAACGCGAAGGGCGCCTCCAGCCGGGCGTAGCCGATGCGGCGAAGCAGCGGCGATAAGGCGAGGACGAGGCGCTGAATCGTGTCGTAGACGCGCTGGAGGAAGCCGGCATGGCGCACGCTCCAGAAGCGCAGCCGAAAGCTTGATCGGCGGGGCGGCCTCTTGCCGCGAGGCTCGAAGGCGAAGGGTACGGCGCGCATGGCTATGCAGGCGTCAGTCGGTTGATCAAGCGGCGAGCCCCCTCCCGTACCCTCCCCCGCTTCGCGGGAGAGGGGGCGGCCAACGCCGCGCCTCAACTTTTACCGGCCTGCGGAGCCGAAGATTGGCCGCGGCGTCGAAGCCGCCCTCTCCCGCGCGCAGCGCGGGGGAGGGTACGGGAGGGGGCCTGCGGCGCGCGTCGGTCATTTGAGGCGAAACTCCGCTCAGCTCTCGCGACCGTCATTGGCGGCGAGCTTGGCGAGGCGGGCGCTATCGTATTCCGCCTCGACCCTGGCCGCGGCTCGCTCCGCCTCGGCTTCGAGATCGTCGCCGCAAGGGACGGGCTCGCTACGCCGCCAGGCGGCGAGGTACTCGTCGGTTCCGACCGCGCCGGAGCGCATCGCGGCGGAATCGATCGCCTTGATGAAGCGCTCCGAAAGTTCGCGCTTGGCCGAGACGCGGCCTGCTTTGACCACGACCTGGCTCGGAATGTCGCGCCAATAGATGATGTTAAGTTGGGCCATGATCGCTCAAGCCTCGGCCGGCGCATGGCGCTCGAGGAATTGCTTCAGTCCGCCCAGCCCGGTAAAGCGGCGCTCGAAGGCGAGGCCGAGCCGGTCCGCCGCAGCCTTCGCTTTGTCGGTCAGTTCCTCGTCGTCGAATTGGGCGAGATAGACGACGCGGCGGTAATGGCCGAAATAGTCGTCGCGCAATTGCGGGAAGCGGTCGAGGCCGAGACCTTCAATGACCAGCCGGTCGAAATGGCGGACGAGGAAGTCGGTCAGAAAGAACGTGCCGGGCTCCTCCTCCGCCAAAGCGGCGAAATCGGCCGAGCCGGCGTAGAACTCATAGCAATGCGCGCCGGGAATGCGCTCGATCCCCTCCTCCGCGAGCACGCGATCGAGCTCGCCGCCTGTGCCGCAATCGCCATAGAGGCAGAGGATCTCGTCGTACTTTTCACGATTTTCGGCGATCTTGCGCCGCATTTCGCCGGGGATGCGCTGAGGCCGGTTGTGCAATTCGGCCGGCAGGCAGGTCACGTCGATATGGCTGAGCGGGCCGCGCTGCAGCGAGACGATCTCGCGCGCCAGCGCGCCGCAGGCGATGACCAGCACCCGGCGGGGAGTCGCCGGCTTCGTACCTTCGCTGCGGACGACTGCGCTCACCTTCGTCTCGACCTTTAGCGCGCTGTCACTCCCGCGCAAGCGGGACTCTAGCCGCTGCGCCTGAGAATTGGCTCAGCCTGGCTTCCCGCTTTCGCGGGAACGACATCGCCGCGGTTTTGATGGACGAATCTCGCCGCCGTTCGATCCGCCATCTTGACTTTAAGCGACGCTGATTTTTGCTTTTCCGACAACCCTACCCGCCCGCCAGCGCCCGCGCTTGCGCCGAGCCTTGCCGTCGGGCGAGCAGCGACTTGGCGGTCTCGACCGCGACCGCGGCGTCGCGGCAATAGGCGTCGGCGCCGACAGCCTCGGCGAAGGTCTCGTTCAACGGGGCGCCGCCGACCAGGACGATATAGTCGTTGCGGATGCCCTTCTCCTTCAGCGTGTCGATGACGACTTTCATGTAAGGCATGGTCGTCGTCAGCAGCGCCGACATTCCGACAATATCGGGCTGGTGCTTGTCGATCGCCTCGAGATATTTCTCGACGCTGTTGTTGATGCCGATATCGAAGACTTCGAAACCGGCGCCCTCCATCATCATGCAAACGAGATTCTTGCCGATATCGTGGATGTCGCCTTTGACGGTGCCGATCACCATCTTGCCCATTTTCGGCGCGCCGGTTTCGGCGAGGAGCGGGCGCAGGATCGCCATCCCCGCCTTCATCGCGTTGGCCGACATCAACACTTCCGGCACGAACAGAATGCCGTCGCGGAAATCGATGCCGACGATGCGCATGCCCTCGACCAGGGCTTTGGTGAGAATGTCGTAAGGGGCCCAGCCGCGCGACAACAAGATGTTGACGCCTTCTTCGATCTCCTCTTTGAGACCGTCATAGAGATCGTCATGCATCTGCTCGACGAGTTCGTCGTCGGAGAGCTTCGAAAGATCGAGTTCGTCTTCGGCCATAGCGCCTTTCCGTTCTTCGCGAAGGGCCGGCGCCCATCACGCCGTCAACGTCAAAACGCCCCGGCGAGCCGAGGCGAATGGTTGATTATCGGCGAGGCCGCCCGGTCGCGCCAAGCACAATTATCGCAAGCGGTCGCCCAATTTTTTGCGGCCCGCGCCGGCATTTGACGGAACTCAGGAGACCGCGGCGGAAGAATAGGACGGCGCCGGGAGCGCCGCCCGTCCGATTCCGACATATTCTTTAGCCAGGCCGACCGGCCTTAACCCGCCAATTCAGAGGCCGGCTGGACCTCGACGCCCAGTCGCTCCTTCAGCTCCAACCGACCCCTTGGCGTCAATTGAACGATGCGGGAGGCGCGCGAGCGGCGCAGCCAGCCGGCGTCGCATAGCGTTTTCAAGAAGGCGACGCCGAGCGGGCCGGCGAGGTGATGGCTGCGCTCGGTCCAGTCGAGGCATTGCCGGGCGAGGCCGCGGCGGGTCGGCCGCAACGCCTTGACGTCGAGGCCGAGGCCGCCGAACCAAGCCGCGCCAGCGGCGGTGACGTCGAATTTCTTATCCTCCGCCGGGACGATAAAGCCCTTCTCCTGCAACGCGCATGTCGCGGCGACGCCCAATTGGCCGGCGAGATGATCGTAGCAGCAGCGGGCGAAGCGCAACTCGCGCGCTTGCGGCGTCCGCGCCTTGCGCCTGACCGGCTCGGTCGGCCGGATCGTGGCGAGATGCTCCAGCGCCTGTGCGACATGCGCGCCAGCGAGCCGGTAATAGCGATGGCGGCCTTCGGTCTCGACCCTGAGCAATCCGCCGTCGAGCAGCTTGGCGAGGTGCGAAGAGGCGGTCTGGGCGGTGATGCCGGCTGCATAGGCGAGCTCCCCGGCCGGCAATGCGCGGCCGTCGATCAGGGCGATCAGCATGGCGGCGCGGGCCGGATCGGCGATGAGCGAGGCGACGCCGGCGAAGCTCGGCAAGAGCGACATGACGGATCTCCGGTTTCGACGGCTTATATAAGCTCGCGCGCGGCCGGACGTTTCGACGACGATCGAAGCATATCTCCGGCGCGTCAGGCGACGGTTCACGCGCGAATGCGCGGAGCTTGTTCTGCCGCCGGCGGCGGCGCGCCGAGGCGGCACAGAAACGAAGTACGTCTACCCCCGCGCTATTCTCACCTTGTGAGAGGCCACCGGGATCATCTGCCGCACCTTGTCGACCATCGCGATGTCGATCCGGCTCGAGACCAGCCCGACCCCGTCCGACGCCATCGCGATGACGTGGCCCCATGGATCGGCGACAAGCGAGTGGCCGTAGGTCTGGCGCTGCTCGTTGCCGACCGTGAAGCTGCCGGTCTGGGCTGCGGCGCAGAGATAGGTTTGGGTTTCGATCGCCCGGGCTCGGAGCAGCGGCTCCCAATGGTCCTTGCCGGTTTGTAGCGTGAACGCCGCCGGCAGCGCGATGATTTGCGCGCCTTTCTCGGCGAGCGCCTGGAAGAGATCGGGAAAGCGCAGGTCATAGCAGATCGAGCAGCCGATCGTGGCGCCCTCGCAATCGTACGTGACCGTCGTCGGCTCGCCCGGCTTGACGGTGGCGCTCTCGTTATAGGCGACGCCGTTCGGCGTGGTGACGTCGAAGAGATGGATCTTGCGATAGCGGGCGATCTCCTCGCCCTCGCGGTTGAAAACGACGGTCGTATTATGGATGCGATTCTCGTCCGCGATTTTTTCCATGACGGAGCCGGCGTGAATGAAAACTTTGTGCTTGCGCGCCAGCTCCTGCGCCATGGAATAAGCCGGCCCGCCTGGTAGAATCTCGGCGTTGGCGAGCTTGTCGGTCTTGCTTCCGCCGGCCCAATCGAATTGCTCGGGGAGCAAAATCCAATCCGGAGATTCTTCCGTCACGGCGCGCTCGATCAAGGCTTTGGCGGCGGCGATGTTGGCGGCCTTGTCATTGATCGAATTCATCTGGACGAGCGTGACTTTCATGGCGGGTCCTAAAGCTCCTCGATCAATGTCGGGGCGCGGCGGCGCGGCGTCAAGCGAGGCGGTCGACAACGTGACGCCGAAGCGCGGCGCAACGACAATCGCAGCCTCTCAGCGCGAGCGAAGCTCAACAATCCAGGAGCCGCGGGCTTCTGGGTTGCTTCGTCGCACGCTCCTTGCAAGGACGGCTGACAGCGTCTACGCGTACCGGCACGCGAGCTTATTCCCTGCCGATGAAGATCGGCTGCAGCGGCTTGATATGGTCGACCGCGCGGAAGACGAGCTTGGCGACGGCGCGGCTGACCGCGTCGTCGGCATGGACCCGCCGCATCATCTCCAACGACACGCCGACCGCCCTGAAGCCGTAATCGATCATGTCGCGTTCGTAGGCGGCGAGCGCCGGGAGCAGCTCCCGCTCCCCCCGATCGACCGCAATCAGCGCGGCGCGCAGCGCGGCGGCGTCCCGCAGGGCGGTATTGGCGCCGACGCCGCGAAACGGCGTCATGTTGTGCAGCGCGTCGCCGAGCAGCGTGACGTTTCGGGTCGGCCAGGGCGGGACCGGCGTGGACGTCTTCACCGGGAACGTGATGACGCTGGCGGCGGCCGAATCCTCGATCATCTGGCGCAAGGCGGGATTCCAATCGGCGACCAAGGCGAGCGCCGCCACCTTCAGCGCTTCGCCGCCGAGCGCCTCGAGCCGAGTTCCGAACGCTTCGCGACGCGCCGAAACGGCCCACATGACGTATTCTTCGGGGTTCGGCGCCAGGCGCTCCGCGCCGCTCAATCCGCGCTCCGGCTCGAAGCCGCGGAGCCCGTCGCACGGGCTCGGGGTCCGGCGGGGCTCGGGCGAGCCGTCGCGTTCGGTTTTGTCGTATTCGACCGCGTTGGCGAACATGAATCGGCCCTTCGCGCCGAGAATGAGGGTCGGCCCGCGCAGGATCGGGGCCGGGATTGCGGCGCGCCGCTCGCTGGTCAAAGCCAGCTTGCCCGATATCCCGACGATCCCGGTGTCCAGGCGCTTGGCTTGCGGCAGGAGCTGGCTGCGCACGGGCGAGCTGGCGCCGTCGGCGCCCACGATCAGGTCGCCCGCCGCTGTCGAGCCATCGTCGAAACGCGCGACCACGCCGCCGCCCGGCGCATCCTCGAAGCCGACGAACTTCTTCCCGAAATGGACGATCGCGCCGAGACCGTCGAGGAGGACGCCGCGCAGGGCCAATCGGCCGATCGGCCGCTCGTTGGCGACGTCGGACGCCTCCTCGCGCGGAATGTCGATGCGAAGCAGCCGGTTCAAGCGATGATCGAGAAAGGTGACGGTCTCGCTCGGCTTGGCGGCGGAGGCGATGAACTTGGCGTAGACGGCCTCGGGCAGGCACGCCTTCAGCGCGCGGCAACCGGCCGGGCTGATGCTGAGGCGATAACCCTGCAGCCGATCGGTCGGCGAATGATCGCGTTCATAGACGTCGACCGCCACGCCCGCCGCCTTGAGACCTTGCGCTAGGGCCAAGCCGCCGGTTCCCGCGCCGATGATCAAGACCTTCAGATTCCTCTTCATGTTCTCTCTCCCGCTCGATCGCCGGCCGGGCGAAAAAGCGACGTTGCGCGCCGTCGGGCGATTTACTAGACTTCAGTGTCCACAATATATTATGTGGACGATAGTGTCCAGTAATTTCGCGGTCACGATCGGGCGAGCGAGATGAGCGAGGCGCAAAGAAGCCGCGGCCGACCGCGCGACCTGCGCAAGCGCGAGGCCATTCTCGACGCCGCCACCGCGCTGTTCTACGAGCGGGGCATCGCGGCGACGTCGATGGAGGCGGTGGCCGAGCGGGCGGGCGTTTCGAAAATGACCGTCTACGGTCACTTTCCGGACAAGCCGGCGCTGCTCGAAGCCACGTTCGAGCGCAACATCGCGGAAATCCGGTTGCCCGAACTCGCCGACCAGGCGGATTTGGCGGCTTCGCTCGCGGCGTTGATCGGTTTCGGCGAACGCCTGATCTCGTTTCTGACTCGGCCGGAAATCGTCAAAGGCGGCCGCCTGATGGCGGCGAGCGCCGTCGAGCATCCAGCCCTTGCGGCCGCGTTCTTCGCGGCCGGCCCGGCGACGATGGTCGGAGCCGTCGCCGCGTTCCTGCGCTCCCTCGAATCGCGTCACTTATTGGCGATCGGCGATCCGGATTTGGCGGCCGAGCAATTGATCGGCGCCTGGCTCGGACTGAGCCAGGTCAAGCAAAATCTGGGCGTCGCCGGCCCGCCCTCGGCCGAGGAGATCTCACGGCGAGTCCGGCGCGCGACGGAGACGTTCTGGCGCGCCTGGATGGCAGGTCCGCCGCAGCTCGGCCAGTCGACTTAACAGGACACCCGTCGGCAAAGGCGTCCGGGAGCCAGCGTGGCGCCGCCCGTCAAGAGACGACGCCGGACGCAGCCCCGCTTAGGTCGGCCTCTTGGTCCGGCGCAGATCGAGCGCCTTCGCTCGGCGCATAGCCGCACGCCGCGAGCGCTTCGCGCATATGCGCCGGCGCCGGCGCTTCGACCACGACCGGCGGCTTCGCCTTGGCGATCGGGATTTCGATCCGGCGCGCGTGCAGATGGAGCGGCGGTCCGCCAGCGCGGGGCGCCTCTCCGTAGACGGCGTCGCCGAGGATCGGCCATCCTTGCGCCGCGCAATGGACGCGCAGTTGATGCGTGCGTCCGGTGAGCGGGACGAGCGCCAGCCAGGCGACGGGTCGGCCGCGCCATTCGCCGCGGCCGAGGACCCGCCAGCGGGTTTGCGCCGGCGAACCGGCGGGATCCGGCTTCATCCACCAGCCGCGGCTCTTATCGAGGCGGCCGAGCGGCAGATCGGTCAGACCGTCGGCCGCCTCCGGCCCCCCTTCGACGACGGCCCAATAGGTCTTGGCGATCTTGCCCTGCTTGAAGAGCAAGCCGAGCTTCTCCAACGCCTTGTGATGGCGGCCGAGCACCAGGCAGCCCGAGGTCTCGCGATCGAGGCGATGAGCGAGCGCGGGCTTGCGCGGCAGGCCGAAACGGAGCGCGTCGAAATCGTCCTCCAGGCTGACGCCGCCTTTCGGGCCGCGATGGACCGCGATTCCGGCAGGCTTATCAAGCACCAGCATCAAGCCGTCGCGATAGAGCAGCCGCGCTCTTGTTTCTTCGGGCGTCATGATCGAAAAGCTACCCGCCGCGTCATTCCCGTGAAAGCCCGAGTCAGTCTCCTCGCGCGGCGGTTCTCTGGATTCCCGCCTTCGCGGGAATGACGCAGAGGGTCTTGAGGACTGACGGCCGCCTTTGCCGATGGCGGATTTCGCGACCAGACAACGCGCAACCCGAGAGACCGATGAGTTCCGATGAAGACCGCGAGGCCAAACCCGGCTTTTTCAAACGCGTCTTTGGCGGCGGGCGCAGCGAACCTCAACCGCCGCAAGCCGCGGCGACGGCGGAGCGCGAGCCGCCGCAGCCTAAGCGCAGCTGGTGGAGCCGGCTGGCTGGCGGCCTGTCGCGCTCCTCGGCGGCCATCGGCCAGGGCATCGCGGACATTTTCACCAAGCGGAAACTCGACGACGCCGCGCTCGACGATCTCGAAGACATTCTGATCCAGGCCGATCTCGGCGTTGCGGCCGCGCAGCGCGTCCGCGAGGCGGTCGGCGCCGGCCGCTACGACAAGGCGATCGAGCCAAATGAGGTCAAGGCGATTCTCGCCGGCGAAATCGAGCGCGTCCTGACGCCGGTGGCGCGGCCGCTGGCGATCGACCCGACGAAGAAGCCCTTCGTCATCCTCGTCGTCGGCGTCAACGGTTCGGGCAAGACGACGACGATCGGCAAGCTCGCGGCGAAATTCGCCGCCGAGGGCCGCAAGGTGACGCTCGCCGCGGGCGATACGTTCCGCGCCGCGGCGATCGAACAATTGCGCATCTGGGCGGGCCGGAGCGGCGCCGACATCGTCGCGGGCGCGCAGGGCGGCGATTCCGCAAGCCTCGCTTTCGAGGCGCTGACCAAGGCGCGACAGGACGGCGCAGACGTGCTTTTGATCGACACGGCCGGCCGGTTGCAGAACCGCGCGGAGCTGATGGCCGAGCTCGAGAAGCTGATCCGCGTCGTCAAGAAGATCGACGCGGAAGCGCCGCATGCGGCGCTGCTCGTGCTCGACGCAACGGTCGGACAGAACGCGCTCAGCCAAGTCGAGACGTTCAGCCGCGTCGCCGGCGTGACCGGCCTGGTCATGACCAAGCTCGACGGCACGGCGCGCGGCGGCATCCTCGTCGCGCTGGCGGAGAAGTTCGGCTTGCCGGTGCATTTCATCGGCGTCGGCGAGACAGTCGACGACCTCGAGCCGTTCGAGGCGCGCGACTTCGCCGAAGCGATCGCCGGGATCGAGCGGTGAGTCAGAACGTACTGCCTCGCGTCATCGGCGCGCCCTCTCTACGCTTGGCGTTTGAGCGCGAAGAGCCGACACCGCGCCCGATCTGGCCCGACATTCGTTGCGAGCCGGCATTGCCCGAGTTCCTGAGACGGCGAGTTCCGGCGTACACGCCATGGTCGAGCCAGTGTAGCAGATGCGGCCATCGAGTGCAGATTTCCTGGCGCGTGTCGCTAACAGCATTCATTCGGCAAAACCGAGGAACGTGGCGAAGTTCGCCACGGGCTCGCGCGTCGTTCGGATCGCGTTGATTGGTTGCGTCCTGTCAGGATACCCAAGAGCCATCCCGCAATAGATGACTTCGTCGCATGGTAGATCGAAATGTCGGCGCAAGCTCTCGCGAACCTTGGCCCAGGCCTCCTGCACGCAAGTTCCCAACCCCATTTCTTCTGCGACCAGGACGACGGCCTGGATGAACATCCCGAGATGAGCCCACTGACTGTGGCCAAGATCGCGAAAGGTGAC
>JAJPHH010000091.1 GCA_021325385.1 Alphaproteobacteria bacterium
CGCTTGCGCGGGAATGACACAAGTATGCGTCACCTCTTCGGCAGCGGAATGAACTCCGTTTCGTCCGGCGCCGACGCGAAGCCCCTCTGGGGCGGTCAGCCGATATCGATGCTGATACGCCCGCCCTCCACCTTCGCCGGATAGACCCTCAGATTAACGCAAGCCGGAAGCCGCAGCGCTTCGCCGGTGCGGTAATCGAACGCGCCCTGGTGCTTCGAGCACTCGATCTCGTACTCCATTACGAGGCCGTCGGCGAGGTGAACCTTTTCGTGGGTGCAGAGCCCGTCGGTGCAAAAGACCTCGTTGACGGGCGAGCGGTAGACCGCATAGGTCTTCCCCTCGTGGTCGAAGCGGATCACGCCTTCCTGTTCGATATTTTCAAGCAATCCCACTTCAATCCAATTCGCCATTATATCACCTCTGTCTCCCGGAGCCAGATTGGTCGGCGGTCAGGGGCCTTGGCTTGCGCCTTGGCGTTGGCCCGCTGCTTGGTCCGCTGATATCGAGCCTGCATCCGCGCCTCGCTTTCGCGCGATCCGTCGTGGAAGGTGCCGAACCATTTGTCGAACGGTATGAGGCCATCGCCGTAATTCACCTCGAAATACTTATGGTGCAGGTAATGGATATAGGCGTGGCTGTCGACCGCCGCGTTTTCGGTGATTTCCACCTTGTCAAAGCCGACATGTTCGGCGGCTCAACATTTTCGACGATCAAATTTCATCAAGCGCGCGGGCATTCTGTCACGCAGGGAAATAAGGCGACGCCCTATAACGATCGTCACCTCTCCGGCAGCGGAATGAACTCCGTTTCATCCGGCACTGGCGCGAAGCGGCCTTGCCTCCAATCCTCTTTCGCGCTCTCGATGCGCTCCTTGCTCGAGGAAACGAAATTCCACCAAATGAAGCGCGGACCTTCGAGCGCGGCGCCGCCGAGCAACATGGCGCGGACATCGGTCTTGGCCCGCAGCGCGATGCGGTCGCCAGGGCGAAAGATCAGAAGCTGCGGGCCTTCGAACGTCTCGCCGGCTATCTCGAGCGCGCCCTCGACAACATAGACCGCACGCTCTTCGTACTCTGCGTCGAGCGGCGCGACGCGACCGGCGGCGAGTTTCAATTCGACATAGAACCATTTCGACAGCATGCCGACCGGCGAGCTCTCGCCGAAGGCGCGGCCGGCGACGATGCGCGCCTCGATCCCCCGGTCGGCGACGAGCGGCAGGACGGCGGCGTCGAAATGCTGGAAATTGGGCGCGACCTCCTCGTACTGCTTCGGCAAGGCTATCCAGGATTGGATGCCGAAGAGCCCCTGCCCGCTCGCGCGCTCGGCGGCGGGCGTACGCTCGGAATGGGCGATGCCGGCGCCGGCCGTCATCAGGTTCATCGCGCCCGGCGCGATCTCCATCCGATTGCCTTCGCTGTCGCGATGGAAGATGCGGCCTTCGAAGAGATAGGTGACGGTCGCCAAGCCGATATGCGGATGCGGACGAACATCCATGCCGTCGCCGGCGAGAAACTGCGCCGGCCCCATCTGATCGAAGAAGATGAAGGGCCCGACCATCTGCCGCTTTCCATGCGGCAGCGCGCGGCGCACGGAGAAGCCGCCAATATCGCGCACGCGCGGAACGATGACGAGATCGAGGGCGTCGCAGCTCTTCGGATCGCCCGCGACGGGATCGAAATCCTTCAACCAGCTCATGACGACCCCACACTCTTCGGCGCCGTCATCGCGAGCGTCGCGATGAGAGGCGCCGCTACACTTGTTCGACGGAGTCGAATTCGAAACTCGCGCCGGGCGGATTTTCGCCGACGCGCAGCGTCTTGTCATTGGGATAGTGATGCGGCGGCACCGGCAGGTTCAACGGCGCCGGGACGCCCTGAAACACGCGGCCGGCGAGATCGTATTTCGAGCCGTGGCAGGGGCAGAAATAACCGCCCGGCCAATTCGGCGCCGGATCGCTGTTGCTCGGCTGGGGCATATATTTCGGAATGCAGCCGAGATGGGTGCAGATGCCGACGATCACCAGATATTCTGGCTTGATCGAGCGATGCCAGTTCGCCGCGTAAGGCGGCTGCTGCCATTGCTTGGAGTCGGGATCGCGCAGGCGGTCGATCAATTCCGGCTTCCGCAACTCGTCGAGCGCCGCCTTGGGTCGGTTGATGATGAAGACCGGCTTCGAACGCCAGACGACCGTCACTTGCTGGCCCGGCTGGACCTGGGCGAGGTCGATATCGACGGGCGCGCCCGCCGCGACCGCCGCAGCGTCAGGGTTCATCTGATCGATCAGCGGCCAGATCGTCGCCGCGACGCCGATTCCGGCCGCTGCGGCGGTCGCGATGTAGAGAAAATCCCGACGCGTCGGCTCGTTGCCTGTCGGCGGGGTGGAGGCGATTGGCTCGGACGAAGACATTCGTTTCTCGCACGCTTTGAGCCCTCGAAGGTCTTCAGGCGCGAATCGGGCGGGACAAGGGCGAGCGAACTCGCCGCCCGCGCCATTTCAGCGCGCCAGCCGCTGCTGAATCGCATTCGCGTCAATCAGGACTCTCGAGACGAAGCGGCGCTCAATCCTTCGAACGCGCCTCGATCAGCCGGGCGGCGTAACGCGCCATCTGATCGACTTCGATATTGACGAGATCGCCGGCCCGCCGCTCGCCCCAGGTCGTGACCGCGAGCGTGTGCGGGATCAGCAAGACGGAGAAGACGTCGCCGTCGACGCTGTTGACGGTGAGCGAGGTCCCGTCGAGCGCCACCGAGCCTTTCTGCGCGATGAATTTGGCGAGCGCCGCCGGCGCGCGGATTTTGAACTCCGCCATGCCGGCGAAATCCTCCCGCGACAGGATTTCGGCGACCCCGTCGACATGGCCGCTGACCATATGGCCGCCGAGCTCGTCGCCGAGCCGGAGCGAGCGCTCGAGATTGAGTTTCGTTCCCTCGCGCCAGGCCTTGGCTGTAGTCAGCGCCAGCGTTTCGGCGGCGGCGTCGACCTCGATCGTCGCGCGATTGCCGGCGCGGCCGACCTGAACCACGGTCAGGCAAACGCCGGCATGCGCGACCGAGGCGCCGATGTCGACGGAGGCGGGATCGTATCCGCAGGCAATGCGAAGATGACGCAATTGGCCTTCGTCTTCGACATGAAGCACCTCGCCGACATCGCTGATAAGGCCGGTGAACATCTCAGAAAAGCCTTTCGTAGCGGCGCAATTCGTCGGCGCCGAAATGAGCGGTTTCGGCGAGCTTGTAAAGGGAGCGGTCCTCGAGCCGCGCCCGCGCGGCGCCGTTGAGCGCCGATAGGCCTTGACGGCCCAGCGGCTTCGGCGCGGTGAACAGCAGCGTCTCGTCAGTAAGGCCCGCAGCGATCAACGCGGAGCCGATCGTCGGGCCGCCCTCGCTGAAGACGCGCGCGACGCCGCGCTGCGCCAGCAAGCGCAAAGCCGCGGCGAGATCGATTCGGCCGGCCAAATCGATCTCGGTCCGGGCGATTTCGACGCCCGCCTCGGCCAACGCCGCGGCGTTCTGCGGCGGCGCGTCGGGTCCGGCAAGGACGAGGGTCGGATAATCGCGCGCGGTCGCGCCGAGACGCGAACGCGGCGGCAGGCGCAGCTGCGGATCGATGACGACCCGTAGCGGCTTGGCCGTCGCGCCGGGATAGCGCACGGTCAGAAGCGGATCGTCGTCGAGCGCCGTGCCGATCCCGATCATGATCGCATCGTGCATCGCGCGCAGGATCTGGACGCGGGCGTTCGCGGCTTCGCCGGTAATGGCGAGGCGCGGATCGTAACGCGCGCCGGCGGCGTAGCCGTCGGCGGTTTGCGCCAGTTTCAGCGTGACCGCCGGCCGACCCTGCGTGACGCGCAGGAAGTGGCCGACATGAGCCCGCTGCGCTTCTGCGGCGCCGACGCCGACCACGACATCGATTCCCGCCTGGCGCAGCTGGCGATGGCCCAGCCCCTTGGTGCGCGGATCGGGATCCTCCATAGCCGAGACGACGCGCGCCAGCCCCGCTTCGGCGATCGCCGAAGCGCAAGGCGAGCCCCGGCCTTGATGCGCGCACGGCTCCAAGGTCACGTAAATGGTCGCGCCTTTGGCCAATGGCCCGGCCTGATCGAGCGCATTGCGCTCGGCATGCGGCCGGCCGCCCGGCGAGGTGAAGCCGCGGCCGACCACGATTCCGTCTTTGACGATCAGCGCGCCGACGGCCGGATTCGGCGAGCAGCGGCCGAGACTGCGTCGCCCGAGCGACAGCGCGGCCTGCATGAAGCGTTCGTCCAGCGCGGCGAGGTCGGTCACTGCTGTTCGACGGGCGCTTTGCGTCCGTTGCCAGCCGGCTTCTGCGCGGGCCTTTCCGGCTCGACCTCGGCCGAAAGTTCGCCGACGATCGCGTTGAAATCGCGCGCTTCGCGGAAGTTGCGGTAGACCGAGGCGAAACGGACATAGGCGACGTCGTCGAGGCCCTTCAGGCCCTCCATCACCAGTTCGCCGATCCGGTCGGTCGGAATCTCGCCGTCGCCCTGGCTCTCGAGTTGACGGACGATGCCATTGACCAGCCGCTCGATCCGCTCGACCGCGACCGGACGCTTGCGCAGCGCCACCTCGACCGAGCGTTGCAGCTTGTCGCGATCGAAAGGCACGCGCCGTCCCGATTTCTTGACCACGGTCAGTTCGCGCAACAGCACGCGCTCGAACGTGGTGAACCGGCCGCCGCAATCGGGACAGACGCGGCGGCGACGGATCGAGGAGGAATCCTCGGTCGGCCGGGAATCCTTCACCTGCGTTTCAAGGCTGCCGCAATAAGGGCATCGCATCGGCTTTCGCTCCAGCTCCGCCCGCCCAGGCTTCGAGCAGGCCGCCGATCAATAGATCGGAAAACGCCGAGTCAATTCCGCCACGCCGGCGCGCACCCGCGCTTCGGTCGCAGCATTTCCCGATTCGCCCGCCTTGGCCAAGCCGTC
>JAJPHH010000184.1 GCA_021325385.1 Alphaproteobacteria bacterium
GGCAAGGCGGACGGCGCGATGGACGCGTCCAACCTCCTGAAGCCGGCTCTGGCGCGCGGCGAATTGCACTGCATCGGCGCGACCACGCTCGACGAATATCGCAAGCATGTCGAGAAGGATGCGGCTCTGGCGCGGCGCTTCCAGCCGGTCTTCGTCTCCGAGCCGACCGTCGAGGACACGATCTCGATCCTGCGCGGCCTCAAGGAGAAATACGAGGTCCATCACGGCGTGCATATCACCGACAGCGCGATCGTCGCCGCCGCGACTTTGTCGCACCGCTACATCGCCGACCGCTTCCTGCCCGACAAGGCGATCGACCTTGTCGACGAGGCGGCCTCGCGTCTCCGCATGCAGGTCGATTCCAAGCCGGAGGAGCTCGACGAGCTCGACCGCCGCATCGTCCAGCTCAAGATCGAGCAGGAGGCGCTGAAGAAGGAGACCGACCAGGCCTCGAAGGAGCGCCTCGCCAAGCTTTCGACCGAGCTCGGCGAATTGGAGGAGAAGTCGACGGCGCTGACCCAGCGTTGGCGCGCCGAAAAGGATAAACTCGGCGCGGCCCAGAAGCTCAAGGAGCAGCTTGAAACGGCGCGGGGCGAACTGACCCAGGCCCAGCGCAAGGGCGAGTACCAGCGCGCCGGCGAGATCGCTTACGGAATCATCCCGGACCTCGAGAAGAAGCTCGCCGCGGTCGAAGCGCAGACGCAGGATAAATTGGTCGAGGAATCGGTCACCGCCGATCACGTCGCCCAGGTCGTGTCGCGCTGGACCGGCGTGCCGGTCGACAAGATGCTCGAGGGCGAGCGCGAGAAACTGCTGAAAATGGAGGACGAGCTCGCCAAGCGGGTGGTCGGCCAGAAGGAGGCGGTGATCGCGGTCTCGACGGCGGTTCGGCGCGCCCGCGCCGGCCTGCAGGACCCGAACCGGCCGATCGGCTCGTTCATGTTCCTGGGGCCGACTGGCGTCGGCAAGACGGAGCTCACCAAGGCGCTCGCCGCGTTCCTGTTCGACGACGAACAGGCGATGGTGCGCATCGACATGTCGGAATATATGGAGAAACACTCCGTGTCGCGGCTGATCGGCGCGCCGCCCGGCTATGTCGGCTATGACGAAGGCGGAGCGCTGACCGAAGCGGTCCGGCGCCGGCCGTACCAAGTCGTGCTGTTCGACGAGATCGAGAAGGCGCATCCCGACGTCTTCAACGTGCTGCTGCAGGTTCTTGACGACGGCCGGCTGACGGACGGCCAAGGCCGCACGGTCGATTTCAAGAACGTGCTGATCGTCATGACCTCGAATCTCGGCGCAGAGTACCTCATCGCGCAGAAGGAGGGCGAAGATTCGACCGCGGTCGAAGCCGAGGTGATGAGCGTCGTGCGCAGCCACTTCCGGCCGGAATTCTTGAACCGGGTCGACGAGATCATCCTGTTCCACCGCCTGCGGCGCGAGGATATGGGCTCGATCGTCGATATCCAGTTCAAGCGGTTGGCCAAGCTGCTCGAGGACCGCAAGGTCGCGCTGCAACTCGACGCCAAGGGCCGGCAATGGCTCGCCGAGAAGGGCTATGACTCGGCCTATGGCGCCCGGCCGCTGAAGCGGGTGATCCAGAAATGGGTGCAGGACCCGCTCGCCGAGCGGCTGCTCTCGGGCAAAATCAAGGACGGCGAGACGGTGACAATTTCCGCCGCCGACGGAGCGCTGACGATCGACGGAGAGCCGGTCGCCGGCAAGGCGGCCGAGGAGCCAGCCCGACCCAAAGTGGGGACGATCGTCAACTTCCCGAAAGGGGCGTAACGCTGCGGCTGGCCCCCTCCCGTACCCTCCCCCGCGCTCCGCGGGAGAGGGGGCGGCCGGCGCTGCGGGCCATAACATAACGTCAGTACTTGCCGAGGACGGTTGCTTCACGCACAACGCTTGAGTACGATACCCGGCGCTTGGGCCCCCCTCTCCCGCGCGGAGCGCGGGGGAGGGTACGGGAGGGGGCCTGTCATAGGGCGCAGGCGCATGAAGCAAAGCCAGACGATCGCCCGCGCGCGCCGGCTGCGACGGGAGATGACCCGCGCGGAACGCCTCTTATGGCGCGCCTTGCGCGGCCATCGCCTCAATGGGCTGCATATCCGCCGGCAGGAGCCTTGCGGGCCCTATATCGCGGACTTCCTTTGCGTAAAGGCGCGCCTGGTCATCGAGGTCGACGGCGCGACCCATTCGCGGCTTGGCGAGACGAGTCGCGATGCGAAACGCGACGCTTGGTTCGCCGCAAACGGCTATCGCGTGCTCCGGCTCCAGAACGCCGACATTTACGAGAATTTCGACGGCGCAATCGAAACGATTCTCGCCCATCTCGAGGGCGAGCAAGTCGAGGGCGCCTGACTGGCGCGCCGCGGGCCCCCTCCCGTACCCTCCCCCGCGCTCCGCGCGGGAGAGGGGGCGGCCAGCGCCGCGATTAACGATCGCCTCCGAGGCGCGCGCATGTTTGCGGATATCGGATGGTTGCGCGTGAACGAACCTAAGAGTACGATGCGCGGCGCTTGGGGCCCCCTCTCCCGCGCGAAGCGCGGGGGAGGGTACGGGAGGGGGCTCGCCGCCACACCAAACTCATCTACCGGACGCCTGCTCCGGTCTTCAGGTACGCGATGCAGAGGTTGTGGCCGTAATCGACCAGGTTGTCGAGGGTGGATTTCAGTTTCTGCGCGATATTGTTCTGGGTGAACTTCTTCTCGGAGCAAAAGGACCGGCTGAAGCGCCGGTCGAGGCTCGCGGCGCGCTGCTCATAATAGTCGACCACCCGCTGGACCGTCTTCGGCTCGATGCAGGCTTTGACCGCCTCGACGAAGCGGGCCTCGAAATGCGAATCGGCGACGCAATCTTTCAAGATCACGGCATATTCGGCGACGCGGTCGACGCTGGCCCATACGATCTTTTGCTGATCGTTCGGCAGATCGTTGAGGCTGATCAGCCGCGGCTCCGCGGCCGCCGGCGAAGCAGCCGCGGCGGCGAAAGCAAGAGCGCCGGCGACGACGCGACGGACGTTACGATCTTGGACCATGAGCAGCGCGAAACTCCGTTCGGCCGAAGCATCTCACAAGCTTAGCGTCCCCGCCTCATGCGCGTCCACCGCCGCGTGACGAGCCGCGCCGCCATCCGAAACGCAAGACCAGAGCGGCGGCGGCCGCCAACGCCAGCGCGGACAAGGCGATGGAGAGATGAAGCGCCGCCGCCGCGCCCCAATGCTCGATGACGAAGGCGTAGGCGACCGGCGCGGCGGCGGAGAGAAGAAAGCTCGGCGCGAGCAGACGGCCGACAAACGCGCCGTACGTCCGATGGTCGAACAGGACCAGCGGCAGCGTGCCGCGGGTGATCGTCAGGACGCCGTTGGCGGCCCCGTAGAAGAAGGCGAAAGCCATGGCGGCCAAGCCGGCGCTCGCGCTGAACAAGCCGGCGACAAAGGCGAAGGGCAGAACCAGGGCCGCCGCGAGATTGAGCGTCAGCGGGTTCAGGCGGCGGCCGAACAGGACTTCGCCGCCGCGCGAGAGGGATTGGCCGACGCCGCGCATCGTGGCGATCCAGACCGACGCCGAGGCGGCGAGGCCGAGGCCCGACAGAATGCCGATCATATGCGCCGACATGCCGGAATTGAGAAAATTCGCGACCGTCGCGATGAGCGCGTAAAGCGCGCCGCCCAAAACGCGCTCGGCCGGCGCGGCGGCGAGCGGCGGGGGCGGCTCGCGGGTCGCGGCGAGCGCGCCGTCGCCGTAGCGGCCGGCTGGAATGGCGAGGTGAAGCGGAATGGTGAGGAGAGCGAAGCCGGCATAGGCGAGCACGGCGCCCCTCCAGCCAAAGACGCCGGCAAGAGTTTCGCCCACCGGCCAGAGTACGGTCGAAGCCAGGCCGCCGAGCAAGGTGATCTGGGCGATGGGGCGGCGCGCCTCCGGGCCGCCGATCCGGGCGAGCGCGGCGAAGGCGGCGTCATAGAGCGTCAGCCGCATGGCGAGGCCAATGACGATCCACGCGCCGTAATAGCTCGCGATCCCGCGCGAGAGAGACAGTGCGAGGCAACCCAAGGCCATGATAAGCGAGCCGGCCGCCATCACGCTGCGTCCGCCATGCCGGTCGATCAGGCCGCCGGCGAGCGGCGAGGACAACCCGCCCGCCAAGAGCGCGACCGAAAATCCGCCGAAGACCAGGTCGCGCGACCAACCGAAATCGTCCGCGATCACATCGCCGAAGACGCCGATGAGATAGTACGAGACGCCCCAGCAAACGAGCTGGGACAGGCCAAGTCGGAGAACGATTCCTCGCGAGATCAAAGCGGCGAGCTCTCAGCCTGAATCTGGGCGAGCCGAAAGTCGAGGGCGCGCCCCGGCTTTAGATGCGCAGCTTTGTCGCTGTTTTGAAATAACTATTAGGGCGGATGGCGCTGAACGGACGCGAGGGCGAGGACCTCATTCTGAGCGCGCCCGGATCGGTCCGATCTCATCGCCGCGGGCCGCCTTCCTCGCAGCCGACATGGTCCGGCCCTCTGCCTCGGCCTCGGTTCGGCGCGGTCCAAGCTCGGCGTCGTCGATGGGCAAGACCCCCGTATGGGCGTCCTGACGGGTTCTTAGTGCGGCGATGCTCGGCGCGTCGACAGGGCCGCAGATCTCGGCCCTCACGGATTGAACTGAGGATTGCCCTTGTCGTGCATCATGATGATGCCCTTGCCGATGTAGCTGATCGCCGCGGCCGTTTTTTCTTTCCCGTCGCGAGCCGTCACGTTGGAAATGATGCCCGCGCAATCCTTCGCGAGGGCGTCGCGAATCTGCTCGATCACGAAGGCGTGCGAGCGATGGATCGTCTCTTGCGCGGATTGCGAGACGCAGGCGGTCAGCGAAAGCATCAAATGATCGTCGTTCCCCGCCGCGCCAGTGGGGTTAGCCGCTGCCGCGCTCAGCAGAGCAGCGACGACAAGCGCGTCTGAAACGATAGGTTTCATTCCTTCCTCCCTTGGCGCTGAATTCCGCCCGAACGGCGAAACTCCAACCTTATCTAGAGCCCTGAAAAGCCGACGCAATCGGGCGCATCGGTTTTGCCGACGCGCGCTAAGCCCCTGTTTTTAGCTAAGAAACTGGAGCGGGCGAAGGGATTCGAACCCTCGACCCCAACCTTGGCAAGGTTGTGCTCTACCCCTGAGCTACACCCGCGTCCGATGACGGAGCGATCCGTCGCTTGCGCTTATGCCGCAGAGCGCAGAGGATTGCAACAGCGCCGCGCTTCGGGGCGGCGTCGGCCCCTCGGAAAAACATTAACTCGTCGTAACCTGCTGCCACGTCTGACGATTTCGTGATGGTCGAGGTCGGCGCGCAGCAGTTGAAATTTAAGGATGCGCGTGCGAAGCGAGCGCGCGCAGACGAGGGCGCAATCATGGACGACACCGTCGATCGCGCAAAGCTCGACGCTTCGCCCGGGCCGGCGGCGCCGGTTGCGCCGGCGCCGGAGCCGCCCCAGGAGAAGCCGCCCCTGGAGAAGCCGAAGAAGCGCCGCCGTCTCGCCCGATGGCTGATCGTCCTTGTCCTGGCGATCGCCGCCGTCTTCGCCTGGGAGCAGGTCCAGAAGCGCGAATCCGAGCAGCCGACCAGCGGCGCCGGCGGGCCCCCGCCGCAGACCGTCCGCGACGCCGAGGCGACGACCGGCGATGTGCCGATCATCATCAACGCGCTCGGCGCGGTGACGCCGCTCGCCAGCATCACGGTGCGCACGCAGATCAACGGCCAATTGCAATCGGTCGGCTTCACCGAAGGACAGATCGTCAAGGCCGGCGATTTCCTCGCCCAGGTCGACGCGCGTCCCTACGAGGCGCAACTCGCCCAATATCAGGGCCAATTGGAGAAGGACACAGCCCTCTACAATCAGGCGCAAGCCGATCTGCAGCGCTATCAGATGCTCAATCGGCAGGATTCGATCGCCAAGCAGCAAGTCGAAGACCAGGAATTCCTGGTCAAGCAATACCACGCGGCGATGACGATCGACCAAGGCCAGATCGAGTCGGCCAAGCTCAACATCGCCTATTGCCACATCGTCGCGCCGGTCGCGGGCCGGGTCGGGCTGCGCCAGGTCGACCCTGGCAATTACGTGCAGACGACCGACGCGAACGGCATCGTCCTCCTCACCCAGTTGGAGCCGATCAGCGTCATCTTCACCGTGGCGGAGGACTATCTGCCGCAAATTCAGGCGCGGATGAAATCCGGCGCGACCCTTCCCGTCGCCATCTACGACCGCGCCAATGTCAACAAATTGCAAGACGGCAAGCTCGCCTTCATCGACAACCAGATCGACGTGACCACCGGCACGGTCAAGCTGCGCGCCCTGTTCGACAACAAGGACGATTCGCTCTTTCCTCAGCAATTCGTCAACGCGCGCTTGACGGTCGATACGCTCGCCAACGCCATTGTCGCGCCGAACGCCGCCATTCAACAGGGCGCCCAAGGCCCGTTCGTTTACGTCGTCAACGCCGACGACACTGTGAGCGTGCGGCAGATCAAGACGGGGCCGGTCGACGGCGAGCGCACGGCGATCCTTTCCGGACTGAAGCCGGGCGAACATGTCGTGATCGACGGCGTCGACCGCCTGCGCGACGGCGCCAAGGTCGCGGTGCGCAACACGCCGGCGCAAAGCGGCGCGGCCGGCAAGTCGCCCGGCGCAGACGGCCAGGCCGCGCCTCATCAGCCGGGCCAGATGCGTCGTCATCGTCAACAGGGCCAGGGCCAGTCGGGACAGTGACGATCGCGAAATCCGCCCGGCTCGCCGGAGTAGGCGGGCGCGGCGAGAGGAACTAGAGGTTGAACCCTTCGCGCCTATTCATCGAGCGGCCAGTCGCCACGTCTCTGCTGATGGCGGCGATCCTGCTCGTCGGCGTGGTCGCGTACAAATTCTTGCCGCTCTCAGCCTTGCCGGAAGTCGATTACCCGACGATCCAAGTCCAGACCTTCTATCCCGGCGCCAGCCCGGAAGTGATGACCTCGTCGGTGACCGCGCCGCTCGAGCGGCAATTCGGCCAGATGCCGAGCCTCGCCCAGATGTATTCGCAAAGCTCGGCCGGCGCCTCGGTGATCACGTTGCGCTTCAGCCTCGATATCGGTCTCGATGTCGCGGAGCAGGAGGTGCAGGCGGCGATCAACGCGGCCGGCAACCTCTTGCCCTCCGACCTGCCGGCGCCGCCGATCTACGCCAAGGTCAATCCGGCCGATGCGCCGATCATCACGCTCGGCGTCACCTCCAAGACGATGAAGCTGATCGATCTCGAGGACGCGGTCGAGAGCCGCCTCGCCTCGAAGCTTTCGCAGCTTCCCGGCGTCGGGCTGGTCACCCTGTCCGGCGGCCAGCGGCCGGCGGTGCGGATTCGCGCCGACCCGCGCGCGCTTGCCGCTTACGGACTCAACCTCGACGATCTGCGCACCACGATCGCCAACATCAACGTCAACACGCCGAAGGGCAATTTTGACGGCCCGTCGCAATCCTACACGATCAATGCGAACGACCAGATCAGGGATCCGAACGACTATCTGAACACGATCATCGCCTATCGCAACGGCGCCCCGGTCAAGATGAGAGACGTGGCGACCGTCGAGCTCGGTCCGGAAAACGACAAGCTCGCCGCCTGGATGAATTCGACCGGCGCGATCATCGTCAATGTCCAGCGCCAGCCTGGCGCCAACGTCATCGAAGTCGTCGACGGCATCAAGAGGCTGCTGCCCGCTCTGACCGCGAGCCTCCCGGCGGCGATCACGGTGACGCCGCTGACCGATCGAACCGTGACGATCAGGGCGTCGGTCCAGGACGTCGAGTTCGAATTGGCGCTCGCCGTCGGCCTCGTCGTGCTGGTGATCTTTCTCTTCCTGCGCAACATCCCGGCGACGATCATTCCGAGCCTTTCCGTGCCGTTGTCGCTCGTCGGCACGCTGGCGGCCATGTACGAGCTTGGCTTCAGCCTCGACAATCTGTCGCTGATGGCGCTGACCATCGCGACCGGCTTCGTCGTCGACGACGCCATCGTGATGATCGAGAACATTTCCCGCTTCATCGAGATGGGCGAATCGCCGCTGCAGGCGGCGTTGAAGGGCTCGGCGCAGATCGGTTTCACCATCATCTCGCTGACCGTCTCGCTGATCGCCGTGCTTATTCCGCTCCTGTTCATGGGCGAAGTGGTCGGACGCTTGTTCCATGAATTCGCGATCACGCTGGCGATGACGATCGTCATCTCGGCGATCGTGTCGCTGACGCTCGTGCCGATGCTGTGCTCGAAGCTGTTGCGGCCGACCCGCGAAGAGGCCGCGTCGGACCGTCGGCCGTCGGGCGAGACGCCGATCGAGGATCAGGTCGCCGGCGGGCGCTTGTTCCGCGCGCTGCTGCGCCTCTATGGGCGCAGCCTCAACGTCGTCCTCGATCATCAGATCCCGACCCTGATCGTCGCTTTAGCGACCTTCGTCCTGACCGCCTATCTCTACGCCGTCGTGCCAAAAGGCTTCTTCCCGATCCAGGACACGGGCGTCATTCAGGGCGTCACCCAGGCGGCGCAATCGACTTCGTTCGAAGCGATGGCGCAGCGCCAGCAAGCCGTGGACGAGGCGATCTTGAAGGATCCTGACGTCGTCAGCCTGTCGTCCTTCATCGGCGTCGACGGCGCCAATGTGACGCTCAACACCGGCCGCGTTCTGATCAATCTGAAGCCGCACGATCAGCGCAGGCAAAGCGCGAGCGAGATCATACGCCGTCTGGCGCAAGAGACCGCGTCGATCCCGGGCGTCACGCTTTATATGCAGCCGGTGCAGGACCTGACGATCGATACGACGTTCAGCGCGACGCAGTATCAATTCACGCTGGAGAGCGCCAATCTCGCCGACTTGCAGGAATGGACGCCGAAGCTCGTCGCGCGCTTGCGCGGGGTCGCCGAAATCGCCGACGTCGCCAGCGACCTGCAGCAAAGCGGTCTTACCGCCTATATGACGATCGACCGCGCCACCGCGGCGCGGTTCGGCATCACGCCGGCGACGATCGACAGCGCTCTCTATGACGCATTCGGTCAGCGGATCGTCTCGACGATCTTCACGCAATCGAATCAATATCGAGTGATCCTTACGGTTACGCCGGCGCTGCAACGCTCTGTCGGCGCGCTGGGCGCCCTTTATCTTCCGTCTTCGGCCACGACGACCGGCCAAGTGCCGCTCGAGGCGATCACGACGACGAAGGTTCAGCCGGGCCCGCTGCAGATCTCGCATGTCGGGCAATTTCCCGCGACGACAATCTCCTTCAATCTCGCGCCAGGCGCGTCGCTCGGCGCGGCGGTCGACGCAATTCTCGCGGCCGAGAAGGACATTTCGCTGCCGGCGAGCTTCCGAACCAATTTCCAGGGCGCGGCGCAGGCCTTCCAATCCTCGCTGTCGAACGAGGTCTTTCTCCTGCTCGCGGCGATCGCCACGATGTATATCGTGCTCGGCGTTCTCTACGAGAGCTTCGTCCACCCGATCACCATTCTCTCGACCTTGCCCTCGGCCGGCATCGGCGCGCTCCTGGCGTTGATGGCGGCGGGCGCCGGGCTCGACATTATCGGCATTATCGGCATCGTCCTCTTGATCGGCATCGTCAAAAAGAACGCGATCATGATGATCGACTTCGCGCTCGACGCGCAGCGCGACGAAGGCAAGAGCCCGCGCGAAGCGATCTACCAAGCCTGCCTGTTGCGGCTGCGGCCGATCCTGATGACGACCATGGCGGCGATGTTCGGCGGCTTGCCGCTGATGCTTGGCGCCGGCGTCGGCTCCGAGCTTCGCCATCCGCTCGGCCTCGCCATTGTCGGCGGCCTCGCGGTCAGCCAGATCCTTACGCTGTTTACGACGCCCGTCATCTATCTCATGTTCGAGCGCATCGCGGCGCGGCTCGGCGCGTCCTCGGCGCCGCAAGCGGCGGCGGAATCGGCGTGAACGCGTCGGCGCCCTTCATCAAAAGGCCGGTGGCGACGACGCTGCTGACCATCGGCATTGCGTTGTCGGGCGCCTTCGCTTTCACCAAGCTTCCGGTCTCGCCGCTGCCGCAGATCGATTTCCCGACCATCTCGGTTCAAGCCAATATGCCGGGCGCGAGCCCCGATACGATGGCTTCGAGCGTCGCCAGCCCGCTCGAAAAACATCTCGGCCAGATCGCCGACGTCAGCGAGATGACGTCGCAGAGCGGCGTCGGCTTCACGCGCATCACCTTGCAATTCGGCCTTGACCGCGACATCAACGGGGCGGCGCGCGACACCCAGGCGGCGATCAACGCGGCGCGCGCCGATCTGCCGACCAGCCTCAAATCCAATCCGATTTATCGCAAGGTCAATCCCGCCGATTCGCCGATTCTCATCCTCGCTTTGACCTCGCCGACGCGGCCGCAGGGCCAGCTTTACGACGAAGCCTCCAACGTGATGCAGCAGCGGCTGTCGCAGCTCCCGGGGATCGGCGAAGTCGACTTGAGCGGCGCGGCGCTGCCGGGCGTGCGCGTCGAACTCAATCCCGGCGCGCTGTTCCACTACGGAATCGGGCTCGAGGACGTGCGCGCCGCTTTGGCTTCGGCCAACGCCAACAGCCCGAAAGGAGCGATCGAGGACGACAATTTCCATTATCAGCTTTATACGAACGACCAGGCGAAGGTCGCGGCGCAATATCGCGACCTGGTCGTCGCTTATCGCAACAACGCCGCAGTGAAGCTCAGCGACCTCGGCGAGGTGGTCGATTCGGTCGAGGACCTGCGCAACGCCGGCCTCGCCAACGGCAAGCCCGCCGTCCTGGTGATTCTCTACCGACAGCCCGGCGCGAACATCATCGATACGGTCGATGCGGTCAAAGCCGAACTGCCCTATCTGACCGCGGCCTTGCCGGGCGACGTCTCCATCGCCGTCGCCATGGATCGTTCGCGCACCATCCGGGCTTCGCTGCATGATACCGAAAGCACGCTCGTCATCGCGGTCATTCTGGTGACGATCGTCGTCTTCGCCTTCTTGCGTAACCTGCGCGCGACCGCCATCCCGAGCGTCGCCGTGCCGGTCTCGATCATCGGCACGTTCGGCGCGATGTATCTTTTGAACTTCAGCCTCGACAACCTGTCGCTGATGGCGCTCACCATCTCGACCGGCTTCGTCGTCGACGACGCCGTCGTCGTGCTCGAGAACATCGCCCGCCATATGGAGAACGGCGCGACCCGCATGCGCGCCGCATTGCTCGGCGCGCGCGAAGTCGGCTTTACCGTCATCTCGATCAGCATTTCGCTGGTCGCCGTCTTCCTGCCGATCCTCTTGATGGCCGGCCTGGTCGGCCGCCTGTTCCGGGAATTCGCGCTCACCCTGTCGATGGCGGTGGCGATCTCGCTGGTCATCTCCCTGACGACGACGCCGATGTTGTGCTCGCGTTTTCTGCCCGGCCCGACCGAGCATTCGACCGGCCGGCTTTATCGCGCCAGCGAGCGCGCCTTCGACGCAATGCTCGGCTTTTATCGTCGCACGTTGACTGTCGCGCTGCGCCATTCCTTTCTGGTCTTCCTTACGCTCTGCGCCACCGTGGCGCTCAACATCTATCTGTTCGCCCATATCCCCTATGGATTGTTTCCGCAGCAGGACACCGGGTTGCTGATCGGCTCGATCCAGGCCGACCAGAGCATCTCGTTCCAGGCGATGAAGCAGAAATTCATCGAGTTGCAGAGCATCGTCGAAGCTGATCCGGCGGTCGATCACGTCTCCGGTTTCACCGGCGGCCGACAGACGAATTCCGGCTTTGTCTTTGCTTCGCTGAAGCCGCTCGCCGAGCGCAAAGCCTCGGCCGAGCAAGTCAGCGCGCGGTTGCGGGCGAAGCTCAGCCAGGTGCCGGGCGCGCGGCTTTATTTGCAGCCCGCCGCAGACTTGCGCACCGGCGGACGGCAAAGCAATGCGATGTATCAATTCACTCTGACTGCCGACGACACGCAGTTGCTCTACCAATGGGCGCAGCGCCTGATGACGACCATGCAGGGAATGAGCATTCTGACGGACGTCAATTCCGATCAGCAGCAGAAAGGCCTCGAAGCGCAGCTCAATGTCGATCGCGCGACGGCGATGCGCCTGGGCCTGGTCATGAGCACCGTCGACAACACGCTTTACGACGCATTCGGCCAGCGCCAGGTTTCGGTCATCTATAGCGCGCTCAATCAGTACCATGTCGTCATGGAGGTCGCGCCGCGCTATTGGCAGGATCCCGAGACGCTGCGCGACATCTGGGTTTCGACCGCCGGCGCCAATCCCAAAGGCGTGCAGACGACCAACGCTCCGGCGGGAACCTACGTCGCCTCGAGCGCGACGACAAGCGCCAGTTCGGCGGCCGCGACGATCGCGGCGGATTCGGCCCGCAATTTGGCCATCAATTCGATCGCTGCGGCCGGCCATTCCAGCGCCTCGGCCGGCGCGTCGGTGTCCACGTCGAAAGAAACGATGATCCCGCTTTCGGCCTTCGCCAGTTTCGGGCCGGGCTTGACGCCGCTGTCGGTCAACCATCAGGGCCAGTTCGTCGCGACGACCATTTCCTTCAATCTCGCGCCGGGCCATGCGCTGAGCGAGGCGCAGACCGCCATCCGCAACGCCATGCTCGACATCCATATGCCGGCGTCGATTCGCGGCTCTTTCGCCGGAACGGCTGCGACGTACCAACAATCGCTTTCGGACGAGCCGCTGCTGATCGCGGCGGCGCCCGCGGCGATCTACATCGTGCTGGGCATTCTCTACGAGAGCTATGTGCACCCGTTGACGATCCTCTCGACCCTGCCGTCGGCCGGCGTCGGCGCGGTCTTGGCGTTGAAGCTGTTCAATATCGAGTTCACGATCATCGCCTTGATCGGCGTGATCTTGCTGATCGGCATCGTCAAGAAGAACGCAATCATGATGATCGACTTCGCGCTGCAGGCGCAGCGCGAAGGCGCGAGCCCGCGCGAGGCGATCGCGCAAGCCTGCCTCCTGCGCTTCCGACCGATCATGATGACGACCTGCGCTGCGCTGCTCGGCGCGCTGCCGCTGGCTTTCGGGACGGGCGAGGGTTCGGAATTGCGTCATCCCCTGGGGATTTCGATCGTCGGCGGCTTGATCGTCAGCCAGGCATTGACGCTCTATACGACCCCGGTCATTTATCTTTACCTGGATCGGCTCAGCCGGCGGCTGCGCCGTCTTTGGCGACGAATTTATCTTGGCCGTCCTGAAGCAGGCGTCGCGGGAGTGGGTTGATGGGGCGCGGGGGGCCCGGCGGCGGCTGGGGCGTGATCGGCGTTGCCTTGTCGCTCGGCGGTTGCGCCGTGGTCGGGCCGGACTATGTCAAACCGGCGGCGATCGTTCCCGCGCAATACAAAGAGATCAAGGGCTGGAGGCCTGCGCAGCCGCGCGACGAATACGAGAAAGGCGCGTGGTGGGAGGCGTTTCGCGATCCCGAGCTCAACGCGCTCGAATCGCAGGTCGCGATCAGCAATCAAACGCTGAAAGCGGACGAAGCGAATTACCGCCAAGCGCAAGCGTTGATCGCCGAAGCGCGAGCGCAGCTTCTGCCGACGCTCACGCTGAACGGCAGCGCGACGCGCGACAATTCCGGCGGCCGGCCGGCGACGACGCTCGTGTTGGAGGGCGAAGGGACCTGGACGCCCGACATTTGGGGCAAGATCCGCCGCACGATCGAAGGCCAGGCCGCGGGCGCGCAGGCCAGCGCCGCCGACCTCGCCAACGCGAAACTGTCGGCGCAATCCTCGCTGGCCGCCGCCTATTTCCAATTGCGCGAGACCGATTCTCTGCACGACCTGCTCGACGATACGGTCAAGCAGTATCAACGCGCGCTGGAGATCACCCAGAATCAGTACCATGCCGGCACGTCGGCGCGCTCCGACGTGATCACCGCGCAGGCCTTGGTGCTCGCCGCCCAGGCGCAGGAGATCAATACCGGCGTCGCCCGGGGGCAATTCGAACACGCGGTCGCCGTGCTGATGGGTCGCCCGCCGGCAGGCCTGAGCATCGCTCACGGCGCGCTGACGCATCACGCGCCCAATATCCCGGTGCGGCTGCCGTCGACCTTGCTCGAACGGCGCCCCGACATCGCCGCCGCCGAGCGCGCCATGCAGGAGCAGAACGCGCAGATCGGCGTCGCCATGGCCGCGTACTATCCGGACATCACGCTATCCGGGCTTCTCGGGGCCGAAAGCACGCCCGGAATCAGGTCGCTGATCTCCAATCCGGTCTGGTCGATCACGGCCTCGTTTGCCCAGACCTTGTTCAATGGCGGCCTTACCGACGCCCAAGTCGCGGCGGCGCGCGCTACATATGAGGCGAGCGTCGCGACTTATCGCCAGACCGTTTTGACCGCCTTCCAGCAAGTCGAGGACGAGCTGGTCGCGACCCGCGTTCTCGCCCAGCAGGAGCGCGTGCAGATCGAGGCGGTGAAAGCCGCCGAACAGGCGGTTCAAATTGCGCTCAACGAATATCGCGCCGGCACGCAGAATTTCACCACGGTCGTGACCGCGGCGGCGACGGCGCTGTCGGACGAGGAAGCCCTGCTGACGACGCGCGAGCAGCGCGTCCTTGCGGCGGTCTCCCTGATCGTCGCCTTGGGCGGCGGCTGGACCGACGCGCAATTGCCGGTCTCGACCAGCGAGGCGCCGGCTGTTCTGGCGAGCGACGCGAAGCAATAGCGACGAAAGAACAGCCGAAGTCCCGTCGCCGTCGCGAGAAGCGAAGCGACGACTCCATCCAGGAACGGCGGCGTCTCGAAGCGGGTGAACAAGGCGCCGAAGCTGGACCAGCCAGATGATGACGCGGGGTTGAGTGAAGCGATCGGACCGGCCGGCTGACTCGGCCGACCATACTGGCGGGCCGCGTATGGCCGGATGAGCCGCCAGGTGATACAAGGTTCTGAATTGGAGCAGGTTCGGAGCCAATGCCCGTTAATCTCTCGATCAAAAACGCGCCCGACGATCTCGTCGCCCGTTTGCGGCGGCGGGCCGAGCGGCGCCATCGCTCGCTGCAAGGCGAGTTGCTCGCCATCCTCCAAGAGGCGGTCGGGTCCGAGCGTGACCTAAGTCCCGCCGAGTTGTTCGCGGAAGTCCGGCGCCTTGGTCTCCGCACGCCGGCCGACTCGGCCGGAATCATTCGGGCCGACCGTGACCGCTCCGGTCGAGCTTGACATGGCTCGTCTCTTAGAACAAAAATAGAACACCTTCCCCAGCGTCGGGACCGCCGAAATGTCAGCCCGCCCGAACGCGGCGCGCGCCGCCGCGAACGATCCGTCGTCGCCGTCCGACGCCGCGACGGCCGCCGACCGCTTCCTGGCGGCCTATGGCGGCGACGCGCGGGCGGCGATCGCCGAACTGCTTGCCGCGATGCGCATGCTGGCGGACGACAATCGCGCGCTCGTCGCGGCGGCCTCGCACGGCTTCGCCCGCCGGCCGCCGAGATGACGCGCCATGCCGACGCTCGTTTTCGGCCCCGGAGACCGCGACGGCTACACCCTGCGGAAAGTGGCCGAGCTTCGGCTGACTCTCGCCTTCGAGTGCCGGAACTGCCGCAAGATCGCGCAGGAAGACATTCTCGAATTGATCGAGAAGCATGGCCTCGCCGCCAAGCTCGGCGATCTGCGCCGCCGCGCGAAATGCACGCGTTGCAACCGGCGCGCCGCCGATATTCTCTTGCGCCAGCCCGGCGTTCGCGGCGACAAGGCCTGGCGGCCGCATCCGCCGCGCGCGACTCGAGACTGAGAGGTTTGCGAGAGGCAATCACGAGAGTTAGGCGATGGTCTCGAAGGCGCAGGACTGGCCGCCGCCGCGGCGCCACGCCAGCCGATCGCCGTCAACCCGCCATCGCGCCGCAAACGCTTGCGCGACAGTACATCCGCTGATGCAGCGCGATGACGGGCGCTACGCTTCGCTTCGCCCCCTACGGGGTGACTGCGATCGTCCGGCGCGGCATTGTTGGCTACCGTTGAACTTTGGTGACAAAAGTGGCCGCTGGCCGCTTTTGTCACCAAAGTTCACGGTAGCAAAAAGGCCATCGCCGCGCGGAGGGGTCAAGCCTCGCCCTGGCTCAGCGCCGAGGGACGCACTCTAAGCCTGCCGAGGCGAGGCGACCGCGAAGCGGCTTGGGCTTGACGCCGAGCACGGCGATGGCATGCAGGATAAAACTCGTTTCGCGCTGTGGCGGACCCGTCTGATCGGAAAACGCTCCAAAGAGGACAGAAAAACATGTGCGGACGCTTCACCGCCGCTCATTCCTGGGAAGAGCTGGTCAAGGCCTTCAACCTGCTCGGCCAGCCGCCGCATAATTTGAGGCCGCGCTACAACATCGCGCCGACGACGATGGTCGATGTCGTCGTCGATCGCGGCCAGGGCCGCGAGCTCGTCTCGATGCGCTGGGGCCTCGTCCCCAATTGGGCGAAGCCCGATCCGAAAGACCCGATGAAGCCGGCTTCGTCCTTCGCGACCTTCAACGCGCGCTCCGAAGAGGTCGACGTTAAGCCGACCTTTCGCGACGCCTGGCGCCTCAAGCGCCGCTGCATCGTCCCGGCGAGCGGCTTCTACGAATGGACGGGCGACAAGACCGATCGCCAGCCGCATTATTTCACCAGGCTCGACGGCAAGCTCATCGCCTTCGCCGGCCTGTGGGACGTCTGGAAGAACAGGAAGACCGGCGAAGAGACTTATTCCTGCACCATCCTCGTCCACGAGCCGAGCCGCTTCATGGCCCAGTTCCACGACCGCATGCCCGCGATCCTGGAGGAGCAGGATTTCGACGGCTGGCTGAAAGGGACAATCGGCAAGGAGGCGCTGCTGCCGGCGCCGGAGAACGTGCTGCGCGAATGGCTGGTGTCGAAGCGGGTGAACAAGGCGCCGAAGCTGGACGAGCCTGATGACGATGCGGGGTTGGTGGAGGCGGTTTAAAGCGTCCGCGCTTGACGACGCGGCTTGGGCTCGCCGAAAAATCAGCACTGGATCGAATCGGGGCGCTCGTTGCAGAAATCGACATTCGCCGGCATCGTATCGGCGTTCGGCGCCGAAGCGCGCGCCAAGCTGGACAATCCTGCGGTTTCAGGCGCTCCCGAGGATCAACTCCGGGCGCCCCTCGAAGCGCTGTTTCAGAGACTCGCCGCGCTCGATGACCTCGCGCCCGGCGGCTTGTCGCTTGTCGGGGAATCGAGGCTGGCGAATTTGCAGACGCGGCCGGATTACGCGGTCAGCGTCAACAACGCGCTTGTTGGATTCATCGAGATTAAGGCGCCGAGCAAGGGTTGCGACCCCCGCAAATTCTCCGACCCGCACGACAAGGAGCAATGGGGCAAGCTTAAGTCGTTGCCCAACGTTGTCTATACCGACGGTAACGGGTTCAGCCTCTGGCGCAACGGCGAACTCGCCGCGAAGATCGTCCTGCTCGAAGGCGACATCGAAACCTCGGGCACGAAGCTCAAAGCGCCCGAAACGTTACGTGCGCTTGTCGCGGACTTTCTGAGCTGGGCGCCGCAGGCGCCAACCAGTGTCAAGGCGCTTGCGCAGACCAGCGCGCGCCTCTGCCGCCTGCTGCGGGAGGAGGTTCTGGAGCAGATGGCGGCGGGCCATGTCAGCCTGACGCTTCTGAAGAAGGACTGGCGCAAGCTGTTGTTTCCGGATGCAAGCGACGAGCAATTCGCCGACGGCTATGCGCAGGCCGTAACGTTCGGCTTGTTGATGGCGCGCGCCTTCGACATCTCTCTGAAGGACGGCGTCGAACTGGCGGCGATCAAGCTCAAGAAATCGAACACGCTGATCGGCGCCGCGCTCAATCTTTTGACCGAGGACGAAGCCAACCAGCAATCGCTGAAGACTTCGCTCGGCACGCTGACGCGCGTGCTGAACGAGGTGAACTGGTCGACGCTCAGCAAGGACAAGCCGGAAGCATGGCTCTATTTCTACGAGTATTTTCTCGAAGTCTATGACAATCGCCTGCGTAAGCTCACCGGCTCCTACTACACGCCGCCGGAAGTCGTCAGCGCGATGACCCGCCTCGTGGACCAGGCATTGCGCGGGCCCCTGTTCGAGCGAGCGGCGGGCCTTGCGTCGTCTGATGTGACGCTCGCCGACCCCGCAGTTGGTACAGGCACGTTCCTGCTCGGCGCGCTCAGACGCATCGCTGAAAACGTCGAGAAGGATCAGGGTCCCGGCGCGGTTGGCCCAGCAATCGCCGCAGCCGCGAAACGGCTATTCGGCTTCGAGTTGCAGTTCGGTCCGTTCGCGGTGGCGCAATTGCGTCTGCTGGCGGAAATGCGGGCCTTGACGAAGACGACTGGGAAAAAGGCGTCGGCGCCAGAACTCAACCTCTACATTACCGACACGCTCGGTAATCCCTTTGTCGAGGATGAACAATTTCTGCACATCGTCGAGCCCATCGCGAAATCGCGGCGCGAGGCGAACCGGGTCAAGCGCGAGCAGCCCATCACTGTCGTCATCGGCAATCCGCCTTACAAGGAGAAGGCGGAAGGACGCGGTGGCTGGATTGAAAGGGGTGCAGGAGGCGACCTCCACGCGCCGCTCGACCGCTGGAAAGCGCCGCCCGAATGGGGAGTCGGCGCGCATGGCAAGCACCTGAAGAACCTCTACGTGTATTTCTGGCGCTGGGCGACGTTGAAAGTCTTCGGTTCGGGACGGTTCGCGGCGACAGGCCAACCGGATACCGATGAAGAAGGGATCGTGTGTTTCATAACAGTGGCCGGCTTCCTTAATGGACCCGGCTTCGAAAAGATGCGTGACGACTTGCGCCGGACGTGCTCGGATATATGGGTGATCGACTGTTCGCCAGAAGGCCATCAGCCGGACGTGCCGACGCGCATCTTCCAGGGCGTGCAGCACCCGGTGTGTATTGTACTTGCCGCGCGTAGGCTAGGGAAGGCTGAGAGCAAGGCGGCGCGTGTACGGTTTCGTTCTCTGCCCGGGGGCAAGCGCGAACAAAAATTTGCCGCGCTTGCGGCGCTGTCCCTTGACGATGAGAGCTGGGTTGACTGTCCAGAGGACTGGCGCGCGCCTTTCCTACCGCACGTCGGCGGCAAGTGGGGCGATTTTGCGCCTTTGCAGTCCCTGTTTAGTTTCGCCGGGCCGGGCGTTATGCCCGGGCGGACATGGGCAATCGCCCCGGATCGCGAAACACTGCTAAAGCGTTGGAGCGCGCTGATCGCCGAGAAGGATTTAAGCCGGAAGGAAGTACTGTTTCATCCGCAAATGCGGAAGGGCAAGGTCGCCAGTAGACACATTGCCAAAACAGTCGAACAGCACTTGGGTACTATTCTTACTCGCAACGTGTCGGTAAAGAATGACACCGGGGCATGTCCCTCTCCGATTCGCTATTCTTTCCGATCTTTCGATCGGCAGTGGCTAATCGGAGACGCCAGATTGTTGAACGATCCCCGCCCGAAGTTATGGAGCGCCTACTCGAATAAGCAAATCTTCATAACAGCGCTTGAAGCATATGCTCCTAAGTCCGGCCCCGCCTTAACGCTAACGAGTCTGATTCCTGATCAAGACCACTACAAGGGCTCATTCGGCGGCCGCGTTTATCCGCTATGGACCGATGCGCCGGGGAAGAAGCCGAATGTGCGTGCAGATATGTTGCAGGCGCTTGCCAAAGCGCTGGGTGCTGCGGTCAGTGCCGAGGACCTCGTCACCTACATCGCCGCTGTGATGGCGCATCCGGCCTTCACTATGCGATTTCACACCGATCTAGTGCGGCCTGGCCTGCGCGTACCGCTGACGGCGGACAAAAAGCTTTTCGAAGAGGCCGCCGCGCTCGGCCGCGAAGTGGTCTGGCTGCATTGCTACGGCGAACGTTTCATCGACCCGGCTGCGGGCCGGCCGAAGGGTCCGCCGCGCCTAGCGAAGGGTGAGGCGCCCTTCATTCCTGCCGGCGGCGCCATTCCCAGCGCGCCCGAACCGCTGCCGGAGAGCATGGCTTACGACGCGGCCAAGCGTCGCCTCGTCATCGGCAAGGGCTTCGTCGAGAACGTCACGCCCGCCATGCGATCTTATGAGATTTCCGGCAAAAACGTGCTCGACCAGTGGTTCAGCTACCGTCGCCGCGATCGCACCAAGCCAGTGATCGGCGATAGGCGGCCGCCCTCGCCACTTGAGAAAATCCAGCCAGACGGCTGGCTCGCCGAATACACCGAAGATCTCCTGAATCTCCTCCACGTTCTCGGCCGGCTCATCGCGCTTGAACCGCGGCAGGCGGACCTGCTCGACCGGATTGTGGCGGGGCCGCTTGTCGTTCTGGGCCCCGGCGAACAGGAATCGGGGACAACGGACGACGAGTCGTCGCAATAGCCCGCGCGTTCTGGCAAACTCAGCCGACTGATTTGCTGCGAGACGAGGACAATCCGCCCGCCATGACGCGCAATGGTCAATTGGACCTTTTCGGCGAGAGCCAGCCGGAGCTTCCCGGCGTCGAAGGGACGGCCACATCATATCGCGCCGATCCGGACGAGGTGCGCGCCGAACTCTTGCGCGTGCTCGCCAAAGTCCGCGCGGCGCAAAGCTTTCCGTGGGACGCGCGCCGCACGCTCTATTGGCGCACCGTTTTTCCGCAGATGACGAACTGGCTGCCGGACGACGAGGCCGCGCAATTGCGCTTCGAGTTCGAGACGGAAATCCGGCGGCTGGAAGCATCCTGACGGCGTGGGAAGCGGGCTATGCCGCGATTTGGCGTGAAAGCGCCCTCGCGCGACAAGTTCGTCCTGAAATCAGAAATTGCGATATTATTTTCGGACGCGCCGCTTTCGACGGCTGCTCGCGACATGTCGCCTCCTTGACAAGTCTTCCGGCCGGCGCGCATGGGCCGCTGTTGCAAACAATGGCGGCCCGTGGCGTTAGCGCCAATTTTCAGCATTGAGCGGGGCTGTGCCAGGAGACTAAAGGCGGGGCGACCAGGCGCGTCCACTCCAGGTACAACCGCGTCATGGCCGGGCTTGTCCCGGCCATCCACGCGCCGCCACCGCGGCGAACGTTCGAATTTTTGCGGCGGCGGATGGGCGTGGATGGCCGGGACAAGCCCGGCCATGACGTGTGAAGATTGCAGAGGCGCTGCACGGTCGCCGCTTCGGTCTCCCAGACAGCCCCGCGCGTTGCGCGGCCCGTTCGGCCCGCTTGAAGCGCTCCTAGTCTAACTATCCGGCTTTCGGCGCGAACGGGTTCAGCGTCGGAACGTCGAAGCCGGAAAAATCTCGAACATTGCGGGTCACCACGGTCAAGTTGTGAACTGCGGCGGTCGCCGCGATCATGGCGTCCTCGATGAGATCGTCGGTCCTGCGATGCATGAGCCGCGCCCAGGCGCGAAAGATTTGCGCATCCATGCTGAGGATGTTGGTGGTCTCGGCGACCTGCTCCAGCCAAGCTTCGATCTCGGCCGCCTTGGCTTGATCCTGCTCGCGGGTCATTTCGACGCCCGCCTGAATCTCGCCAATGGTGACGGCGGAAACGTGCAAATCATCGTTTCGTACGGCGCGGAGCCAGGCGACCAACGCGCCGTGCGGGCGAGGCCGGCGCAGTTCGGAAATAATATTGGTGTCGAGGAGGTACATCGGCGATCAGGTGAGGCCGGCGACCTTGCGGCGGCGGCTTCCGCCGCGCGGACGAACCTCGAGATCGCCTCGCGCGCTATCGCTCAAGAGCAATTCCTTCAGCGTAGGCTTGGCCGCCTGCCTCAGTCTTCGCCAATCGGCGGCAGGGACGAGGACGGCGGCCTCGGCGCCCCGTTTGGTGACGAGCTGCGGGCCCTCCCTCATGCAGGTCTCGAGCATTTCACTGAATCGCGCCTTTGCATCTTGGACGGGCCAGGAGCGCATCACTTTCTCTCTTGGAGCATTTGACTAGTCAGATAACTAGTTTTCGGCGATGTGTTTGGCAAGGATTCGCAGGGCGCAACAAAACTGCTGCCCGGCGCGACGAAAAAATCTTCTTCCTGAAAATCAGAAAACATGATATCGTCCTTGGCGTGCGCCAGTCTCGTCAAGACGGGATGCGCAATCCGCGAAATGAGCCTGTTTCACACAGTGGCGGCCCCTGGCGTCGGCGCTGTTTCGCGCGTCGCCGCCGATTCGAATCGAGGGGGGGACAAACTCAAAATTTGCTTCATCGCTTCCCTCCGAGCGATCAGGACAGAGAATTCTCAAAGGTTTTAGGTCCTTAACTCAAACCGGAAGGTACGTTTTTCCCGCCAGAACGGTGCAAAACGGCAGAAAAAGGAAATCAAAGGAAGGAAAAGGAAGGAGAAAATTTCCCTCGGCGTCCCTCGAGAGAGCCGCCGAACGGGCGCGCGAAGCACGCCCTATCGCGCGCGACGACGGAGTGGTCCCGTTTAGGCGCGGCGCGCTCTCGGCGCGCTGACGCAACGTAAAACGCGCGCAATCGCTTGCGGGCTGGTCACGCGAAGAGCTGGTACCGCTTCGCCGCCGCCGTGGCGCTGCGCATGTCCGCGCCGGTGATCACGCCGAGATGCAGGGCGCGCGACGCGCGCAGCGCCGCCTGCAAGGCCGGCGGGCCGGCCGGGTCCTCGAGCGGTCCTTCGCCGCTCTCCGCCAGCAATTGATCGAGCGCGGCGCGCGCTTCGGCGTCGTCGCTTTGCTCGGCGGCGAGCGCCAGAGCGAGCGCGGCGCGGTTGGCGACCCCGACCCGCGCGAGGCGGTAGACGTTCAAAAAGCGCTTGACGGCGCGCGGCGTCGACGCCGCCAGCGGCGCGATCGCCGTCAGAGCGGCGGCCTCGCTTGCGCTGATCGGCTCGTTCAGCGACGATTCGCGCGCATCCATCGTCGGTTGCGACGGTTCGCCCACGCCTCCGGCGAGCAGTCGAGCGGCCAATCGCTCGCCGCCCACCTCGCCGGCGCCGCGGACGTTGAATGCGATCTGGAACAACCGCTCCATCCGCGCCCGAAAAGCGGCGTCGTCGCCAAAAGCAGGCCGAAGCGAGGCTGGATCGAAGGCGCAGAGCGCGACGAACCCGCGGCCAAGCAAAGAATGAACGGTCTCGATCGCGGCGCGGGCTGCGCCCGCCGGCAGCGCGTCGAGATTGTCGATCGCCAGAACGATCCGCGTCGGCGTCTGGAGCGCCGGCGACGGCGCCAGGCTGACCGGCGGCGGGCCCGCTTGCGGCTGCCCGGCGATCAGTTTGTCCAGCGCCGCCAAAAAGGCGCGGGCGGCCGCTTCCGGCGCCGCGGCGGGCTCCAGGAACGAAGGCGTCGACCCCGGCGAGGGCGCGCTCCCGCCCAGCGAGCGCGCCCGTTTCTCCGCCGCCTCGGCGTGGCGGGCGGCCGCCTCCGCTTCGGCGGTCAATGCGGCGATGCGGCGGTTGACGCGCGCCAAGGCCGCGTCGAGGTCGCGACTGCGCTCGCGCACGTCGAAATTGAGGAGCCTGACGCCGCGCAGCAGGCTCGCCGCGAAAACAGACGCGCGCCAAAGGTTGAGCGCCAGCGCCAGCGCGCCGAAAAGGACGAAGGCGAGAACGACGTCGTCGATCCATCCGCCATGCGCCGTCAGCCAGGCGCCGACCGAGGCCCCGGGCGCGCCCAAGCCGGTCAGCCAGGCCGACACTGCGGGGTTGCGCAATTGCGCCACGCCGAAGGCGAGAGCGAAGAATACGATCGCCGACAGAAGCAGCCGGGCCTGGCTGCGGTACGCCCACAGCGCGCGCAACGCGACAGCGGCCCATGTGCCGCCGCCGGCGCCGGCGAGATCGCGGACCAGATCCTTGAAATTGGCGATCGGATCGCCGTTGGCGAGATCGAAACGGCGCAGCCGGGCTTCGATCCGGCTGCGGCTTTGGCGCGCGTAGACGTCGACGCGCGAACCCGGCGTTTCGAACAATACGACTTCGCTCACCCGCGCGCGCCGCGCTTCGGTTTCGTCGCGCGCCTGGCGTTCGCTCTCGAGCCGGCGGCGGGCCTCGTCGTGCCGCTCCATGGCCTTGCTCGCGGCGACATGCGGATCGGCGCCGGCATGGGCGGCTTCGTCGGCCAGCGCGGAATAGTTGCGGCCGTCGCCGAAGTCCCGAGTCAATGCAGCGTAGGTCGCCGCGGCGATTGCGGTCGCCGGCTCGCCGCCGATCGCAGCCGCGTCGATCGGCGCGACGACGATCTCGCCGGCGAAAGGCCCGCTTGTGGTCCGCGCCGCGGCGCTCAGCGACTCGATTCCGGCGACGATGCGGTCGAGGGCGAAGCTCTTGCCCGCGCCGGACGGGCCGACAATGGCGATCATCATCGGCGTCTGCGCCTGGCGATGGGCGATCACCTCGACGAGCGGCCGAATCGCGTTGGACAGGTCGAGAAGGTCCGGGCCCTGGATTGCGTCGGCGATGAAGGGCGCGGCCCGGTCCACAATGGGCGGAATCGTCTCGTCGACCGGTTCAGCCGACTCGGGGGCGGGCAGGGGCGCGTTCAACACCTTCCTCCGTGAATGGTCCGGGGCGGCCGTCGGCGGCTTTCGCGGCATTATGGACGCTGGGCGCGCGCCGCGCAAAGCCGCCAGGCGGCGGCCGTGCGACAGATTTCAGCGGAGCGGCTTTTCTATGGCCGTCTCAATCATATGGCGAAAGGTCGCGGCGCGGAGCGCTCGCTTGAAGCCGCTTAGTTCTTCGAGACGCCGTGGCGGCGGCCGTGCAGCACAGTCAAGCGCCGCGCCTGCGCGCTCACTGCGCTCTTAGGCAATTTTTCCGCGATCCCATAGATGCGCTCGCGGCGATCGATCTCGCCGAGCACGGAATCGGGCGTGACGCCGCATTCGGCCCAGAGCACAGCGAGATGGTAGAGTAGATCGGCGCTTTCGAGAACGACCGCTTCGCGTTTCATCTGGACCGCGTCGAGGCCGACCTCGACCGCCTCTTCCGCCAGCTTCTTGGCCATCTTCTGTACGCCGTCGCGAAACAGTTTCGACGTGCGCGACAATGACGGGTCGCGCTCACGGGCGGCCAAAACGGAAGAATACAGACGCTCCAGCGAATCGCTCATCAGACAATGATACTCTCGCGAAATCGTAAATCATTCGGAAAACGCCGAAGGCGCCGGTTGAGGTCCGTCAGGCCGCCAGACTCTCGAAGAGGCCGCGTCCGTCGGTCCCGCCGACCAGGGGGTCGATCACGTTCTCGGGATGGGGCATCAGGCCGAGAATGTTGAAGTCGCCGCCATAGATTCCGGCGATGTCGTGCGTGGAGCCGTTGGGATTGGCGGCGCCCGCCTGGCCGGCGGCGTCGCAATAACGGAACGCCACTCGACCTTCGTCTTCGAGACGCCGGATCGTCTCATCGTCGGCTTCGAAATTGCCTTCGCCATGCGCAATGGCGAATTTCAGCACTTGACCCGGCGCGTAGGCGCGGGTGAACGGGGTCTGGACGTTCTCGACGCGCAAATGCTGCATCCTGCAGATGAAGCGCATCTCGGAATTGCGCATCAACACGCCGGGCAGCAGGCCCGCCTCGCAGAGGATCTGGAAACCGTTACAGATGCCGAGCGTCAAGCCGCCGCGCCGCGCGTGCTCGCGCACCGCCGCCATGATCTTGGCGCGCGCGGCGATCGCGCCGCAACGGAGATAGTCGCCATAGGAAAAGCCGCCGGGCAGAACGACCAGATCGGTTCCGGCCGGCAATTCGCTCTCCTGGTGCCAGACAATGCTCGGCGCGACGCCGCTGATGCGATGAATCGCGCGGGCGACGTCGCGTTCGCGGTTCGAGCCGGGAAACAGGATGACGGCGGCGCGCATCGATTGACGAAGTCCAGGCAGACCAATCGGTCTAGACGAATTCGACGGCGTAGTTTTCGACGATCAGATTCGCAAGAAGTTTCTCGCAAGCCGCGCGCAATCGCCGCTCCGTGGTCTCGCGGTCGGGCGCGTCGATTTCGATGTCGAAAACCTTGCCTTGGCGAACGCTGGCGACCCCCTCGACGCCGAGCGAGGCGAGGGCGCCTTCGATCGCCTTGCCTTGCGGATCGAGCACGCCGCTTTTCAGGGTGACGACGACGCGCGCCCTCATAACCCGACGCTCGCCGCGGCGCCGCGAATTTTACGCCGCATGGGAGGTCTGCTCCTCGGTGAGGAGAGAGAACAAGGCCGCGGGGTCGCGGGTTTTGCGCAGCTTGGCCGCCCGGCCGGATTCGCGCAAAGCCCGCGCGATGAGCGCCAGCGCCTTCAAATGATCGGCGCCGGCGTTTTCAGGCGCGATCAGCAGGAAGAGAAGGTCGACCGGCAGGCCGTCCAACGCCTCGTAGTCGATGGGCCGCTCCAGCCGGGCGAAAATGCCGAATATCCGGCCGCATTTCGCCATTTTCCCGTGCGGAATCGCGATTCCGTCGCCAACGCCCGTAGAGCCCAGCCTTTCGCGTTGCAGGAGAGAATCGAAGATTTCGCGCGCCGACAGGCCTGACACTTTAGCCGCTCGCTCGCTCAATTCCTGCAAAGCTTGCTTCTTGCTGTTGACCCGTAACGCTCCGATCACCGCGTCGGGCGCGAGAATTTCACTGAGCGGCATGCTTGTCTCTAAGTTGATCTTCGCTTGGCGCCGCTGTCTCTCGCTCTAAGAGAATTGGCGACTTAGGTTCCTGCATCTTTGGCGCCGCAGCCGCTATTGCGGATCGAGCCAACCGATTGCGCCGTCCCTGCGCCGGTAGACGATGTTCACCCGGGCGCTGCCGGCGTGCTGAAACACCACGACCGGCGCGCCCGTCAAGTCCAATTCCTCGACCGCTGAAGCGACGGAAAGACTTTTCAGTCGAGCCGACCCTTCCGCGACGATGACCGGCGCGAACTCGCCGCTTTGCTCGGCTTCCTCATTCGGCGCCTCAATCACGTAATTGGCGACGGTGCGCTCCGTCGTCCCCGCGCCGTTGGCCGGCGCGTGGTGCTCCTTAAGACGTCTCTTGTAGCGCCGCAAGCGTTTCTCGATCCGATCGACAGCCTGATCCACGCTTGCGTAAGGGGCCTGCGCCTTGCCCTCTGCTTGCAAGGTCATGCCCGAGCTCAAATGCAGCGTGCAGTCCGAACGATAGCCCGAGCCTTCCGGCGCGATCACGACGTGGCCGCTGACGCTGCCGTCGAAATAGCGGCCAATGACCGCCTCCACCATGCTGTGGACATGCTGACGCAGAGACTCGCCGATGGCGATGTTTTTCCCAGAAATGCGCAACGTCATGCGTCGTCACGCCTCTCAAATGCCGCCAACGCGTTTGGCGCCTTAGGGTTAGGCGCCTCCCGAACGCCTGTCAAATCCGAGCCGCAAGTAGATCGCGAGGATAGATCAAAAACGTCTGCGGATCAAATATTTAGAAGAGTCTCGCTCGACCCGGCGGCGGGCGTGCGCCGCATCTTTTCGCGCCGCCTGTCGACCGAGGACGGAATGCGCAGGCTGTCGCGGTATTTGGCGACGGTGCGGCGCGCGATCACGATGTTGGCGGCTTTCAGCCGCGCCACGATGACGTCGTCGGAAAGTACGTCGTCCGGATCCTCTGCGTCGATCATCTGCTTGATCTTGAACCTGACCGACTCGGCCGAATGCGCCTCGCCGTAACCATTGGAGGCGATCGAGGTCGAGAAGAAGTATTTCATCTCGAACAGGCCGCGCGGGGTTTGAATATATTTGTTGGAAGTGACTCTCGACACGGTCGATTCGTGCATGCCGATCGCGTCGGCGACCATTCGCAAATTGAGCGGCCGCAATCCGACGACGCCTTCGGCGAAGAACGCATCCTGCCGACGTACGATTTCACTCGCGACTTTCAGAATCGTGCGCGCCCGCTGCTCGAGGCTCTTGGTCAGCCAGTTGGCGTTTTGCAGGCTGGCGGCGATGAACTGTCGGTCCGCTTCGCTCGTCTTGCCGCGTTTGATAGTTGCGGCGTAGGTCTCGTTGACCAGCACGCGCGGCAACGCGTCGCTGTTCAGCTCGATTCGCCATGAGCCGTCGGGGGCGGGCGAGACGAAAACATCGGCGACCGCGACTTGCGTCGGCGCCGCGCCGAACGGACGGCCAGGCTTGGGCTCCAACCGGCGGATTTCCGCGATCATGTCCTTCAGGTCTTCGTCGTCGACGCCGCACAAGCGGCGGAGCTGGGCGAAGTCGCGTTTGGCGAGCAACGGCAGATTGGCGACCAGCGCCTGCATCGCAGGATCGAACCGGTCGCGCTCGATCAATTGCAGGGCGAGGCATTCGGCGAGGTCGCGAGCGAAGATTCCGGTCGGCTCGCAGCTTTGCATTCGGGCGAGAATCTGTTCGACCCGCGACGCCGGCGCGCCGAGACGCTCGGCGATTTCGGCGAGCGAGGCGGCGAGATAGCCGGCTTCGTCGAGGCCGTCGATCAGCGCACGGGCGATCATCAAATCGGCGGGGTCCGTGAATAGGACGGCCGCCTGCCGCTCGAGATGTTCGGCGAGGCTCACCTCCGCCGCAGCGTAGGCCTCGAGATTGGGCGCTTCGCCGTCGCCGCCGCCGCCGGGGACCCCGCACCACGAGGCTGCCGAAAGGCCATGCCCTTCCGGCGCGGCTTGCGGCTCCGGCGATACGGCCGGCCGGTCCGGCTCGAAGGCGTTGTCGATCTCGGTATCGAGATTTCGCGCCAAGGCGCCGGAATCGACTTCAAGCTCCGCCGACGCCCAATCTCGCTCTCCGTCCGCGTCGGCTGCTTTGGCGGGCGCCGGCTCGTCGCTCGCCTCGGTCTCCTTCTCCTCGGCCCGCTCGAGCAGCGGATTGCGCTCGAGCTCGTTTTCGATATAGGCGGCCAGTTCGACATTGGGCAATTGCAGCAGCTTGATCGCCTGCAAGAGCTGCGGCGTCATCACCATCGACTGGCTCTGACGCATCATCAATTTTGCTGACAAAGCCATCGTCTAGCGAACGCTCACGCTTCCAAAAAGACCGCGCCAAGCAGCGCGGCGCAGTTCTTGCATATAACACGGAGCTTCGCCAGTAGGGGCTGCGGGCCGGCCAAACCCGCGTCGAGAGTTAATCCCTGCTATAGCCCGTCACATAATCTTCAAGGCATCGCTGCCGCTTGCAAGACCGCGCCCCCGGCTCGCCTTGCGGCCGATGGGCTCATCCCAAGTCGTCGCCCAACGCATATAAAGATTTGCTTATATCTTTATTGCCTCCCGCGGGCGCGCTTGCTAAGAGGCGGCGACCAAAACGGGGTTCACCATGACGGATAAAGCCAAGGACTATGCGGTCGCCGATCTCGGCCTGGCCGACTGGGGGCGCAAGGAAATCGCCATCGCCGAAACCGAAATGCCCGGCCTGATGGCGCTCAGGGCCGAATACGCCGTCGGCCAACCGCTCAAGGGCGCCCGCGTCGCCGGCTCGCTCCACATGACGATCCAGACCGCGGTGCTGATCGAGACGTTGAAGGCGCTGGGCGCCGACGTGCGTTGGGCCTCCTGCAACATCTATTCGACGCAAGATCACGCCGCTGCGGCGATCGCCGCCTCCGGCACGCCGGTCTTCGCGATCAAGGGCGAGAGCCTGAAGGACTACTGGGACTATACGCACCGAATTTTCGAATGGGCCGACGGCGGCTCGCCGAACATGGTGCTCGATGACGGCGGCGACGCCACGCTCTTGATCCATCTCGGCCTGCGCGCCGAAAAGGGCGACGCCGCCTTTCTCGACAAGCCGGGCAATGAGGAAGAGGAAGTGCTGTTTGCGGCGATCAAGAGCCGCCTCAAGTCAAAGCCAGGTTGGTACGGCCGCAACGCCGCCGCGATCCGCGGCGTGACCGAGGAGACGACGACCGGCGTCCATCGCCTCTACATGATGGAGAAGGAAGGCAAGCTCCTCTGGCCGGCGATCAATGTCAACGACAGCGTCACCAAGTCGAAATTCGACAATCTCTATGGCTGTCGCGAATCGCTGGTCGACGGCATCCGCCGCGGCACCGACGTGATGATGGCCGGCAAGGTGGCGATGGTCGCCGGCTTCGGCGACGTCGGCAAAGGCTCGGCCGCCTCTCTCCGCAACGCCGGCTGCCGGGTGATGGTCTCGGAGATCGATCCGATCTGCGCGCTGCAGGCGGCGATGGAGGGCTACGAGGTCACCACGATGGACGACGCCGCGCCGCGCGCCGACATTTTCGTCACCGCGACCGGCAATGTCGACGTGATTACGCTCGACCATATGCGGGCCATGCACGACCGCGCCATCGTTTGCAATATCGGCCACTTCGACTCCGAGATTCAGGTCAACGCTTTGCGCAACTACAAGTGGCACAACGTCAAGCCTCAGGTCGACGAGGTCGAATTTCCGGACGGCAAGCGGATCATCCTTCTCTCGGAGGGGCGCCTGGTGAATCTCGGCAACGCCACGGGTCATCCTTCCTTCGTGATGTCGGCGTCGTTCACCAATCAGACGCTGGCTCAGATCGAGCTGTTCACCAAGCCGGGACAGTACCAGAAGAAAGTCTATACGCTGCCCAAGCATCTCGATGAGAAAGTCGCGGCGCTGCATCTCGCCAAGATCGGCGTCAAGCTGACATCGCTCACCGAGAAACAGGCGGCCTATATCGGCGTTCCGCCGGAAGGGCCGTTCAAGGCGGACCATTACCGCTACTGACGGCTGACGCGTAACTGCGCCGATCCGAGATCGGCGCAGAACTCGCCGGCGGCGCCCTCGACGATTGGCCGGCGTCGCCGCATAATGAAGGCTCCCGCGGGAGCGCTCAGTTTTCCAATGGCGGCGCGACGCGAACGAGCTGACCAGGACGCTCGCCGTCCGGCGGGCTGTAACGCCAAATCGAGCGTTGCGGGAAGGCCCTGCGGAGCGCGTCGACATCGGCGGCAGGGCGGGCAAAGAGCGCCGGAGCGTCCATGGTCGGCGGATTGCGGACGAAGTCGTCGCCTCTCATGTCGATGACGACGGCGTTGGTCAGCCCCTTTTCCGCCGCCAACCGAAACGATTCCTCGCGCCCAAAGACCTGCCGCGAAAAGCCGACAATCGCCAGCGGCCAGACGGCGACCAAGCAGAGCAGGCATATGACGACCCCGACCAGCGCCGAGCGGCGCGCGATTGGTCCAGGCATGATCGTGGAAATCGCCGGCCCCGCTGAAACGATCGTAGCGAAAATGAGCGGGTACGCGTCCATGTAGTAACGCGGGCCATAGCGATTGCCGCCAAGGCTCCCAAATGCGACATAAGCGATCACAAAGCCGGGAAAGATCAAATCGTAGAAGGCGATCGACCGGGCCCTCCATTTGGCCGCCAAGCTGAAGAAATAGACGACCAGCAAAACGGGCGAGGTCCAAACGGCCAATTCGGCAAGCCGCGTCTCGATGAGGAGAAAGCCGACGGTCAGCGCGGCCGGGTCGAGGGACAAAGACGCGTCCGGCGACTCGATAATCGAGTAGGTGCTGCGAAACGGGCTGTCGAGGACGGCGTATTGATAGAAGAGGATCGACGCGGCGAACGGCGCAAATCCAGCGGCAAGAAGGGCGATTTTTTGCGGCCAGAGCGTCGGCCGCGTCCGGAAAAGCCAAAGCAACATCGCCGGCGCAAGCGCCAGGACGTCGAAATAGCGGGTCGCCGCCATGGCGCCCAGACAAGCGCCGGCGCCGGCGAGGCGCTTCCTCCATCCGGAGGCGGCGTCGCGCTGCAAGCAGAGGCAAGCGCACAAAATCATCAGAGAAGAGAAGACGTGCGGAAAATAAGACGCAGCATTCATGGCGTAGAACGGCGTCAGCGCATAGAGCGCGGCGGCGCCTGCGGCCGCGCGATCGTCGGCGATGAGTCGGCAGAAAATCGCCAGCGCCGCGACGCTCGCCCCGCCAATGATGGGATTGATCGTCCAAAGCGGCAGCCCGAGCAGCGATCCCGCGGCGAGGACGAGCGCCCATCCGGGCGGGTACTGGCTGATCCATTTATGATCGAAAATCCAAGTGCGCTGCGGAATCAGGTCGGCCCCCAAGACCGGCGGCGTTTCCCACAGGCGGAACTTCGAGAAACTATGCGCCTGAAAAATATAAGCGTACTCGTCGCTGGAATTCGGGAAGCGGTCGAGCGTCGACCACGCGATGAATAGCGGAGCGGCCACAGCCGCAACGCAGGCGACGACCGTCGCCCGTTGCGCAGAGACTTTGTCGAGCTTTCTGTAAAGCTGCTCGGTCGCGCCGCCATGCGCGAGGAAGACGCCGAGAATGGCGACGCCGGCGCAGAGGAAGGTTTCAAGAATGAATACCCTTTGCAGATCGCGCCAATCGCTTCCGCAACTCCATCCGATCTGGCCCGGGCACTGATTCAGCCAGAAGCTCCGCTGCAGCCAAGCCAACAGAGCGACAAGCGCCAAAGCGAGCGCCGTCGGAACGGCAGGCGGCGCCGCGGCTCGTCGCGAAGCAGATCCGGCCGCTTCGTTCAAATTGACCGGCATTGGGCGTTTGTCCCCGCTCCAGAAGAACCGCGCTGCGCCGCAAACAACTCGATTGGGCGATCGTGTCTCATTCTCGTTGACGAATCGAAAAGGCGAGCGGCTTCCAGAAGCCGTGCTCGATCCTAGACTAATGTCCCTGGGCGAGGCCTAGCTTCGGCGCGGCGCCGCCTCTTGCAATGGGCGCAGGCCGAGCCGGCGTCCATAGACCGTCACCTCCCCGACCGCACCGACCGGAGCGTAATCGGCGAGCGCGGCGGCGACGTCCGGATGCGAGAAGGCCCAAGCTTTCCACGCATCATTCTCGACGAGGATGGCGTCGGGCTTCCTGTCTACGATCGCCGCGATGAGCATTTCCCGATCCAAGCGCAGATAGGCGTCGTAACGAAAGCGCGTCGCATCGTCAGGCCGGTTCTTCTCCGTGAGATGCTCGACTGCGCCTGTCATCCACAACGCCATCGGGCGGCCGACCCATTCGCCGGCCACGTTTCGCGTCAGCGGAAAGCCGAGCTGGATATGCGACCCAATGGTTAGAATTCCGGGATGCCTGGCCAAGCCCGCGACCAAGCTCTCCAATCGAGAATCGGCCTCGCGCGGCGGGCGCGAGATAAGGGCATAGGCGAACAGCATTGCCGCGGGAGCGATCACGAGCGCATTCGCCAGCGCCCGCCGGATTCGGGCCTCGGTCTGTGCGACAAGCGCGCCGACGGCCAATCCCATCAGCGCGAGTGCGGGATAGGCGTGGTTGGACCATCCCTTGCCTTGAACGAGGAAGACGATGATCTGTCCGATCGAAGCAAGGGCCGGAATGGCGACGAGCGGCGAGCCGAGCTTGGCTCGTCCGAAAAGGAGAAGAACGAGTCCAAGCGCGGTCCAGCACAGGAAGCCCGGAGTTAAAAGAAGGCCGATAATCGGGAGACGAACTGGCGCGTAGATCGCGGCTGCGATGGGAACAACGGAATCGAAGTAAGCCGGAAAGAAGACGATCGTTGCGACCAGGCCGAGCGCGGCAAACAGGGCGAGGGCGATCAGCTCGACCGACGTCAGAAGAGTTTTGACGCCGGCCCGGCGAGCCACATAAGGGAGCGCAGCAAGGAAAGTCAGCGCAAAGTGCGGTTTGATCGACGCCATGAGAGCGCCGCCAAGGCCCGCCGTCACGCATAGCCAAACATCGACATTGCCGCCCGCCGCGCGCGCGGCCAGCGTCGCGAGCAGGGGCAGGCCGAGAATCAAAGCGAGATGCTCGCGTTGGTCGAAGCTGTCGCCTGGCGACAATGCGAGAACGGCGATCGCGATCGCCAGGCCCGTCGGACCAATGCGCGACGCAAGGCCGGCTTGCCGGAGAATTAAGGAGCAAAGCGCAAGGCTCGCCGCGATCGCGAGGAAGCCGAAAAGCGCGACCATGAACTCGGGCGAAGCGCCGACGGAGCGCGCCGCCAGAGTTCCCGGCATGTAGATCAAGAACGCGGCGGGCGGATTGCTCTCGATAAAGTCGACATAAGGCGTTTCGCCGGCGACCGTTTTTTCGCAAAGGGTGATCAGCCAGGAGACGTCGGCGGCGGTTTCGCGCAGACTCTGCGCAACGATCGCGAGAGCCGCGATCGCGATCGACGGCCAAAACGCGCGCGCAGTCCAGCCAAAGCGAAGGCTGAGCGGCTGGGCCTTGTTGCTTCGCGCGAGGAGCGTCGGGGCAAGCGGCGCGTTCGTCGACATCCGTGAACGACCTAGCCGGACCCGTCCGGCCGTTCTCGCCGATAAAGCGCCCAGGGCACTTTCGACAGGCCCCAAGTCGAATGGCGGCCGATGAACTTGAACGACATGGGGCAGGAATTGCCGATCATCCGGCGCTCCGGCATCGGCTCGTCGAGAGACGCCCACCAGATGAGCAGCCATTCGGGCTGCTTCCCGCAAACGTCGTTCGCCGCGACCCATTCGATATGCGCGTCTTCGCGCCAGTTGTAATAGCGCACGAAAAGGCCGATCCGATCGTCGAAATCCGTCGTCACCACCGGATCGGACGAAGCGGCGATCGCCGCCAGCGCTTCGCTCCAAGGATGCGCTTGATTGACCTGAAATTGATAAATCTGGGCGCCGCCGCCGGCCAGGGCCGCGGTAAGCGCCGCCGCCGCGGCGGCGCGGCGCCGACCGCCGGCGCGCCACCAAGCGCCAAGGAAATCCGAGATCAGGAGGATCAGAGTCAGGGGAACGACGAGATAGTAGCGCGGCACATGGGCGTTGAAGGGCCGCAGCAAGAAAACCGCAATCGGCATGCCGAAGATGATCGCGACATAGAGGAATTTGCGCTCCGCGCTGACGGCGCGGCTCGCCAAGGCGATGGTCGCGACCAGGCTCGTCGCAATCAGGACGATCGCGATCGGGATTGTGGCCGTAATCGACAACTCGATTGGCAGTCCGAAGGAGTCGACAATCGCGATCGCCAGCGCCCTGAAAAAATAGAACGGGTCGAAGGGCATGATCGCGCCGATCGTGATCGCGCCTTTGTTCAGAATCCCGAGATAGAAGAAGGCGAAGGTCGGCAGCGTGGCGAGACCGGCCGGGATAAAAATGCGGAGCCAGGCGTCTATTGCTGCCGCGACGCGTTCGCTCCGCCGCAGCAGCGCCGCGCCAGCGCCGAGGGCGAGAAACGCCGTCGCCGGGACCATCGCGAAATGAGAGAGCGCGCCGAGTCCGGTCGCGGCGGCCAGCGCATAGCGCGCCGGCGAGCGCGGGTCGCCGATGCAGCGTTCGGTCGCATCGAACGCACAAGCAAAGGCGAGGGCCAGGCCGGCGTAGCCGCGGGCTTCGACGCTGTAATTAAAGAAGAAGTAGGAAAAAGAGGTCAACGCCGCGGCGACGAGCCCCGCAGCTTGGCCTGAGCGGCGGCTGATCGTCGCCATGACCGGGATCAGCGCCGCGCCCATGAGGATCGACGGGGCCCTGAGCGCAAGCGGTCCGACTTCGCGGCTGTCGAGCCAGTAGAGCCATAAGGACGTCAGGAAATGGTTGTTGTCATGGGAAATGCCCCAAAAGACGTCCCAAAAATGATTGAGCGGTCGGACATGCTCGAGGGCCAGGATTTCGTCATTGAGCATCGGACCGCCGGCGAGAGCCAGCCGAAGAATCGCGCCCGCGGCGACAATCGTCGCAATTGCGAAGTCTGCATTGCTGATGACCAAGAGTCTTTCGCCGAGCCGCGCGGCGCCGCCACGCCGATCGCCGGCGGCCAATCCTTGCTGAATCTCTGTCTCGCTGATGCTCATCGGTTTTTCTGAAACGCGCTTGCCTCGTCGGTGAGCCGGCTCTCCCCGTCGCCCGGGCCGACTGCTCGCCGCGTTATCGGGTCGAGGGAATGTCGAAGGGATAGGAGGTCAACCTTAAGAAACCGTGCTGGGAAGTCGCGGTTTATCGCCCGAACGCCGTTTTCGGGCGACCAGCGTCTTGCTAAAAGCGCGGGACGGCGCGGCGTTGCGTCTTCCGGAGGCGGCCATGGAATGGGAGCAATCCCGCGAATCGACCAATATCGAGGACCGCCGCGGCGAGGGCGGAGGCGGCTTTTCGATCGGCGGCGGGGGCGGCGGCCTCGGCATTGGCGCAATTTTGGTCATTCTCGCCATCGGCTATTTTACCGGCATCGATCCGCGCCTGCTGATCGGCGGCGCTGAAATCCTGACCGGCGCCGGCCATAACAGCGCCTATCGCCCGCCGGCCCAGACCGCGCAAACCGAAAGCGTTTCGCAGAACGACCCGATGCGCCGCTTCGTCGCCAAGGTCCTCGCCCAGACCGAGGACGTCTGGACGAAGGTTCTCCCGGAGCAGAAAGGCGTGCGCTATGTCGCGCCCAAGCTCGTCCTCTATAGCGGCGCGACGCGCTCGGGCTGCGGCCAGGCGCAGGCGGCGATGGGGCCGTTCTATTGCCCGAATGACCAGAAGGTCTATCTCGATATGTCGTTCTTCAACGATATGCGCACAAAGTACGGCGGCGGCGGCGATTTCGCCTACGCTTATGTGGTCGCGCACGAGATCGGCCATCACGTGCAAGATCAGCTCGGCATTCTCGCCAAAGTCGACGAAGCCAAGGCGCAGGTGAGCCGCACCCAGGCCAATGCGCTGTCGGTGCGAGTCGAATTGATGGCCGATTGTCTCGCCGGCGTCTGGGCGTATAACGCCAACCAAGAATACCGCATTCTCGATCCCGGCGACGTCGAAAAGGCGATCGCGACGGCCCAGGCGATTGGCGACGATCGTCTGCAGACGGCGGCGCGCGGCTATTCCGTGCCCGACAGCTTCACCCACGGCTCGTCGGCGGCGCGGCAGAAATGGCTGCAGACCGGCTTGAACAGCGGGCAGATCGATTCTTGCAATACATTCAAGCAGTAGCAGAGATCCTCATGTCATTCCCGCGCAAGCGGGAATCCAGCGCCGAGCGAGCCTTCAAGCGCGGCGGCGCCCTTGGATTCCCGCTTGCGCGGGAATGAGGCTGATGGATGATCGCAGGTAACGCCCCATTTTCCGTTAGGAGACATCATGCCCGTCAACAAGCAGATCGTGCTCGCTTCGCGGCCGATCGGGGCCGCCGAGCTTGGCAATTTCAAGCTTATCGAGACGGAGACGCCGACGCCCGGTCCGGGCGAAGTTCTGGTGCGCCATCTCTATCTATCGCTCGATCCATACATGCGCGGCCGCATGAGCGACGCCAAATCCTACGCCGCGCCGCAGGAGCTCGGCGCGGTGATGGTCGGCGGCACGGTCGGCGAAGTCGTCGCCTCCAATAACGAGCGCTTCAAGCCCGGCGACAAGGTCGTCGGCGCAGGCGGGTGGCAGAATTATTCGCTGAGCGACGGCCGCGACCTTCGCGTCATCGATGCGACGCGCATCCCGATCCAAGCCTATCTCGGCCCGGTCGGCATGCCCGGCGTCACTGCCTGGTACGGTCTCAACAAGATCATCGCGCCGAAAAAGGGCGAAACGGTCGTGGTCACCGCGGCGACCGGCGCGGTAGGCTCCGTGGTCGGCCAATTGGCCAAGCTCGCCGGAGCGCGCACGGTCGGGGTGGCCGGCGGGCCCGAGAAATGCGCCTATGCGCGGGACGAACTCGGATATGACGCCTGCCTCGATCACAGGTCGCCGAATTTCGTCGACGAGATGAAGGCGGCGCTGCCGAACGGCGTCGACGGATTGTTCGAAAATGTCGGCGGGCTGCCGTTCGAGACGGCGGCGCGGCGCTTCAACGATTTCGCCCGCGTCGCGATTTGCGGCGCCATCGCCTCGTATGACGGCGGATCGGCGCCGGCGATCGATTTGCGCGTGATGCTGGTCAAGCGCCTCAAGGTCGAAGGCTTCATCGTCATGGATCACCTGGCGCTGTGGCCGACGGCGCTGGCTGAACTCGCCAGTCTCGTCGCTTCGGGACGCCTGCGCTATCGCGAGACCGTCTCCGAAGGCTTGGAGAGCGCGCCGCAAGCCTTTCTCGGCATGCTGAAGGGCAAGAATTTCGGCAAGCAGCTCGTCAAGCTATAGCGGCGTACCTTTCATTGCGGGATGCCTCGTCGCCTCGCTCCTCGCAATGGCATGGTCTGGAGGAGCGTTCATGCATAATCTGATCACCGATCTCGAGGGCGTCTCGGTCGGCTCGGCGGAAGACGAGCGCGTCGCTTCGGGGGTCAGCGTCGTCCTATTCGAGGAGCCGGCCGTCGCCTCGATCGCCATTCATGGCGGCGCGCCGGCGGCGCGCGACACGGCGCTGCTCGAGCCGGAAATGACCGTGCCGGCGGTCGACGCGCTGGTCCTTTCCGGCGGCTCGGCTTTCGGGCTCGACGCGGCGGGCGGCGCGCAGGCGCGCCTCTTGGAAATGGGTCGCGGCTATCCCGTCCACGCCTTTCGCGTTCCGATCGTACCGAGCGCGAGCCTTTTCGACCTCGCCAATGGCGGCGACAAGAATTGGGGCCGGCGGCCGCCCTATTGGGAGCTCGGCTATCAAGCGGCCTCTCGCGCGAGCCGGACATTCGCGCTCGGCACGGCCGGCGCCGGCTATGGCGCGACGACCTGCGATTTGAAGGGCGGCCTTGGCTCGGCGAGCGCGGTCTCCTCGCGCGGCTTTCTCGTCGGCGCGCTGGTCGCGGCGAACGCGGTCGGGCGCGCGACGCGCGGCTCGTCGCCTTATTTCTGGGCCGCGCCCTATGAGCGCGGCGATGAATTCGGCGGGCTCGGCGCGGGGGATCACTCCGCAGCGGACGCGCTGACGATGCGGCTTAAGAACGAAGCGCCGGCCAACACGACGATCGGGATCGCCGTCACCGATGCGCGGCTGACCAAGGCCCAGATGAAGCGGATCGCCACCATGGCGCAGGACGGCTATGCGCTGGCGCTTCGCCCGGCTCACGCGCCGACCGAGGGCGACATCGTGTTCGCCGCGACGACAGGCCGGGCGAAGCATGCGCCGGATCTTCGCGACATCGCCGAGATCGGCATGCTCGCCGCTGAATGCCTGGCGCGCGCGGTTGCGCGCGGCGTCTACGAGGCGAAATCGTTGGACAACGCCATCGCGCCGCGATGCTGGCGCGACGTTTACGGGAAAGCCTCGTGATCTTTGTGCTTCCTTCGTGATCTTCGTGTTTAGAATTTCAACACGAAGGTCACGAAGGATGCACAAAGATCACGAAGCATGTACCTCACCCGAACCGCGCCGCGCTGAACGGCCTGGGGTCCAGCGACGGCTTTTCGCCCGTCATCATCTCGGCGAGCAGTCTCCCGCTCATCGGGCCCAGCGTGAGGCCGAGATGATGATGGCCGAAATCGAGCCATAGGCTCTTGTGGCGCGGCGCTGGACCGATGATCGGCATCATGTCCGGAAGACAGGGCCTGCGGCCGAGCCAGGGCTCGGATTGGCGACGCTCGGCGAGCGGGAAGAGCGTGCGAGCGACGGGCTCGAGCCTGTCGAGATGGGCGCTCGACGGCTTATCGTCGCGCCGCGCGAATTCGGCGCCGGTGGTCAATCTTATGCCGCGCGTCATCGGCGTCAGCACATAGCCATATTCCGCATCGAGCACAGGTCGGCTCAGAGCGGCGTCGCCCTTGGCGCCGTAATGCATGTGATAGCCGCGCTTGACGCCGAGCGGAAACCGGTATCCGAGCGGGACGAGAACGTCGCTGGACCAGGCGCCGAGCGCGACGACCGCTTCGCGGGCCGCGAGCGTCCCTTCCGCCGTCGCGACGCTCCAACCGTCTGCGGCCGTCGTCAACGTCCGGGCGTCGCCGTTGAGCAAACGGCCGCCGCGTTCGCGGAAGAGCGCGGCGTAAGCCTTGACCAGCGCGCCGGGATCGGAAGTCGTCGCCGGCTCCGAGAAATGGACGCCGCCGGCCGCCGCTTCGGTCAGATGCGGCTCCATGGCGGCGAGCTCGGCGCGATCGAGCACGCGCGAGGCGACGCCGAAGGGCCGCAATTCCTCGATCTCCGCCAGAGCCGCCTGGCGGCCGCGCTCGCTGCGATAGACCTTGATCCAGCCTTCGTCCCGCAACAGCGCCTCGGCCCCGGCGGCCTTGGCGAAGGCGCGGTGCTCCGGCAAAGCGGCGGCGTTGAGCGGCCGCGCCGCGTTGGCGATTGCGATCCGGTTCTGCGGCGAGGAGGCGAGGAAATAGCGCCAGAGCCAGGGCGCAATCGAAGGCAAGGCGCTGTAACGGATATGCGCCCGCGGATCGCGGTTCAGCGCCGCCAGGGCGATCTCGCCAAGCTTGCGCGGAAACGTATAGGGAAAAACCGCCTCGGCTTGGATGATCCCGGTATTGCCGTAACTCGTCTCGCTGGCGGCCGCGCCCGAGCGGTCGACAATGGCGACCGAGCGGCCGCGCGCCTGCAGATGCAGCGCGGCCGAGACCCCGACGATCCCGGCGCCGAGAACCACGACGTCGACTTTGGCGAGAGGCATTTCGATCTCCTCCGGTCCCTTGGCACAGGCCGGCGCGGGCGCGCAACCTGCCGCCGCCCGTCGCCGCGAAAGCGCGATGCCGGGCTGAGCCGGCCTCCCGCGCGCCAGTTCGCTGGATTCTCGCTTGCCAGGGCAATGACAAGATCATTTTCCGGCCCGCTGCCGCGCCGCCGGCGCTTCGCTTCGCTCGCAGCGGCGGTGTAAGAGGAGGGCTGAACTCCATGACGGACCTCTCGAGATGATCCCTCGCTACTCCCGCCCGGCAATGGTCGCGATCTGGGCGCCGCAGACGCGTTTCAAAATCTGGTTCGAGATCGAGGCGCATGCTTGCGATGCGCTGGCCGAGCTCGGCGTCGTCCCGAAGGAGAGCGCCAAGGCGATCTGGGCGAAGGCGGGCAAGGTCGAATTCGACGCGGGTCGGATCGAGGAGATCGAAAAGGCGACCAAGCATGACGTCATCGCGTTTCTGACCCATCTCGCCGAATTCATCGGCCCGGATGCGCGCTTCGTCCATCAGGGGATGACCAGCTCCGATTTGCTCGACACATGCCTTGCGGTGCAGTTGCAGCGCGCGTCCGACATTCTGATCGCCGATATCGACGCGCTGCTCGCTGCGCTGAAGCGGCGCGCCTACGAGTACAAAATGACCCCGACGATCGGCCGATCGCATGGCGTCCATGCCGAGCCGACCACGTTCGGCCTCAAATTGGCGCAAGCCTATGCCGAGTTCAAAAGAGGGCGCGAGCGCCTGGTCGCTGCGCGGCGCGAGATTTCGACCGCGGCGATTTCCGGCGCCGTCGGCACTTTCGCCAATATCGACCCTTATGTCGAAGACTACGTCGCCAAGAAAATGGGCCTGACGGTCGAGCCGATTTCGACCCAGGTGATCCCGCGCGACCGCCACGCGATGTTCTTCGCGACGCTTGGCGTCGTCGCCTCGTCGATCGAGCGGCTGGCGACGGAAATCCGGCATTTGCAGCGCACCGAAGTTCTCGAGGCGGAGGAATATTTCGCCGAGGGGCAGAAGGGCTCTTCGGCCATGCCGCATAAGCGCAACCCCGTGCTGACCGAGAATCTGACCGGCCTCGCCCGCCTCGTACGCTCGGCCGTAACCCCGGCTTTGGAGAATGTCGCGCTCTGGCACGAGCGCGATATTTCGCACTCCTCGGTCGAACGGATGATCGGGCCGGACGCGACGATCACGCTCGATTTTGCTCTCGCCCGGCTCGCCGAGGTCGTCGACAAGCTCGTCGTCTACCCTGAAAATATGGCGAAGAATCTCGACCGCCTCGGGGGGCTGATCCATTCGCAGCGCGTGCTGCTGGCGCTGACGCAAAAAGGCGTCAGCCGCGACGACGCCTACGCCTATGTCCAGCGCAACGCCATGCCGGTTTGGCGCGGCGAGGGCGATTTTCTCACGCTGCTCAAGAAGGACAAAGACGTGACGCGGGCGCTGTCGCCGGTCGAGATCGAGAGCCTGTTCGACCTCGGCTATCATTTCAAGCATGTCGATACGATCTTTCGCCGAGTCTTCGACGAATCCTCCCCCGTTCCGCGAAGCGGAACGGGGGAGGGGGACCATGCGAAGCATGGTGGAGGGGGCCACGGCGGTTCAGGATAATTCTCAACAGCCGGCGGCCCCCTCCACCGCGCTGACGCGCGGTCCCCCTCCCCCGCTTCGCGGGTGAGGAGAGGGCGTCAGGCGCCCGCCTTGATCCTCTCCGCCAGCGCCATCGCCGCGGCGGGATTGCGCTCCTTGAAACCGCTGATCACGTAAAGGTACACGTCGCGGCCGGCCTTTTCAGGGTGATGCTCGGCGACGGTCTTCAGCCCGTCCGGCGCGCCGCCTTGGGCCCATTCCTTCGCCCGCTTCGCCCAAAGATCGAGCGCCGCCGCCGAATAGCCGAGCTTCTCGTCCTTGCTCGTTCCCATGATGCGAACATAGACGAACGGCGCGGTGACGTCGGCGATCTGCGGATAGTCGCTGTCGGCGGCGATGATGACGGCGACGCCGTACTTCCGGGCGAGAGCGATGAAAGCTGGCGAGCGGAAGCTCTCTTGCCGCACCTCGACCGCGTGACGAATGTCGACGCCGCCGATTCTTTTCGGCAACAGCTTGAGAAACGCCTCGAAATCGTCCGCGTCGAATTTCTTGAACGGCGGAAACTGCCAGTTGATCGGACCGAGCTTGGCCCCAAGCTCGGCCACGCCGCTGTCGAAGAACGCCTTGATCGAGTCGCCAGCTTCGGACAGGACGCGCCGATTGGTGATGAAGCGCGTTCCTTTCAGCGCGAAAACGAAGCCGTCCGGCGTCTCGTCGCGCCATTTGATAAAGCTCGCCGGCTTTTGCAGCCCGTAATAGGTGCCGTTGATCTCGATCGAATTGAGCTTCCGGCTGGCGTATTCGAGCTCGCGCTTCTGCGCGAGCCCGTCAGGATAGAAGGTCCCGCGCCAAGGCTCGTACGTCCAGCCGCCGATGCCGATATGGATGCGCGGCTTTGCGCTTTTCGTCATCGCCCCTCCCTGCTCCGCCGACGGGCGACGGGCTTTTAGGCCTCGAAGACCGTCAACTTTTCGGCCGCGCTGCGCAAGACCGTCCGAATCGGCAACTCGCTCGCCGGCCCGTCGCCGAGCGCCTTTTCCAACACCGCCCGCTTGCCTTCGCCCTCGATGTGCAAAGCGATCGCCTGGGCGCGCAAGATCACGCGCGCCGTCAAGGTCAGGCGCGGCTCCGGCGCGTCCGGCGCGTTCATCGGCAGAACCAGGGCGCGCTCGCCCGGATTCATCGCCGCTTCGAGATTGTCGCCGCCGGGAAACCATGAAGCCGTATGGCCGTTTTCGCCCATGCCGAGCACGATGAGATCGGCCGGCAAGGGCAAGTCGGCGATGCGCGCCTGCGCTGCGGCCAGTTCTTGGTCAGGACTAAGCCGATTGTCGGCCAAAGGCGCAAAGCGTGCTTCCGCGGCGCGATTTTGAAGCAAATGCTCGCGCACCAATTTGGCGTTGGAGCGCGGATCGTCGTCCGAAACACGGCGCTCGTCGGCCAGCGTTATATTGACCCGGCTCCAGTCGACGTCCTTCTGCGACAGGACTTCGAAATAGCGCTTCGGCGTGGCGCCGCCGGAGACGATGAACGTCGCCTCGCCGCGCGCGGCCACAGCCTTCTGCAGCAAAGAAGACGTCCATTCCGCGAAAGCCTCGGCGAGGCTCTCGCTTGAAGGAAACTCTCGGCGCGCGATCGGCGCCGTTTCGAGATCAGCAGCAAGAGCAGTCATTCGAATTCCTCATTCCAAGTGCGCCCATCGCGTTCGATGAGCGCGATCGACGCCGCCGGTCCCCACGACCCTGCGGCGTAAGGCCGCGGAGGCTCGCGTATTTGCGCCCAAGCCTCGCGGATCGGGTCGATGAATCGCCAGGCGGCCTCGACTTCGTCACGCCGCATGAACAGCGTCGCGTTGCCGCGCACCACGTCCATCAACAATCTCTCGTAAGCGTCGATCGACAGGCCAGCGAACGCCTTGGCGAAGCTCATGTCGAGCGGCACATGCTTTAAACGCATGCCGCCCGCTCCAGGCTCCTTGATCATCAGCCACAATTTGATGCCTTCGTCCGGCTGCACGCGGATGACGAGGCGGTTCGCGGGTATGCCGTCGGAATTGGACTCGAAGATGGCGTGCGGCACGCGGCGGAAGCCGACGACAATTTCTGAAAATCGTTGCGGCAGGCGTTTTCCCGTCCGCAGAAAGAACGGCACGCCGGCCCATCGCCAATTGGCGACGCCGATTTTCAGCGCGACGAAAGTCTCGGTATCGCTCGCTTCCTTGCCGAGATCGTCGAGATAGGAGGGAACCGATTTGCCTTCGGCCATGCCGGCCCGATATTGGCCGCGAACGGTGACCGCGGCCGCGTTCGCCGCAGTGATCGGCTCGAGCGATTTCAGCACTTTGAGCTTCTCGTCGCGCAGCGCGTCGGCGTCGAGCGAGCGCGGCGGCTCGATCGCGACGAGGCAAAGCAATTGCAGCATGTGATTTTGCATCATGTCGCGCAGCGCGCCCGCGCCGTCATAATAGGCGCCGCGACCTTCGACGCCGAGCGTCTCGGCCACTGTGATTTGCACGTGGTCGATATGGGCGGCGTTCCACAATGGCTCGAACAATGCGTTGGCGAAGCGCAAAGCCATCAAGTTCTGCACTGTCTCCTTGCCGAGATAGTGATCGATGCGGAAGATGCGATTCTCGGCGAAGACCGAGCCGAGCTCGTCGTTGATCGCGGCGGCGCTCGCCGCATCCTTGCCGATCGGCTTTTCGACGATGATGCGCGCCTTCGCGGTCACCAAGCCGTTAGCGGCGAGCTTCTTGGCGATCGGGCCGAACAGATCCGGGCCGGTGGCGAGATAGAAAGCGCGCACCTTGTCATCGCCGTCGAGCAGCGCCTTCAGCTTGTCCCAGCCGTTATCGCCGGTCGCGTCGACGGCCGCATAGTCGATGCGTTGCAGAAAGCGCTCGACGACCGGCTCGGCGCCGTCCTTCACGCCGCCGAATTTCCACAACGCGTCCTTGACGCTCGCGCGAAATTCCTCGCTGTCGAGAGGGCGTCGCGACACGCCGACGATCCTTGTCGGCTCGGTGAATTGCTCGTCGGCGTCGCGGTGGAACAAAGCCGGGAACAATTTGCGGTAGGCGAGGTCGCCCGTGCCGCCAAAAACGACGAGATCGAAGGGCTCGACTTTGATGATGCGCGAGGTCATCGACGCCTCAATTATGGGAAATTCGGCGAGGGGGAGCCGTTGGGCGGCTCCTTAAACAACACTTCTCTGTCACGCGCAAAGTTGGCGATCAGCGGCAAGGCGGCGCCGCCGAGCGCGCGCGCATCGGCGCCGATCGCGCCGGCCTTGATCGTCGGATCGATGAGGCCGCGCCGATCGAGCTTCTCGTAGATTTCGGCGACGCGCTCGACGAGCCGGCTTCGCACCGCCGTGGGCATCGCGCCGTCGATGATCACCGCCTCGAAATCGATCACCGAAATCGCCGCCAGGCAGGCGTAAGCGAGCGCCTCGGCGGTCTCTTCGATCCACGCGTCGAGATGAGTCGAAAAGTCGTCCCACGCGTCCGGCGTGCGCCAGATCGAAGACGGATCGCGGCCGGCGGCGCGTAAGGCTTCCTCGAGCCGGTAAATCGAGGCGCAATGAATCAGTTGGCGCGCGACGAGGCGGCCGTTTTCGAGGCGCATGATCGGAATCGGGCCGAGCGCGCCCGCCGTACCGGTGCGGCCGGTGAAGAGAGCGCCGTCGATGACGACGCCGCCGCCGATGAACGAGCCGAGAAAGAAGTAAAGGAAATCGTGATGACGCCAGCCTTCGCCGAAGAAGAATTCCGCCGCGCAGGCCGACGAGGCGTCGTTGCACAA
>JAJPHH010000038.1 GCA_021325385.1 Alphaproteobacteria bacterium
GACGGCTTCATCGACAGCGTGCAGACCCTGACCAAGGATCGGACGCGCTTTTCCGCGCCGCGGGTCGAGCGCTCGGAAGGCGACGTCACGGTTTTCGAGAAAGGGACCTATACGGCCTGCGAGCCTTGCCAGGACCATCCCGAGCGCCCGCCGCTCTGGCAGATACGCGCGGCGCGGATCATTCACAACAATCAGACCCACACCGTCTATTACGAAGATTCGTGGCTGGAGCTGGCCGGCGTCCCGATCGCCTATATTCCCTATTTCTCGGCGCCGGATCCGACCGTCACCCGACAAAGCGGCTTCCTCGCCCCGCATTTCCTGCAGAACTCGCGGCTGGGCTACGGACTGGGCGTACCATATTTCTTCGACCTCGCGCCGAATTACGACCTCACGGTCGAGCCGACGCTGTTATCGCGACAGGGCGTGCTCGGCGACGTCGAATGGCGTCATCGCCTCGACAACGGGGCCTACTCGATTCGCGGCGTCGGCATTTACCAGCTCGATCCGAGCGCGTTCCTGCCGTCCCCGTACGGTTCCGGCGGCCGCCGGTTCCGCGGCGCTTTGGAAAGCGACGGCAAGTTCTACATCAACGATAGATGGGCCTATGGTTGGAATATCACGGCCCTCAGCGACAAATATTTTTTCGGCGACTATAAGCTGAAGTCGCAGGACATCTCGCACTACTATCTCAGCGACGTCGTCTCTTCGATCTATCTGCGCGGGCAAGGCGACCGCGGCTTCTTCGATCTCAGCGGCTATCATTTTCAAGGCCTGACCCAGAGCGACCTCGCCTCGCAGCAGCCTCTGGCGGGCGTGCTCGATTATGACAAGACCATCGACCTGCCTCCCGCAAGCACGGGCGGCGTCGGCGGCCAAGCGACCTTCGACGTCAACGTGACGACGATCTCGCGCCAAGCCGCGCAGTATCAGTCCGTCGGGATGCAGACTCTCGACAAGACTTACAATCTCTACAACGTTTGCAACACGCCCACGCCCGGCAACTGCATGGTCAAGGGGGTCGCCGGCAATTACAGCCGGGCGTCTCTGCAATTCTCTTGGCAGCGCAAATTCACCGATCCGATCGGCGAAGTGTGGACGCCGTTCGTCTTCGCCAGACTCGACAGCGAAGTGGCGGCGCTCAACACGAATCAGACCTTCGTCAACGGAACCATCGACAACTCGGAGCAGCCGGCCTTCTTCGCCGGCCAATCGAGCGACGTCGCCGGCCGCGCCATGCCGGGCGTCGGGCTCGAATATCGATATCCCTGGTTCTCCTCGACGCCGATCGGGCAGCAGGTGATCGAACCGATCGCGCAAGTGATCGCCCGGCCGAACGAGGTCAATCCCAAGCTGCAGCCGAACGAAGACGCGCAAAGTCTGGTCTTCGACGACACGACGCTGTTCGAGTGGAACAAATATTCGGGCTATGACCGCGTCGAGGGCGGCGGCCGCGTCAATTACGGCGCGCAATACACGATGAATTTCAACAATGGCGGCCATGTGAATCTGGTGGCCGGCCAGTCGATCCAGATTTTCGGCGTCAATTCCTTCGCCGTGCCCGACGCCGCCAATACCGGATTGGAGTCGGGGCTGGACAAGAAATATTCCGACTTCGTCGCGCGCCAGACGATTGCGCCGATCTCCGCCGTCGCTTTCACGACGAAGGAGCAATTCGACAGCGAATCGCTGGCGATGAAGCGGTTCGATTTCATCACCAGCGCGACCTATGGCCCGCTGACCGCCAGTCTCGACTTCGGCAAATACGCGGCGCAGCCTGAACTGGGTTACCTTTTTGCGCGCGAGGGCCTCCTCACCAGCGCAAAGTACAAATTCGCCGATCATTGGTCGGTGAACGGGACCGTTGTCTTCGACATGTCGCGGCATTTCTACGATGTCGGCGCGCAGAACACGCCGGTGCTCTACGCCCCGACCTATGGATTCGGCCTCGGCTACAGCGACGAATGCACGACGGTGAACTTGAGCTACACCTCGACTCTGACCGATCCGATCGCTTCGACGCCGCAAGTCCGCGACCAGACAGTGCTCTTGCAGATCACGCTCAGGACGCTGGGCGAAGTGCGCGCCAGCACGAACATCGGCGAATCGTCGTCGACCGCTCCCGTGATGCCGTGAGCGCGGTCCTGACGCCCGCGCTTGCGTGCCGATGAACGCGCCGCCGCCGATAGGTCCGCTGTCACGCCCGCTCGCCATGACGATGGGCGATCCGGCCGGAATCGGTCCGGAACTGGCCTTGAAGGCGTGGCTCCATCGCGCCGCGATCGGCGCGCCCTTTTTCGTGCTCGCCGATCGGCGATTGCTCGCCGATCTCGCCGCCCGGCTCGGCCTCGATGTTCCGGTCGTCGCCGTCGAAGCGGCGGGCGCGGCCGAGATTTTCGATCATGCTCTGCCGGTCGTTCAGCTGACCAACGAGGCCGGCGCCGAACCGGGCAAGCCGCAAGCGAAATACGCCGCCGCGATCCTCGAATCGATCGAGCGCGCCGTCGGCCTAGTCCATGCCGGCGAGGCGAGCGCCGTCGTCACCAATCCGATCGCCAAGGCCGTGCTTTACGAAGCCGGCTTCCGACATCCAGGCCATACCGAATATCTCGGCGAATTGGCGGCGCGGTGGGGCGGGGCGGCGCGGCCGGTCATGATGCTGTGGTCGCCGGATCTCGCGGTCGTTCCGGTGACGATCCACATCGCCCTCGCCGAAGCGCCGCGCGCGCTGACGCGCGAGGCGATCATCGAGACGTGCCGCATCGTCGCCCGCGACATGCGAAAGCGCTTCAAGATCGACCGGCCGCGGCTCGCGCTGGCCGGGCTCAACCCGCATGCCGGCGAAGGCGGCGCGATGGGCCGCGAAGAGATCGACGTGATCGCGCCGGCGGTCGCGGCTTTGCAAGGCGAGGGGCTCGACGTCGTCGGGCCCTTGCCGGCTGACACGATGTTCCATGCCGCGGCGCGAAAGAAGTATGACGTCGCCGTCACGATGTACCACGACCAGGGCCTGATCCCGCTCAAGACGCTCGCCTTCGACGAGGGCGTCAATGTCACGCTCGGCCTGCCCTTCGTCCGCACCTCGCCTGATCACGGCACGGCCTTCGATATTGCCGGCCAAGGCCGCGCCAATCCGGCGAGCCTGATCGCGGCGGCGCGGCTGGCGGCCCGGCTCGCCGCCGCATGACTCTTGCGCAAGACGGGCTGCCGCCGCTGCGCGAGGTCGTGGCGGCCTTCGATCTGTCGCCGAAAAAGTCGCTCGGCCAGAACTTTCTTTTCGATCTGAATCTCACGGGCCGCATCGCCCGCGCGGCGGGTCCGCTCGACGGCGTCGCCGTCGTCGAGATCGGGCCAGGCCCGGGCGGCCTGACGCGGGCGCTGCTCGCTCATGGCGCGAAGAAAGTCATCGCGGTCGAGCGCGACGCGCGCTGCCTCGCCGCGCTGCAGGCGATCGCCGCCCACTGGCCGGGACGGCTGGACATTGTCGAGGCTGACGCGCTGAGCCTGGAGGCTCGCCTTCTCGTCGACAAAGCGGGGCGCGCGCCGATCCGCATCTGCGCCAATCTCCCCTACAATGTCGCCACCGCCTTGCTCGTGCGCTGGCTCGAAGCCGAGCCCTGGCCGCCATTCTACGAGCGCCTGACCTTGATGTTTCAGCGCGAAGTCGCCCTGCGCATCGTCGCGACCCCGGCCGAGCGCGCCGATTACGGCCGGCTCGCGGTTCTGGCAGGCTGGCGGACGAAGGCGCGCATCCTGTTCGACGTGCCCGCCGCCGCCTTCACGCCGCCGCCCAAAGTCACATCGAGCGTTGTCGAACTCGTCCCGCGAGCCGAGCCGGCGGCTTGCGATCTTCGTCTTCTTAGCGGCTTGACCCAGGCCGCCTTTGGCCAGAGACGCAAGATGCTGCGGCAGTCGCTGAAGAGCTTCGCCGCATCCTTGCGGGTCGCGTCGAGCGATTTGCTTGTCGCGGCCGGCGTCGACGAGACGCGGCGCGCCGAGGAGGTCGACGTGGACGGCTTCGTCGCCTTGGCGCGCGCCGCCGAGAAAATTCACCAATCCCATTAACGGGGCCGCAAGCCGCGCTCCCTAAGAGTGGCGGCGAGGCCGGCTACACGTCGCGGTCAACGAGAATTTCATGCGCGCTACCGATCCGTCTCCGCCGGCGCTCAAGCTGGCCGGCTTGGCCAAGAGCTTCGCTGGCAAGCCGGCGCTCGCCGACCTCAACCTCGAGGTTCGGGCCGGCGAATTTTATGCGCTGCTCGGCCCCAACGGCGCCGGCAAGACGACGACCTTGCGCATCGTCGCCGGCCTGCTTCAGCCCGACAAAGGCGAGATCGAAGTCTTCGGAGTCGATGCGCGGCGCCGGCCGATCGACGCCAAACGGATCGTCGCCTGGCTGCCCGACGAACCGATGCTCTATGACAAACTCGATCCGCTCGAATATCTCGAATTCGTCGCCGGCCTCTGGGGCGTCGAGCCGAAGCGGGCGCAAGCCCTCGCTGAAGACTTGCTGGAGACGCTCGGCCTCTGGGAGCACCGGCGCGAGCGCTGCGAGGGCTTCTCGCGCGGCATGAAGCAGAAAGTCGCGCTCGCCGGCGCGCTCGTCCACGAGCCGAAGCTTTTGATGCTCGACGAGCCGCTGACCGGGCTGGACGCGGCGGTCGCCCGCCAAGTCAAGGACCTGCTCGTCGCCCGGGTCAAAGCGGGCGCGACGATCATCCTGACGACGCATATTCTCGAGGTCGCCGAGCGGCTCGCCGACCGTATCGGCATCATCCAGCGCGGCCGGCTGATCGCCGAAGGAACGCTCGAAGACTTACGTGAAGCGGCGGGCGCGCGGCTCGGCGGCTCGGAGGCGAGCCTCGAAGACCTCTTCCTCGATCTGACGAAGCCCGGGGCGCCGTCCGCGGCGGAGCGTGCGGCGTGACCCGCTTTCAAGCTCGGCGCAGAGCCCCTCCCTTAGCCTCCCGGCGTTTCGCGCGGAAGAGTGGCTCGCGCAAGCATCAGTCGACTTCGCGATTCCTCGACGAATGAAACCCGGTTCTTTCCTCTGGTTCGTCGCCCACGATCTGCGCCAGCAATGGCGCTCGCTGGAGGGCCTGTTCGGCGGCCTTTCGCGCGGCAAGGTCGCGCTGATGGTCGGCGCCGCAACTCTGGCTTTGCATGGGATCGCGTACCCCGCCGCGCTGTGGCTCAATGCGTCGGCTGCGGCCGGCGGCGCGGCGCCGCCCGCCTATCTCGCCTCGGGCGTGCTGTTCGTCCTGCCCTGGATCATCGCCCAATCGATGACCGCCGCGACCCGCGCGCTCTATGCGCGCGGCGATCTCGATCTCGTCCTCGCAGCGCCCGTCTCGGCCCGCGCGGTCCTCGCCGCGCGCGCCTTCGCGATCGCCACGGACGGCGTCGCCTCGGCGGCGATCTTGCTGCTGCCGCTCGCCAACATGAACGTCGTCCTTGGCCATTGGCGCTGGCTGGCGCTTTATCCAGTCTTGGCGGCGACCGGTCTGTTCGGCTCGGGACTGGGGATCGCGCTGGCGCTGGCGCTGTTCGCCGCGGTCGGACCGCGGCGCGCGCGCCTCGCCTCGCAGATCGCCGCGACGCTGATCGGCGCCTGTTTTGTCCTTGGTCTGCAGGTCTTGAGCATGTTGCCGGCTTCGCTGCGGACGGCGCTCCTCGCCGCCCTCGCGCCGCCGACCGCGTTGGCGTTGAACGACGTGCGGGCGCTGCTCTGGCTGCCGGCGCTTGCGGCGGGCGGCGACATCCTCGCGCTCGTCCTTTGGACTTTGGTCGGCTTCGCCGCCTTTTGCGCCGCCGCGCTCGCCTTCGGCAATCGATTCGCCGCCGCAGCCGCGCTGTCCGCCGGCGCGTCGTCGGGACGAACGAGCGAGCGGCGAAGTCGGAGCTTCCGCGCCAATCTCGGCGCAACGCTGCGCGCCAAGGAGCGCCGGCTGCTCGTCCGCGACCCCTGGCTGATGTCGCAGATCGCGCTGCAAATCATCTACACGCTGCCGGTCAGCGTGATCCTCTGGCGCAATGGCGGCGTGACCGGCTCGGCCGACGTGGCGTTCACGCCGTCGATCGTCGTCATCGCCGCGCAGCTTTCCGGCTCGCTCGCCTGGATCGCTCTCTCCGGCGAGGACGCGCCGGAATTCCTCGCCACCGCGCCGGTGACGCGCGGCGAAGTCGAGCGCCGCAAAATCGAGGCGATCGCGCTGCCGGTCTTCGCGCTGCTCGCCTTGCCCCTGGCGGGCCTAGCTTTGGCGTCGCCGCGCAGCGCGTTGCTGGCGGCCCTATTCGCCATTGGCGCCGGCGTTTCGACCGCGCTGCTCAATCTCTGGCGGCAGGCGCCGGCGCGGCGCGCGCTGGTGCTCCGCCGCCATTCGCAATCGAAGCTGGTCGGGCTCGTCGAGCATCTCCTGTCGATCCTCTGGGCGGTCGGTGCGGTGATCGCGATCGTCGGCAGTTGGACGGCGATCGCGCCGATCGCGATGGCGGGAGGCGTGCTGTGGCTCAACCGACCGCGGGAGACGCGGCCTGCGCCGCGCAGCGCGATGCGGCGCGCGACATGAGGTCACTCTGCAACGAAACGCGTGCCCGCGCATAGCGCCGCCGCGTGCCGGAGCGCTGCGCCGGTCGCGACGACCATTTGCGGCAGGATCAGCCATTCCAGCGTCCAGGCCGCGCCCGAGCGCTCGTTCTCATGGATCAACGCCTGATGCTGCGCGGCGATCAGCGCCGCGTTGAACCTCGCCAGCGCGACCAGAACTTCCGCGCGCACCGGATTGGACTTATGCGGCATAGCCGAAGAGCCGCCGCCTTCGGCGAGCTTGATTTCGGCGATCTCGTTCTGCGCCATCAAGGCGATGTCCTGACCGATCTTGCCGAGCGCGCCGGCGACGAGCGACAGCCATGCGGCGAATTCCGCCAAAGCGTCGCGCTGCGTATGCCAGCAAGGTCCGTCGCCAAGGCCGAGCCGCCGCGCCAGTTCCGCTGCGATCGCGCCGCCCTGGCCGCCGAGCGCGTCGCGCGTTCCGACCGCGCCGCCGAACTGGACGACGAGCAAGCGCGGCGTCAGCGCCGCCAGCCGCGCGCGATGACGCTGCAGCGGCTCGCGCCAGGCGCGCAGTTTGTCGGCGGCGCGGATCGGCAAGGCGCGCTGCATGCGCGTTCGGCCCATCAACGGCGTTTCGCCTTGTTCGGCTTCGAGCGCGTCCAAGGCTACGATCAACGCGTCGAGCCGGACGTCGAACGCGGCGAGTATTGGCTTCAGCCGCAGGACGAGGCTGGTGTCGACCACGTCCTGGCTGGTCGCGCCGCGATGAACGTCGGCGGCGTGCGGCTCGCCGACCGCTTGGCGCAATTGCTTGACCAGCGACGGCGCCACGACGCCGTCCCGCGCCGCCCCTTCGGCGAGCGCGGCGAGATCCGGCGAGAAATCGGCGCAGACCTGCGCGATGCGCGCGGCCGCTTGCGGCGAGATCAATCCGATCGAGGCTTCGGCCTCGGCCAATGCGGCCTCGAAAGCAAGCATCGCTTCGACATCCGCCTCGACGGAAAAAGCCGACGCGGTCTCCTCGTCGCCGACCAGGGCGGAGAGGATGGGATGATCGAAAGCGGAGACAGGCATGCAATCGCACTTCCGCGAGGTCGCGCTACTCTTCCCCCCGGAGCGGGAGAGGAACCATGCGAAGCATGGCGGAGGGATGCGGCGCATCAGAACAATTCACTCGTTCTGCCGCCTTCCCGCCCTGCTACGCCGTGGTCCTTCGCCGCGTTCCCGACGGGGGAAATAGGGGCTTCAGATATCGAAGAACACCGTCTCATTCTCGCCCTGCAGGCGAATGTCGAATCGGTACGTCGCCCGACCGCCGGCGACGCTTCGCTCGGCGATCAGGCTCCTGACCCGGCTCTGATGCTCGAGCCGCGCGAGGACCGGGCACTTCGCGTTGGCCGCCGCCTCGTCGGAAAAATACATGCGCGTGTGCAGGCCGAGATTGACGCCGCGCGCTGCGATCCAGAACGTGATATGCGGCGCCATCAGCCGGCCGTCGACGAAGGGGACCGGACCCGGCTTGATCGTCTCGAAGCGATATTCGCCGGTGACATAATCGGTCGCGCCGCGGCCGAAGCCGGAAAAATGCGGATCGGCTTTGCCGCGGCGCTCCTGCGGGCTGTTATAGAGCCCGGCCGCGTCGGCTTGCCAGATTTCGATCAAGGCGTCCTTCAACGGCTCGCCCAGGCCATCGAGGACGTGGCCGACCACGGCGATGCGCTCGCCCTTCGCCTCCGGGCCGACCATGATCCTGCCGAGATCCTCTCGATAGACGCCCTCTATGCCTGAGAAATTCGGCGTCGCGCCGATATGGACATACGGCCCCGCGGTTTGAGACGGCGTTTCTTTGAGATGGCCGAGCTTCTGAACCATCAATTGCCCTCTTTCTTGTTCTCGAACGGCGTCGAACGGCGGCCGCGCAGCACGATGTCGAATTTGTAGGCGAGCGAATCCATATGCGTCGAATTGTTGCGGTCGAGCGCCGCGATGAGCTGTTCGAGCGCGACGCGGTCGGGAATGCCGGTCGCGATCGGGCACTGCCAGATCATCGGATCGCCTTCGAAATACATCTGGGTGATCAGCCGCTGGGCGAAAGCGTGGCCGAAAATCGAAAAATGAATATGGGCCGGCCGCCAATCGTTCACGCGGTTCGGCCAGGGGTAGGGACCGGGCCGGACGGTGCGAAACCAATAGCGCCCTTCCGCATCGGTGATCGTCCGCCCGCAGCCGCCGAAATTGGGATCGAGCGGCGCGTCGTACCCTTCCTTCTTGTGGCGATAGCGGCCGGCCGCATTCGCCTGCCAGATTTCAATGAGGACTCCGTCGACGCCGCGGCCATTTTCGTCGAGCACGCGGCCATAGACATTGATGCGCGGGCCGATCGCGTCGCCGGTCTTGGCGTAGTTGCGGATGAGATCGCTGTCGAGCTTGCCGAGGATATCGTGGCCGAAGACCGGCCCGGTCAGCTCGGAGAGCGTATTCTCCAGCGACAGGGGGGCGCGTTGCGGCGAGCGCAAGATGCTCGTCTTGTATTGCGGCGTCAGCGGCGGCGGATGCCAGCCGCGGTCGCGCCGATAGAAGGTGCCGGTTTCCGCCATTCATAGACCTTTCTGTTCTATCCTCCCCCGCGAAGCGGGGGAGGGGGACCATGCGAAGCATGGTGGAGGGGGCCGCGGCTCATCAGAATAGTCCCCAGACCGGCGGGCCCCCCCCCCCCCC
>JAJPHH010000003.1 GCA_021325385.1 Alphaproteobacteria bacterium
CTCGCCGCGGTGCAGATGGGCCTGATCTACGTCAATCCGGAAGGGCCGAACGGCAAGCCGGATCCGGTCGCGGCGGCCAAGGACATCCGCGAGACGTTCTTCCGCATGGCGATGAACGACGAGGAGACCGTCGCGCTGATCGCCGGCGGTCACACGTTCGGCAAAACCCACGGCGCCGGCGATCCGTCCTTTGTCGGCCCGGCGCCGGAGGCCGCCGCCATCGAGGACCAAGGCCTCGGCTGGAAAAGCGCGCATGGTACGGGCCGCGGGCCCGACGCGATCACCGGCGGCCCGGAAGTCATCTGGTCGCAGACCCCGACGAAATGGAGCAACCATTTCTTCGACAACCTGTTCAACAACGAATGGGAGCTGACCAAGAGCCCGGCCGGCGCTTGGCAGTGGCAGGCGAAAGGCGCGGCCGCGACGATTCCGGACCCATTCGACAAGTCGAAGAAGCGCGCGCCGACCATGCTGACGACCGACCTCTCGCTGCGGTTCGATCCGATCTACGAGAAGATCTCGCGCCGCTTCTACGAACATCCGGATCAGTTCGCGGACGCTTTCGCCCGGGCTTGGTTCAAGCTCACCCACCGCGACATGGGTCCGATCCATCGCTACCTCGGCCCGCTCGTCCCGAAAGAGACGCTGATTTGGCAAGACCCGATCCCGGCCGTGGATCACCCGCTGATCGGCGAGCCGGACGTCGCCGCTCTGAAGGCGAAGATTCTCGCCTCGGGCCTCGCCGTCTCCGAACTGGTCTCGACGGCTTGGGCCTCCGCCGCGACGTTCCGCGGCTCCGACAAGCGCGGCGGCGCGAACGGCGCGCGCATCCGCCTCGCGCCGCAGAAGGATTGGGACGTCAACCAGCCGGCGCAGCTCGCAAAGGTTCTTCAGAAGCTCGAAGCGATCCAAAAGGAGTTCAACGCGCAATCCGGCGGCAAGAAAGTGTCCCTCGCCGACCTGATCGTCCTTGCCGGCGGCGCGGCGATCGAAAAAGCCGCCAAGAGCGCCGGACAGGACGTAACGGTCCCGTTCACGCCCGGGCGCATGGACGCCTCGCAGGATCAAACCGATGTCGAGTCGTTCGCGCCGCTCGAGCCGACAGCCGACGGCTTCCGCAATTATTATCGCGGCAAGCAGCTCATGGCGCCCGAAGAGGCGCTGGTCGACCGGGCCCAATTGCTGACGCTGACCGGGCCCGAGATGACCGCGCTCGTCGGCGGCCTGCGCGTCCTCGGCGCGAATGCGGGGCAGTCCAAGCACGGCGTCTTCACGACGCGGGTCGGGACGCTGACGAACGACTTCTTCGTCAATCTGCTCGACATGCGGACTTATTGGCGGCCGTCCCCCGGCGCCGAGGGGGTCTATGAGGGGCTCGACCGGAAGACGGACGAGGTCAAGTGGACCGGCAGCCGCGTCGACCTGATCTTCGGTTCGCACGCCCAGCTCCGAGCCTTCGCGGAAGTCTATGCCTGCGCGGATTCGCAAGCAAAGTTTGTCAAAGACTTCGTCGCGGCCTGGACCAAGGTGATGAACCTGGACCGCTTCGATCTCGCCTCGTCCCAGCGCAAGGGAATCTGAGGAGCGGCCATTCCGCCGCATCGGCGGTCGGCGCGGCGCCGGCCGCCAGGACTCCGCCGCCGGCCGCCCCTAACTTTGCAAAGCTGGGCGGGCGGACGGCCTGACCGGGCGGTCCGGCGGGACCCCGCCCGGCGCGAGCGAGGGCGGGGCTCGCCTTCAGCTCGGCCCTTTTGCCGCGATTGCTTTCGCGGCGCCCATGGCTATATTCCGGCCCGCTTGAAGCCCTTTTTGCGGCCTGGCGGGCCGCCGGGCCAGTCGGAGTTCAATCCTTGTTGATTACGCCAGCATTCGCCCAGGCCGCGGGCGGCACGGCCGGGCCGCAGGACATGCTCATCCAATTCGCGCCTTTCGTCGTCATTTTCGCGATCATGTATTTCCTGATCCTGCGCCCGCAGCAGCGCCGCGCCCGCGAGCACCGCGAGATGCTCAAGAGCGCGCGGCGCGGCGACACGATCGTCACGACCGGCGGCCTGATCGGCAAAATCACCAAGGCGACCGACGACGGCGAAGTCGAGGTCGAAATCGCGCCCAATGTGCGCGTGCGCATCGCGCGGTCCGGCATCGGCGAAGTTCGCGCGAGGGGCGAGCCGGTCAAGGAAGCCGCCGGCAAGCCGTGACGTTGGGGCGTAGCCGCTGGTTATGACAATGCGCCTGGAGACTGACTAGTCCGATGCTCCGTTTCGCCCGTTGGCGCGTCGCCGCCATCATCGCCTTGGTGGTCGCCGCCATTCTGCTCGTCGTGCCGAGCTTCCTCTCGCCGGAGACGGTGGCGAGCCTGCAGAGGGCGCTGCCATCCTTCCTGCCCGCCCGCCAGATCGTGCTCGGGCTTGATCTGCAAGGCGGCGCGCATGTGCTGCTCGAAGTCGACAGCCAATCGTTGATCAAGACCCAGGTCGAGCAGTTGCGCGACGACGTCCGCGGCAAGCTGCGCGAGGGGCGCATTTCGATCGCTGGCGGCATCGCCATGCAGCCGCGCGGCGTTCAGGTGAGGATCGCCGATCCGGCCGAGCGCGAAAAGGCGCTGCCGCTTCTCGAACAGCTTAATCAGCCGATCGGCAATGCGGTGATCGGCGCTTCCGGCCATACGCTCGATTTCAACGAGACCGGCGACGGCGCGATCCAAGTCACGCTGACCGACGCAGCGATCACCGACAAGGTTCGCCGCGCCGTCTCGCAGTCCATCGAAGTGCTGCGCCGACGCGTCGACGCGCTCGGCACGACCGAGCCGAACATCCAGCAGGAAGGCAACGACCGCGTCCTCGTCGAAGTGCCCGGCCTGCAGGACACGACCCGGCTGAAGGAGATCCTCGGCACCACCGCCAAGCTCGAATTCCGGCTCGTCGCCCAGCCCGGCGAGCCGCCGAGCGAAGTCGAGCAATTGCCCCAGCAGAACGGCGGGCCGCCGATCCCGGTCGAGAAGCGCGTGATGGTCCAGGGCGAGGACCTGGTCGACGCCCAAGCGAGCTTCGACCAGAACGGCCAGCCGGACGTGAATTTCCGCTTCGACCTGCGCGGCGGCCAGCGCTTCGGCCAGGTCACCAGCGAGAATGTCGGCCGGCCCTTCGCCATCGTGCTCGACGGCAAGGTGATTTCAGCGCCGCGCATTCTCGGCCCGATCACCGGCGGCTCCGGCCAGATCACGGGCAATTTCACCGTGGAAGAGGCCGACAATCTGGCGCTGCTGCTGCGCTCCGGCGCGCTGCCGGCCAAGCTCACCGTGGTCGAGGAGCGCACGGTCGGGCCAGGCCTCGGCCAGGATTCGATCGACGCCGGCAAGCGCGCCGCGATGGTCGGCGGCGCGCTGGTCGTCGTCTACATGCTGACGACCTATGGCGTGTTCGGCGTCTTCGCCGACCTTGCCCTCGCGGTGCACATCCTGTTCATCTTCGCTTCGATGGCGCTGATCGGCGCGACCTTGACGCTCCCCGGCATCGCCGGCGTCGTCTTCACCATCGGCATGGCGGTCGACTCCAACGTCCTGATCTACGAGCGCATCCGCGAAGAATCCAATCTCGGCCGCTCGGTCATCTCGTCGCTCGACGCCGGCTTCAAACGCGCCTTCGCCACGATCGTCGACTCCAACGTCACGATGTTCGTCGCCGCGGTGATTCTCTACCTTTTCGGCTCGGGCCCGGTGCGCGGCTTCGCCGTCTCTCTCGGCCTCGGCATTCTGACCTCGGTCATCACCGCCGTGACCATGACCCGCATGATGATCGCGCTCTGGTACCGTTACCAGCGCCCGACCAAGATACCGATATGAGATCTGCAGCGATGGATCTCTTGCAAGCGCCGCGAGCCGACGCTGAAAGGTTTGCGTCATGAAACTGCTCCGCCTCGCTCCCGAGAACACCAAGTTTGGCTTCATGCGCTTCCGGCGCGTGAGCTATCCCCTGTCGGCGACGCTGTCGATCATTTCGGTGCTGGCGTTCCTGTTCATCGGCATGAATTTCGGCATCGATTTCTCTGGCGGCACCCAGGTGATGCTGCGCGCCAAGCACGGCGCCGCCGACATCGCCGAACTCAGGAAGGTCGGCGAATCGCTCGGCCTCGGCCAAGTCGAAGTGCAGCGGATCGGCGCCGACACCGACGCGGTGGTCAGAGTCGGCGTGCAGCCCGGCGGCGAAGCCGGGCAGCAGAACGCGGTCAACCTGATGCGCCGCGCCTTCGGCAATGATTATGATTTCCGCAGCGTCGATGAGGTCGGGCCGCGCGTCTCCGGCGAATTGGTGCAGAAGGGCACGCTCGGCATTGTCGTCTCGATCATCGCCGTGCTCACCTATCTATGGTTCCGCTTCGAGTGGCAATTCGCAGTCGGCGCGATCATCGGCACGATGCACGACCTGTTGCTGACCGTCGGCTTCTTCTGCGTGACCCAGCTCGAATTCAACTCGGCCTCGATCGCGGCGATCCTGACCATTGTCGGCTATTCGCTCAACGAGACGGTCGTGGTGCTCGACCGCATCCGCGAGGTGATGCGCAAATATAAGCGCCTCTCAACCGCCGACATTATCGACATGTCGGTCAACGCGGTGCTGCCGCGCACGATCATGACAGCGACGACCGTGTTCCTGGCGCTCCTGGCGCTGTTCTTCCTCGGCGGGGAAGTCATCCGCTCCTTCTCGGCGGCGATGATCTGGGGCATTTTCGTCGCCACCTATTCGTCGATCTTCATCTGCTCGCCGATGCTGATCTATCTCGGCGTCCGCCACGACGTCTTCGACAAGGCGCCGGCCGC
>JAJPHH010000069.1 GCA_021325385.1 Alphaproteobacteria bacterium
GAAAGCGCCGCGGATATGTCCGACATGAGCCTCGTCGAGCACGGCGGCGTTCGCGAGCTCGGAGGCGGTTACGTTCCTCGTCATGGTTCGTCTCCTTCGCCGCTTCCTGCGCGGCGAGGACGAACCGACGATCAGCCGGCGCGGCCCTTAGCCTTCAGCGAGAGGAGCGGCTTTGATTGCAAGGTGGATCGGGGGAACACCCGCGAGACCGGACGGGGCCAGCCAGCGGGCCAACTAGGGCCGTCGTTCAATTTGGTCTCCTCTCTTATCGTCCGACCGGGCGGCGCGACTTTCTCAGGACGCGCGGGCCGGTCGCCGACGATGCCGCTCGTAGGCGCGGCTCTCGCTCATCCCTTCCCTGCCTTCAGGCAGCCGAAGCGATCAGCGCGAACCGGATTTAAAATTTCAAAACTGATTGCCGACGAGCGGAACTCGCCGACGGTATTTAGGTGCGCCTCTTCGGTCGAACTGTCAACCCGAAAATGCTGAAACCGGCGGATTAACAAAAGGTTGCGACTGGCGGCGTCACATCGCCGCGATCATAACCTGTTTGAGTTGCTTCGAATGCGGGCCGATGAAGGGCGATGCTTCCGGCGCGCCTAGAACGTGCTGCGGGAATGGCTGGTCTCGAAGCGCGTGAACAGGGCGCTGAAGCTGATGCTGGTGGTGGATGGATGGAGGAGATTTGAATAGAGCACGGCCGCCTCATCGTCGAGCGCTCATTCGGGAAGCGCAAAGTTGGACAAGCGGTCGCAATGGCGGTTTCTGTTCTTACCGCCCGAAACTCCTTGCAGAATCGTAATAAATCACGCACTCTTCAGAAGAACGAAGCAAGAACCTATGGGTTGGGGTCAAGTGGCGAGGACGCACGCTCTTGCAGGAATTGCGACGCCTGGTGCGTTTCGCGATCATAGCTCTATTCGAGCCGCCCTAGGGCGTGCTCGGGCCTTGTGCCGAGCCTGGTCTGAAACAATAGCCGAAAGCGGGCGACGGGATAAAGCCGCCGCTTTTGTCCATCGCGCGCTTGACGCCTTCGCGCGCGATACCGCGCCTGCTCACCAGCTCGGCGCAGGGATCGCCAGCCCCTACGTCCAACTTGATCATGCGGCAAAACAGCTCGCGCAGTCCATTGGAAGTGATGCGGCCAATCTTCCCATTTTGGAGGGCTTGCATTTCGTTACGAGCCTTTACCCGGCATTGCTCCCCGCGCGCGAACGAAGTTCGCTCGGGGCATTTTATACGCCCCTTGCTTTGTGCGCGAGGCTTTTGGATCAAGCAACAGAAGCAGGCGTCGATTGGCGGACGGCGAGAGTTCTCGACCCTGCCGCAGGTGGCGGCGTGTTTCTGATGGATGCGGCGCTCCGTATGCGAGAGACGATGCGAAATTCTGCGCCCGCCTTCGCATTGGCTCAGATCGGCTCACGTCTTCTTGGATTCGAGCTGGACCCTTATGCGGCGGCCCTGACCCAAACCGCGTTGGAAATCTTGCTCAGTGATTTGGCCGAAGCCGCGGGGCGGTCAATACCAAAGATGGTTCGAGCTTGTGACACTCTCGAAGAGCCGCCAGAAGAAATTTTCGATTTGGTCATCGGCAATCCGCCGTACGGGCGGGTAGCGCTGACCGCGGAGCAGCGGAACCGCTATGGTCGCAGCCTTTATGGTCACGCTAATCTTTATGGCGTCTTCACTGATGTGGCTTTGCGATGGACAAAGCCAAAAGGACTGGTGGCGTATTTGACACCCGCATCTTTCTTGGCGGGTCAATATTACGCGGCGCTCCGCGGACTGCTCGCACGCGAAGCGCCTCCCGTCGCAATCGATTTCGTTCACGCCAGACGGGGCGTCTTTGAGGATGTTCTCCAAGAAACCATGCTGGCCGTCTACCGAAAAGGCGAAAGCGCAAGCCGTGCGCAAATTCACTACCTCCACGTTTCTAACGAACGTGAGGCCGATATCATCCGAAACGGGACCGTCGGACTCCCAGCGGAACCCAAAGCTCCTTGGCTCGCGCCGCGCGATCCTCAGCACAGCGCTCTAATCAGCCGTGTCGAGGGAATGAATTCCCGACTCGCGGATTGGGGCTATTCGGTTTCGACGGGGCCCCTTGTATGGAACCGTTTCAAGTCTCAGCTGCGCGATAAAGCTGGGGGAAAGAACGTCCATCCCCTGATTTGGGCAGAGTCCGTTGCCGCCGATGGCCGCTTTGTATTTCGAGCGCAGAAGCGGAACCATACCCCTTACTTCAAATTGGAACGCGGCGACGCTTGGTTGCTGGTCGAGGAGCCGTGTGTCCTGGTTCAGCGCACGACTGCCAAAGAACAAGCGCGCCGCCTGATAGCCGCCGAGTTGCCTCACGAGTTCGTTCAGGAACATGGCGGCGTCATCGTTGAAAATCACCTCAACATGGTGCGCGCCACTGTCGAGGCGAAGGTTCCCCCGTCGGTGATTGCCGCTTTGTTCAACAGTCGTGTCGTCGATGAAGTATTTCGATGTATGAACGGCAGTGTTGCCGTATCGGCTTTTGAGCTCGAGGCTCTGCCGCTCCCTGACATCGCGCAATTGAAAACCCTCAAGCGTCTTGTTGCTCAGAGCGCAGACCGTGCACTGATCGATGAGGAGTGTTCCCGCCTCTATGGTGAGGCTGTGTAATGGTGAGTTTGCCTTCGTACGTATCGCGCGATCTGGTTGCAGAACGACTATCACTCATATTCCCGGAGGGAACGCCAAACCGTATCTACTGCGTTAGGGAAATCGCAGCGAGCACCGTATTCACTGCGCTTTATATCGGCGCGGTAGAAGGCGCAAATCGCTTTCTCGGACCTGTTCATGTCTACAGAATGACAACTGAACAAGCCGTTAAATCGACGAATGCGGACCGAGAGGACTATCCGCGGCTGGTCCGCACGAACCGAGTGCCAGGAACACGATGGTATGCGGACAATTCGCGTGAGCCCATCCGCGATGAAACACTGCGGGATGGATTGGTTGCAATCGGAGCCGTTATCCGTAGGGAAGATTTGCCCACGACGTCTGGCGCGCCGCGTTATGCTCTGAAAAGCGATTTCGCCAAGCTCTTCGACCCAGCGCTTGACGGTTCGGCTCTCGAGGCTGCGATTGCTACGTTCCAAAGCACGCATTTAAGTAAAGGCGCGTTGGCGCGCATTACCATTATGAGGTCCGGCGCCGCGGCGGGAAGCGCCGGTTTGCGCGTAACTTTTCCCAACGGGGAGACGAGGCAACTCGCGCCCGGCCCGAGCTCCTTCATCGCGCAAGATGTGATCGAGGTCTTCGCGAAACGGTTTCTTGCTGCGCCAGCGGTCCTCTGGCTCAGCGAAAGCGGCAACAAAGTTGTGGTCCGTGATGATAGTCTTGCTAATGCAATCGGCCTCAAAATTAAGCACGACAAGAATCTGCCGGACTTGATATTGGCCGATCTCGGCCCCTTAGAACCGCTGATTGTCTTCGTAGAGGTCGTGGCGACGGATGGCGCAATTACGCCACGTCGGCGGGAAGCGATTTATGAACTGACCGACGCCGCTGGTTTCGATCGCAAGCAGGTTGCTTTTTTGACCGCTTATCAGGACCGAGAATCCGCCGGTTTCAAGAAAACTGTTGCTCAGCTAGCGTGGGACACGTTCGCATGGTTCGTCTCAGAGCCAGATCAGATAGTCATACTGCGCAGCAACAAGACGAGCGGAGCGTATCTCTCATCATTGATTTAGGAACCTGCGCGGGTCCTGTCTTCGCTGTGTGCTGAAGGAAGTATTGCAGGTTCATTGTTCGAGGCTTTTGGTAGGCTGAAAAGGGAAGCCGAAAGGAAGGAAAGGGAAATCAAAGGGAAGGAAAAGGAAGGAGAAAATTTCCTCTCAGGCGCGAACGACGCGGGAAGAGGCGTCGCGGCGGCGTCGAACGCAGAATCGTCGCCGACATTGCGAGGAGCGAAGCGACGGAGCAGCTCTTCCCTTCCGCCGCGGATTGCACGCGGGTCAGGGTCGATCCGCCGCCGCTCACAACGCCGCGATCGCCTTCGCCGCGGCGAAAATCAGCAGCCCGACAAGACCGCCGACCAGCGTTCCGTTGATGCGAATGTACTGCAGGTCCTTGCCGACCTGCAGCTCGAGCCGGTGAACCAAGGTCGCGCTGTCCCAATTGTCGACGACCTGGGCGATATAGGCGCCGATCTCGGCGCGCCGCGGCAACAGGACGCGGAGCACGGTCAGCCGGAGCTGCCGATTGAGCCTCGCCTTGCGGCCTGCATCTTCTTCGAGCCATTTGCCGAAACTGCGCAGCGTCGCCGCGGCGAGTTCGGCGGCCATGTCGGAATAGCGCGACAAATCGGCGTGCAGGCCTTTCTCGATCTCCGACCACAGGCTCTCGGCCTGGCCGAGAAAGACCGGATTGGCGAGCAGATCGGCCTTGATCGCCTCGCCTTGGGCATGGAGGGCTGGGTCTGTGGCGAGGTCGACGATCAGCTTGTCGACCGCCTTGCGCAGTTCGGCCCGCCAGGGATGATCGGCCTCGCGCATCTCGCGCATTGTCGACAGGAGCCCGTTCATCACGCGCGCAGCGATGATGTTGTCGACCCATTTCGGAATCCAGCGCGACGACTGCTCCGTGACTTTCCGGCTGATGAAGTCCTTGTGCCGATCGAGCGCCGCCTCGCCGAAATCGAGCGCCTGATCGAGCAGGGCCTGCGCCGCGCCATTGGCCCAGAGCACGGAAAGGACCTTGCCGGCGAGCGGCGCGGCGGGAATGGCTTCGACGCCGCTGCGCGCCATGCGCCCAAGAAAGGCGCCCAGTTCCTTGGACGGGATCCGCTCGAGCGCGTGCGGGGCCAAGCGCGCGGCCCATTCGCCGAGCTTGGCCGAATTGTCCGGATGCTCGATCCAACGGGCTGCGAAGCCGATCATATCGATCTGCCGGAGCCGCGCGCCGGCGACGCGCGGCGACAGGAAATTGTTGGTGATGAAGCGGCCGAGCGCGCCGCCGATGCGCTGCTTGTTGCGCGGCACCACGGCGGTATGCGGAATCGGCAGGCCGAGCGGATGACGAAACAAGGCCACGACGGCAAACCAGTCCGCGCAAGCGCCGACCATGCCGGCCTCGGCGAAGGCGCGGAGGTAAGGAATCCATGGCCAATCGAGCTTGGTCGCGCTGCAGGCGAAGAAAATGAGCGCCATCGCCGCGAGGAGCAGCGTCGCGATCATGCGCATGCGGCGCAAGTCGGAAAGGCGTTGATCCGGGCTCTTCGGCGCGGCGCCGAGCGGAGCGGGCGAAGGGGACGCTTCGATAGGGCGGCGCATATCCATGGGCGGCGGAGGCCTTTCGGAAGGGCGCGCGGCGCGCGCCACGTCGCTCATATAGGCAACAGGCGACACGCGGTTAGCGGGCGCCTTTCCTGCCGCCGCATTCGCGGTCCTGTAGGGCGCCGTTTCGCCTCAAACGCTCGTCGATAGCCCCCCGTCGACATAGAGCACATGCCCGTTCACGTACGAGGCTGCGTCGGACGCAAGGAAAATCGCCGCGCCGATCAACTCCTCCGGCTCGGCCCAGCGGCCAGCGGGGGTCCGGTCCTCGACCCAGGCGGAGAATTTCGCATCGTCGAGCAAGGCCTGGTTCAGCGGCGTGCGGATATAGCCGGGCGCGATCGCGTTGATCTGGATATTGTGCTTGGCCCATTCGGCGGAAAGGCCGCGCGTCATCTGGCGCAGCGCCCCCTTGGTCGCAGCGTAGGGCACGATCGTCTTGCGGCCGAGCTCGCTCGTCACCGAGCAGATATTGATGATGCGGCCGCGCTTTCGCTCGATCATGCGCCCGCCGACAGCCTGGGTGACATGGAAGACGCCGTCGACATTGATCGCCATGATCTCCCGCCACGTTTCTTCCGGGAATGTCTCGAACGGATTGCGGCGCTGCACGCCGGCATTGTTGACGAGAACGTCGATCGGCCCGACTTCGCGCTCGATCCGCTCGACGGCTCGGAACACGGCGTCGCGGTCGGCGACGTCGAAGGGCGCGGTTTCGACCGCGATCCCCTGCCCGGCCAGCCGCTCGGCCGCGGCGGCGAGCTTCTCGGCGTTGCGGCCATTGAGCGCGATCCGCGCGCCGGCTTTGCCGAGACCGGCGGCGAGCGCGAAGCCGATGCCGTCGGACGAGCCGGTGACGAGGGCGAGGCGGCCGGAAAGATCGAACAGGCTCAGATCGGGCATGGAAAACCTTGGCGGGCGATGGGACGAAACGGTGTTTAGCATGTTGCGCCGCTTGTCGAGCCGACGCGCTTCGGCTTTTGATGCCGCCGGCCTTTTGTCGCGGGACTTGTGTCGATGACCGCCTTCGTCGCCCTGCTGCGCGCCGTCAATGTTGGCGGAACCGGCAAGCTGCCGATGACCGAACTCAAAGCGATGTGCGAGGCGGCGGGCTTCGCCAAGGTTCGCACCTATATCGCCAGCGGCAACGTCGCCTTCGTCAGCAAGGCCTCCGAGCGCGAGGTGAAAGCGGCGCTGGAGAGGCGTCTGAAAGCCTATGCCGGCAAGCCGGTCGGCGTCCTGGTGCGCACCGCGGCCGAGATGAAGGACGTCGTCAAGAACAATCCTTTTCCCAACGCGGCGCCCAACCGGACCGTGGCGATCTTTCTCGACGAGCCGCCGCCCGCCGACGCGCTCGCCCACGCGACGGGCGTCGCAAACGAAGAGATGCGGCTGGGAAAGCGTGAAATCTACGTCCATTACGGCGACGGCATGGGCGAATCGCGGCTCAAGATTCCAGCCGCCGCCTCCGGCACGGCGCGCAACATGAACACGATCGCCAAGCTCGCCGACATAGCGGCGGCGCTCTGACGCGAAGCGCGCCGGCCCTGTGATCGGAGAGCGCAGCAGTTTTTTCGCTTTGCGGAAACTTCAAATGGCCGTCGCGATCTGGAGCGTGTTCGTGCTGGCTTTCGCCCTGCGCTCCGGGCTGCCGCCGACGGAACCCGCAAAGTTGACGGCGTTGATGAAAGGATGGCCTAACGCTCTCTATTGATGAGAGGAAATTCCCAACGCGGAGCGCCGCGTTTGCGCAAGCCGTCGCCCTTCCCAATATGTTAGGCTGGCGCGGGAGCCTGGCCGGGATCAATGACGAAGATTGCGACGAAACCTCCGGACCTTTCCCTCGAGGCCATTCTCGAAGGCATCGGCGAGGGCTTTTTCGCGCTAGGGCCGGATTGGCGTTTCACCGCTTTCAACCGGGCGGCGGAGGAAATATTCGGCCTGTCGCGCCGCGAGGTAATCGGCCGGCTGCTCTGGGAGGTCTCGCCTAGCGTCGTCAGCGCCGAATTCGAGCGCCGCTGTCGGATCGTGATGAGCGAGCGCGTCCGGCAAGAATTCGAGGCCTATGCAATTCTGCGTCCGGATCGATTTTACGAAATCCGCGCCTTTCCCTTGGACGAGGGAATCGGCGTTTCCTTCCGCGACGCGACCAATCGCCGCCGCGCGATGGACGCGTTGCGCGAGCGCGAGGCCGAACTCGCCCGCGTCCAGAGGATCGCCGGCGTCGGCGGCCTGCATGCCGATCTCACCGGCGAGCTGCGCACCCGCCGCTCGCCGGAATACTTGCAGGTTCATGGCCTCGACGCGAGCGCGGCCGAGGAAAGCCTCGAGGACTGGGTCAAACGCATTCATCCCGACGATCGCCGCCGGGCGGAGAAATATTTTCTCGACGCCATCGCCGGCTCGGAAACCAGCTATCGCCAGGAATATCGCATCATTCGGCCGAATGACGGCCAGACGAGATGGGTCCGCGCGATCGCCGAAATCGAGCGCGACGCGACGGGCAAAGCGCAAAAGCTTGTCGGAGTCCATCTCGACATCACCGAGATCAAAGAAGCCGAGCGCCAGGCGCGCGACAGCGAGCAGCGCTTGCGCGCCATCGCCGACGCGCTGCCGCTGCTGATCTCCTATGTCGACAAGGACGAAGTGTTCCGATTCGCCAACAAGCCGTACGAGGCTTGGTTCGGCCGACCGTTGAGCGAGATCGTCGGCAAGAAGGTCGCCGACGTCATGGGCGCCGAAATGCACGAAGCGCGTCGCCCGTTCATCGAGCGCGCTTTGGCCGGGGAGAGCCTGACCTATGAAATGAATTTCCCCGCCATGGACGGCGAGCGGATCACCCAGATCGCCCACGTGCCGCATCGCGACGAAACGGGAAACGTGCTCGGCATGTATTCGCTGGTACAGGACATTACCGAGCGCAAGCGCGCCGAATTGGCGCTGGCCGAGAGTGAAGAGCGGTTCCGCTCCATCGCGAACAGCGCGCCCGTCCCGATCTGGGTCACCGCCGGCACGAAACGGATTTTCGTCAACGCCGCCTATCAGGACTTTCTTGGATTGCCGCTGGCCGAGGCGATGACGTACGACTGGCGAAACGCAGTCCATCCTGACGATCGCGACAATCTGCTGCAGGACCTGCGCGAAAGAGAGAGGGCGCTCAGGCCTTTCGAGCTTGAAGCGCGTTTCAAGCGCGCCGACGGCGCCTGGCGCTGGCTCCGCGTCGAGGCGCAGCCGCGCTGGGGCCCGGCCGGAGAGCCGATCGGCTTTATCGGCGCCGCTTACGACATCACGATCTGGAAGGAGGCGGAGCAGAAGCTCGCCGAGATCAACGAAACCTTGGAGAGGAGCGTCAAAGAGCGAACCGCCGAGTTGCGGGCGGCGGAGGAGCGCTTGCGCCATGCGCAGAAAATGGAGGCCGTCGGACAGCTCACCGGCGGCATCGCGCATGACTTCAACAATCTCTTGACCAGCATTATCGGCGCGCTCGATCTGGTGAAGCGCCGCATCCAGAGCGGCCGCCTCGACGATCTCGACCGCTTCATGCAAGCGGCCACGACTTCCGCTTATCGCGCCGCCTCATTGACTCATCGCCTGCTCGCCTTCGCGCGGCGCCAGCCGCTCAATCCAAAACCTGTCGACGTCAATCAGCTCCTCGCTTCGATCGAAGATTTGCTGCGCCGCTCGCTCGGCGAGCAGACCCGGATGACGATCAAGCCCGCCGAGAGGCTGTGGCCGACCTTCGTTGACGCCAACCAGCTTGAAAACGCGATCCTGAACCTCGCCATCAATGCGCGCGACGCCATGCCGCAAGGCGGCGAACTGACGCTCGCGACTGCGAATGTCACGCAGATCGAAGCGGGCGACGCGCCCGAAAATGTCGAAGTGACCGGCGAGTACGTGATGATCAGCGTTTCCGATACCGGCGTCGGCATGCCGCCCGAGATTCTGGCCCGCGCCTTCGATCCGTTCTTTACGACCAAACCGATGGGCCAGGGCACCGGGCTCGGCCTGTCGATGACCTATGGCTTCGTCATTCAATCCGGCGGCCACATTCGGATCAAAAGCGAGGTCGGGCGCGGAACCACGGTGCGGATTTTTTTTCCGCGCACGCATGCCCAGGCCTCGCGAGACGAAGCCGCGGCAGCCGCGGCTTCGTCGCCCAGTGGACGCGGCGAAACCGTGCTCGTTGTCGAAGACGAGCCTGCCGTTCGCATGTTGATTGCGGAAGCGCTGTCCGAGGCGGGCTATCGCACGCTTGAAGCCGAGAATTCCGAGGCCGCGCTGGAGATCCTTAAATCTTCTACGTCAATCGATCTGCTCGCCACCGACGTCGTCCTGCCGGGCAGGAACGGTCGGGAATTGGCCGAATCGGGACGCCGCTTGCGGCCCAATCTCAAAGTCTTGCTGATGACCGGATATGCCGAAAAGGCCGCTCTGGATTCGGAACGCTTGAAGGACGGGATGCGCCTGATCGCCAAGCCCTTCTCGCCAAGCGAATTGAGCAAAGTCGTCCAGGAGATTTTACGGACGTGAGGTTCGCTCGGCGGGGATAGCGGGATTAATGTGGAAAACTGATGCAAAAATAGCACGCCGACGGCGTTTGGCGACGACGTCGGCGCTTTTTACCTTGAAGTCTTTGCGGCGCACCATATGTTGGACGTGCGGCGAGTCTTCGCCGTATGCCCTCCTTGGGCGTTTCCTCCCTAGACTTGGGCCGCTTTCGAGTGGCCCTTCTTTTTATCGAGGACGCGATTTAGCCAGAGCGCGCGAAAGATGACAAGCGTCCTCATCGCATTTTTTTGATCCAGGGCCGGAAATTTAGGCTGCCGCCAAGTTCCTCGCGGATTTCATTTGCGCTCTAATGAATCTCGCTCGAGCGCCGCAGCGCTTCGCGCATTTTCTGCGCGGTGAAGCCCGGCGCGCGCGCCAAGTCGAGGATCGCCTTTTCGCGGCGGCCAATCAACGCGATCGCGTCGGGAAGTTTGGTCACCGCCTCGGCCGGCACGACGACGGCGCCGTGATGGTCGGCATGGATGACGTCGTCATGGGTCGCGGCCATGCCGCAGACATTCACGTCGCAGCGCATCTGGATCAAATGGACATGGGCATGGCTCGGCGCAACGCCGCCGCCGATGATCTGGAAGCCCGGCGCCAGCATATCGACATCGCGGAACGCGCCATTGGTGACGCAACCTAAGCAGCCCAATGCGAGATGCGCCGTCGATTGCACCTCGCCCCAGAAAGCGCCGAAGCCAGGGCGATCGTCGACGTCCTGAATGACGGCGATCGTCGGCAGACCATCGGCGGCGACGTATTCGTACCATTCCTCGCGCGGCGGGATCGGCCCGCGTGGCCTCTCCTTCGCCCGGATCATGCCGGTCCGCGCCAGCCCGACGATCGGCTTGAGCTTGCGGTCGGCCGCGACGATGGGCGCAATGGTGAAGCCGATCGCCCGGCGCTCCGGCGCGACGAGTTCGAGGCCGTTGCAGATCGTCGGCGTGTCCCAGGTTTTGAGGATTTCGAGATCGGCGGCGGAGAACGGGCGCAACGGCATGATGCAGAGGGAATCAGTGAAGCAATGCGGTTCCCGAGACGATACAGGAATTACGCGACCGCGAGAATGGTGCAAAAAACGCGCCGTCATTGCGAGGAGCGAAGCGACGAAGCAATCCACTGATAGGGCGCCGAGGTCTATGCGTGGATTGCTTCGCTTCGCTCGCAATGACGGGGAAGCCTCGCTTTATCACGCAGCCGGCGCCTATCGGCTGGGACCTCGCGACGCCAAGAGCCGGCGAACATAGTTCAGCACCAATTGGTGATCATAGGGCTTGGACAGATTCGGCCCTTCCTCGCAAAGGTCGCCCGCCTTCTCGGCGGCCACGGCGACATTGCCGGCCAGGACCACTTTGATCTTCGGGTGCTCGCGCCTCAGCCAGGTGGCGAGCGCGAAGCCGCCGGCGTTCGGCGCGTCGGCGTCGGCGAGGACGACGTCAATGTCGTTCTCACCCTCGACGATCGAGCGCGCCTCGTCGGCGTCCGTCGCCTCGAAGACCTGGTAGCCGCATTCGCGGAGATACTCGGCGAGCGGATGGCGGATCAGAATATCGCTTTCGACAATCACCAGGCGCGGCTGAGTCATGGCTCGTCCTTGGTTTATTGGGCCCCAGAGCTTTGAAAATGGCTGCTTTGACGCGTTCGATTGCGTAGGGCTTCGTAATGAAAGGCCATTCCCCTTCTGGCGGCGCGCGATCCTTCTCGGCTGTGAGAAGAACCGGGAGAGCGATGAAACGCTCCGCAATTCGCCGAGCCAGAGTCGCGCCGTCAAGGGCGCCGCGCGGCGCGCTCTCGCACAGAACCAGGTCCACCGCGCCTTCCGCCTCGAGATAGATCCACGCGTCGTCCGCGCTGGACGCCTCGATGACGACGAAGCCGGCCTCGCGCAGAGAATTCGAAAGCTCCAGCCGGAGCAAGACATCCCCTTCGACAAGGAGGATTCTTTCGTTCGCCATCTGATCCGCTAGCCCAGCCGGGGCGCCGCGCTCGTCACGCGCGTCAACGCTCGGGGAGAGGCTCTGTTCCAGAGAAGAAGAAGGCGGGAATGATCGGCCGTCCGAGCCATGCTCGCCGTCAGGCGGGGGCGAAGTGCGTTCAGGCCAAGCCGGTGAAACCATCATTGCGAGGAGCAAAGCGACGAAGCAATCCATTCGCAGAACCGAGCTTTGCGAATGGACTGCTTCGCTTCGCTCGCAATGACGATTGTCCGGCAAAAGCGCTTCGCGCCAAGTGCGCGCGCCGCAGTGAATTAAACAAGCGTTCGTGGAGCTTCCTTAGCAGTCGCAGTCACGCTCCATAGATCCCCTGCCTCTTCTCCCTCAACACCTTCTTCTGCACCTTTCCCATCGTATTCCGCGGCAGCTCCTCGACAAAGAACACCCGCTTCGGCAGCTTGTACTTCGCCAGCCGCCCTTCCAGCGCCGCCAGCACCCCCTCCTCCGTCAGCGTCGCGCCCTTCTTCGGCACGACGACCGCCGTCACTCCTTCGCCGAAATCCGGATGCGGCAGGCCGATCACCGCGCTCTCGTCGACGCCAGGCAGCGCGTCGATCTCCACCTCGATCTCTTTCGGGTACACATTGAATCCGCCGGAAATGATCAGGTCCTTCGCCCGCCCGACGATGTGGACATAGCCCCGCCCGTCGATCTTGCCGAGATCGCCGGTGATGAAGAAGCCGTCGGAGCGGAATTCTTCCGCCGTTTTCTCGGGCATCCGCCAATAGCCCTTGAAGACGTTCGGCCCTTTGACCTCGATCACGCCGATCTCGCCTTGCGGGAGAATGCGCCCAGTCTCCGGCTCGGCGATGCGCAGCGAGACGCCGGGCAGCGGGAAGCCGACCGTGCCGGCGACCCGGTCGCCATCGTACGGATTGGACGTGATCATGTTGGTCTCGGTCATGCCGTAGCGCTCCAAGATGGCGTGGCCGGTCTTGGCGCGCCAAGCCTGATGCGTGTCGGCGAGCAGCGGCGCCGAACCCGAGACGAACAGCCGCATATGCTTGGTCGATTCGCGGGTCACGCCGCCATGAGCGAGCAGGCGCGTATAGAAGGTCGGCACGCCCATCAGGCTGGTCGCGCGCGGCAGCGCCTTAACGATCGCGTCCGCGTCGAAGCGCGGCTGATAGATCATGGTGGCGCCGGCGAGAAGCGCGACATTGGTCGCGACGAAAAGTCCGTGCGTGTGGAAGACCGGCAGGGCGTGGATCAGCACGTCCGCTTCGGTGAAGCGCCAGTAGTCGACGAGGACGAGCGCGTTCGAGGCGAGGTTCTCGTGCGTCAGCATCGCGCCTTTCGATCGGCCGGTCGTGCCGGACGTGTAGAGGATCGCGGCGAGGTCGCCGCCGGCGCGGGGAATTGTGGCGAAGTCCGCCGGCGCGTCCGCGATCTTCTCGGCCAGCGTCCCGTCGCGGCCGACGCCGAGGCTCTCGACCGCGGCGATGCCGAGTCTGTCCGCGAGCGCGCGGACCTGATCCAACGCCGGAGGCCGGCAAACGACGAGCGCGGGTCTGGCGTTGCTCAGGAAATATTCCAGTTCGGCGAGCGTGTAGGCGGTGTTCAACGGCAGCAGCGCCGCGCCGACGCGGAAGCAAGCGAGCGCCAGCGCGATCATGTCCGGCGATTTGTCGATCTGGACGGCGACGCGGTCGCCCGGCTCGACGCCGAGCTTAACCAGAGCGTTGGCCGCGCGCCCGGCGCGGGCGAACAAGTCGCCATAGCTCAGCGGCGGCCCGTCCGCGCAATCGAGCGCGATTTTCTCGAGGCGCGGCGCGCGGCCGCGGATGAGGTCATAGATATTGTCGGACATGAACCGCTCGGTACTTCTCGTCAATTCTCGGTACAATGACGCCGTCAACTCTCGACGCTCCGCGCCGGCTCCTGCGCGGCGGCCGACCGCGGCCGCGCCAACCGCCGGATCGGCGTCGAAGCGACCACTTCGCCCTTGTTGGCGTAGGCTTCGTGGTTCTCTTCGATATGGTCGAGATCGTAGAGATAGTTCACCATCAACCCGTAGGATTGCCTCAAGCCCGTCTCGGAGAGGTCGCCCAGCATGCTGATCCGCTCCAGCCGCGCGCCATTGCCGAGATGGAAGCGCGCGACCGGATCGATGACGCGGCCATTGGCGCTGCGCGCATGGATGAAATAGCTCGCCGCAAGCGGCGGCAGGACGCGGGCCAAAGCCTCGACCGCGGCGGCCTTGCTCGGCCAATTCGGATGATCGAGCAACGCCAGCGCGCGGCGCGCCTCGGCGTTGAGAAAGCGCGACTCCTCGTTGGCGCGTTCGGCGTTCAGCCAGCGGGCGAAGCCGGGCGCAGGCGAGAGCGTCACGAAGGTCTGCAGGCGCGGCAATTCGCGCTTCAATTCCTCGACCACCTGCTTGATCAGGAAATTGCCGAAGCTGACCCGCGCAAGACCTTTCTGCGCGTTGGAGATCGAATAGAAGACCGCGGTCGTGGCGAGCTGCGGCAGCAATTGCACGCGATCCGGCGCGAGCAGCGGCGCGATCGCGCCGGGAATGGAATCGGTCAGCGCCACCTCGACGAAGATCAGCGGCTCGTCGCCAAGCGCGGGGTGAAAGAACGCATAGAGGCGCCGGTCGGGCGGCTCGAGCCGGCGGCGCAGCTCGTCGAACCCGTCGATCGCGTGCACAGCCTCGTTGCGGATGATCTTCTCGAGTATGTTGGCCGGCGTCGTCCAATCGATCCGTCGCAGCACCAGAAACCCCCGATTGAACCACGAGCCGAAGAGGTGGAGGAAATCGTCGTCCAGAGCGGCGAGCGCGGGGTCGCTGGCCATGGCGGCGAGAATGTCCTCGCGCATCCGCACCAGCGCCAAGGTTCCGCCGGGCGGGTGATTGAGACGGCGAATCCATTCCTGCCGCTTGGGCTCGGCCGCCTTCAGCAGCCGCGTCGCCCGCGCTTCGTTGGGATCGTCGAGAAAGGACTTGGCCTGTCTGGCGAGCGCGTCGAGATCCGGGCCGAAGCGCTTGGCGGCCCTGACGAGGAACTCGGCCCGTTGCGGCGCGGCGAGCGCTGCGTAGCCGGCGAGCACGGTGCGGGCCAGCGCCACGCCCGAGGCCTCGCCGCGGCCGGTCAGCAATTTCTCCGATAGGCCGAGCAGCGCGTCGAGGCCGAGCGGATCGGCGCGGCGCAACCCGACCCAGGCGCGGCCGCGCTCCGCTACGGTCTGCAACAGGCCGGAAATGTAGGTGCGATTGGTCGCAGCTTCGCTCACTGAGGGGCTCTTCCGGTTCGGCGTCGGACTCTGACGCGACGCAGCATAATCGGCGGCGCGACGCGGGGCAAAGACGCGCGGCGCGCTGGCGTCAGGCGCCGAAACTGTTGCGCCGAGCCGATATCCTGACGAGCGATGGCGCGCGTGTTGATCGGCAACGAGGCGCCGGAGGCGGTCGCGGAGGAGGTCAGCGCGTTTCGGCGGCGGTTTCGGACGCTGAAATACGTCCGCTGAGCGAACGAGGATCGCCCCTCGCCATCAGCAATTGCGCCGCGACCGCAGCCGCGATCACCGCCGGCTCCTTGCCTTCGATCCCGGGCAGGCCGATCGGGCAGGTCAGGCGATCGAGCATGGTTTGCGTCAAACCGGCGGCGCGCATCTGACTCAAGAACCGCGCCCGCTTTGTCTCGGAGCCGATCAGGCCGACAAAGGCGAAGCGCTCCGCGGCGAGCGCGCGCGATACGATCGCGAGATCGAGCGGATGGGAATGGGTCATCACGACGATCTGCGCGCCCGCCGGCGCGGCGTCGAGCTCCGCAGGCGGATCAGCCGATTGAACCATGGTCACATTGGTCGGCGCGCGAAGCGGAAACGCCCCCTGGCGCGAGTCGATCCAGCGCACGCGGAAGGGCAGCGGCGCCAGCGCGAGGACGAGCGCGCGGCCGACATGGCCCGCGCCGAAAAGGTAGAGATCGGTCCAGCCGCCGCCGAAGCGCTCGATCAAGGCGCCGTCGGACCTCGTCTCGACCGCCGGGCCGGCGAGCCCAGACGCCGCGGCTGGTTTGCGCGACAAGCGCCCGTCCGCCGTCTTGACAGTTTGGGTGACCAGCGGTCCCTGCCGTTCGGCCGCAGCGAGCGCTTTGATCTCCGCCGCGTCGCGGCGATCGAACGTTTCGATCAGCCACTCGACTCGGCCGCCGCAGCATTGAGCGAGATCAGGCCCGAGCAGGACCGTGCGCCGGAGCGGCGCGCCCCGGCCCTGGGTCAGCGCCTTCTGCGCCGCGGCGAGCGCCCGCCATTCGAGCTCGCCGCCGCCAATCGTGCCGTTGAAGGCGCCGGAAGGCCGCACGACCATGCGCGCGCCGCTTTCGCGCGGGCTCGATCCCTCGACCTTGATCAGGCTGACCAAAGCGCCGGCGCCTTCGGCCTCGAGCGCTTCGACCAGGCGGTTAAAGGTTTGCATGACTCTGGGTCAGCCGTCTCCGTGTCATTCCCGCGCAAAGCGGGAACCCAGAGAACCGCCGCGCTTTGCGGGCCGACAAGCCTGGATTCCGCTTGCGCGGGAATGACGCGCCCTCATGTAAAACTACAACTTCAGCTCTCATGCCTCAAGCGACTGAATAGCATCGAGAATCGCCTCGGGCGTCGCCGGCGCGCGGAGCCGCGGCTGAGATCCCGGTTTCAGCGAATGAACCGCATCGTTGATCGCGCACCAGACCGAGATCGGCAGCATCAGCGGCGGCTCGCCGACCGCCTTCGAGCGATAGATGGTGGCCATTTTGTTCGGGCTCAAGTGAAGCTTTAAGTTGAAGCGCTCCGGCACGTCGGAGGCGACCGGAATTTTGTAGGTCGCCGGCGCATGGGTGGCGAGCCGGCCCTTTGGGTCGAAGACCAGCTCCTCCGTCGTCAGCCAGCCCATGCCTTGGACGAAACCGCCTTCGACCTGGCCGAGATCGATCGCCGGATTGATCGAGGCGCCGACATCGTGCAGCGCGTCGACGCGCAACACCTTCATCTCGCCGGTCAGCGTATCGATCGCGACTTCCGAACAGGCCGCGCCATAGGCGAAATAAAGAAAGGGCCGCCCCGTGGCGGTCGCGCGGTCCCAATGGATTTCCGGCGTCTTGTAATAGCCGGCCGAGGAGAGCTGGACGCGGTTGAGTCGGCAGGTCTTGGCGAGTTCGGCGAAGGATACCGACTTGTTGCCGATGAAGACCAGCCCGTCGCGAAACTCGATCTGCTCCGCTTCGACCCGCCATTGCGAGGCGGCGAACTCGATCATCCTTTGCTTGATCTCGCGTGCGGCGATCCGCGCCGCCATGCCGTTGAGATCCGTGCCCGAAGAGGCGGCGGTCGGCGAGGCGTTGGGCACTTTCGCCGTGTTGGTCGCGGTGATCCGCACGTAGTCGAGCGGCACGCCGAATTCTTCGGCGACGACCTGCGCGACCTTGGTGAACAGGCCCTGCCCCATCTCGGTGCCGCCATGGTTCAGATGAACCGAGCCGTCCGAATAGACATGGATCAGGGCGCCGGCCTGATTGAGATGGATCAGCGTGAACGAGATGCCGAACTTGACGGGCGTCAGCGCGATGCCGCGCTTGACGATCCGGTTCTCGGCGTTGAATGCGGCGATCTCCTTGCGCCGGCGGCGGTAATCCGAGGAAAGCTCCAGCTCCTCGACGATCGCCTTGAGCGTCTCGGGGTCCTCGACCGTCTGGCCATACGGCGTCTTGTCGAAGCCGGGGCGGTAGAAATTCGCCTTGCGCACGTCGAGCGGGTCGAGCCCGCGCTCGTGCGCGATTGCGTCCATGACCCGCTCGATCGCAATCATGCCTTGCGGGCCGCCGAAGCCGCGAAAGGCGGTGTTCGAGACCGTATTCGTCTTCAGCCGTTTCGAGGCGATGCGGACGTCCGGCAGCCAATAGGAATTGGCCGCGTGGAACATGGCGCGGTCGACGACCCCGAGCGACAGATCCGCCGAGCAGCCGCAGCGCGCGTTGAGCATGACCTCGTAGGCCGAGATCACGCCCTTGTCGTCGTAGCCGACGCGCCAGTCGGCGCGGAAGTCGTGGCGCTTGCCGGTCACGGCGAAATCGTCGTCGCGGTCAAGCCGGATCTTGCAGGGCCTGCCGGTGCGATAGGCGGCGAGCGCGGCGAGCGCCGCCCATTGGCAGGCTTGCGTCTCCTTGCCGCCAAAGCCGCCGCCCATCCGCCGCGTCTCGACCGTGATGAAGGCGTCCGGAATGCCGAGGATGCGGCCGACAATGTGCTGGACCTCGGTCGGATCCTGGGTCGAGGAATGGACGAGAAATTCGCGCCCCTCGCCGGGAACGGCGAGCGCGGCCTGGCCTTCGAGATAGAAATGCTCCTGGCCGCCGATATAGAAGCGGCCCGAGAGTTGACGCGGCGCCGCGCGCAGCGCCGAGGCGACATCGCCGCGGCCGAATTCGTAATCGGGCAGCACCGTCGTTCCGTCGGCGATCGCTTCGTCTACGGAGACGACCGGCTTCTCCTCGGCGATGTCGATCTTGCCGAGCTTGGCGGCTCTGCGCGCCTCGTCGCGCGTCCGCGCGGCGACGAGGAAAACCGGCTGGCCATGATAGATGATCTCTCTATCGGCCAGCAGCGGCTCGTCGGCGAAAGCGGGCGCGATATCGTTCTTGCCGGGAATGTCGGCGGCGGTGAGCACCGCGACCACGCCCGGCGCGGCGCGCACGGCGGCGAGGTCCAGGCCGCGCAAGGTCCCGCGCGCCTTGTCGGCCATGCCGAGCGCGAGATGCAGCGTGCCGACCGGCTCGCGGATGTCGTCGATATAGGGCGCGGCGCCCTGCACATGCAGCCGCGCCGAATCGTGGACATGCGGCTTGTGGACGACCGCAGTCGTCCCGTCGCCGATCTTGTCGAAAACCTGCCTATTCGGCCGCATGGAGCTCACTGATCCGGGTTGTGCCGGCGCCGCCGGCGATCTCGGTCAGCGCCTTCAACAGCAAATTGGTCGCGACCTTGGTCCGGTACGAGGCGGTGGCGCGCATATCGGTGAGCGGCGTGAAGTCGGCGCCGATCGCCTCCAGCGCCGCTTTCCAGGAGGGGCGGTCGTCGAGGCTCGCGCCGATCAAAGCCGCCTCGGCGAAGCTCGCCCGTTTCGGCGTCGCCGCCATGCCGCCATAGGCGAGCCGCGCCTCGGCGATGCGGCGGCCCTCCAGCGTGAAACGATACGCCGCCATGACCGCGGAAATGTCCTCGTCGAAGCGCTTGGAGACTTTGTAGGCGCGGTAATGCTGGTTCGGCTTGAGCTTCGGAACATGGACGCGGCGGACATATTCGCCCGGCCGCCGATCCTGCTTGCCATAAGCGATGAAGAAATTCTCGAGCGGCAGCGTGCGGGTCGCCTCGCCTCGGCGCAGCTCGAGCGTCGCGCCGAGCGCGATCAAGGCGGGCGGCGAATCGCCGATCGGCGAGCCATTGGCGACATTGCCGCCGATCGTGCCCGCCGCCCGCACCTGTTTCGAGCCGAAGCGGCGCATGATCTCGCGCAAGTCCGGATGGAGCGCGGCGAGCGGCTCGAGCGCGGCGTCGAGCCCGGCCATGGCGTAGAAATCGAGCGCCTCGGCGCTCTCTTCGATCCGGTCGAGCCCCGCGACCCGGCCGAGCCAGATGATCTTCTTAAGGTCGCGCAGCCCCTTGGTGACCCAGAGGCCGACATCGGTCGCGCCGCCGACCAGCGTCGCGTCGGGATGGCGCTGATAGAGCGCCGCGAGCGAAGCTTCGCTCGAAGGCGCGGCGAAGAAGCGCTCCTCGTCGCCGACGAAAAGGTCCCTGCCGTCCTTGAGCGCGGCCAGCGCCGCTTGGCGCGCCTTCTCCTCGCGCGCGAACCCGTCTTGCGCCGCGCCCGTGCACGCCTCCAAAGCCGCATCGACGATCGGCCGATAGCCGGTGCAGCGGCAGAGATTGCCGGCGAGCTGGTCGTTGACGGTCGTGCGGGTCGCCGGCTCGCCGGAATGATAGAGCGCGAATAGGCTCATCACGATGCCCGGCGTGCAGAAGCCGCATTGCGAGCCGTGCAGGTCGACCATCGCCTGCTGCACTGGGTGCAGCGTTTGGCCCTCGGCGAGGTCCTCGACCGTGATGACCTCCGCCCCGTCGACCTGCCCGAGCAGCATGACGCAAGCGTTGACCGGCTTGTAATCGACCCCGCCGCCCGGCTTGGGCCGGGACAGGACCACGGTGCAGGCGCCGCAATCCCCCTCCGCGCACCCCTCCTTGACGCCCTTCGCGCCGGCCTCCTCGCGGAGCCAGTCAAGCAGAGTGAGGCGGGGCGAGAACCGATCGAGCGCCACCTCCGCGCCGCGGAAGCGGAAGCGCAGGGCGGCGCGAGGGGCTGGGCCGGGTCTGCCTGTTTCGGCGGCGGATTGGCCGGCTGCGAAAGCGGATTCGGTCAATTCTGTCAAAGCTCCTCTCCGACCGCCGATCATGCGGCGAAATCGGGCGGAGAGGAAGCGGGGCGGTTTTCGAAGGGGATCGAAGCTGTTTCGGGCAGAAACGAGGAAAGAATTCGAAATGCTCTTCTCGTCGGCCTGGGAGAACGCCCTAGATGAGCTTTACGGCCTTCGCCGACGCCGGGTTTTCTGCCGCTCGATCAAGAGGAGGTCAATTGAACGCGCCGCCGCGCCGTCCATGATTCGGACCGCAGCCACGGAAAGCGAAAGCACAGCTCCCGCCCGCGCCGAAGTCATCTTCCTCCGGCGCTAGTCATGTATGGACGACGCATGTCCTCTCAGCCTGCGCCCGCTTAAGCGAAGACTCGCGTCAGTCGACGTCCTCTGCGGCGATGTGGTTCACCTCGACGATACGTTGCAGGGGAATCTGTGCGATCTCGTTGGCCTCTTTAACTTGTTCAGGCGAGGCCGCCTCGAACAAGCAAAAGGCTTTCTCCTCTGAAGGCAGGAAAGTCGACCGTAGATAGCGTACCGGCTTGCCTTGTTTGGTCATCTCAGACGAGACCGATTTTGCGCGCGCCGCCGCTGCGCTGAGCTGTTGCGGCGTAATGCCGGGCAAATGTCTTTCAACCATATACTGGGGCATGGCTGACCTCCTGCTGCATTCGGCAACGCGGCGAGTCTATTGTAGAATTATCGCCTTTGGAAGATTACAATTGATCTTCGCATGGCCAGCTATTTCGCCGCCGTTTTCACCGATCTTGTCCGACACTCGCTCGCGTGGGACCGAGTGGCGCGCACGGCCATGGTGAGCATTATTGCGGAGTACCGCTATATTGCACAGTCAATTGCTAGCCAATACGGGCGCCGGCACGGGAATTTCACTGGAGACGGTCATCTATTTCTCTTCGAGTCCGCGGAAGTCGCGGTTCAATTTGGATTGAAGCTCATTGCGTACTGGAAGCAGAGACGACGGTACTTTGTCAGCGTTCACAACGCGCCAGATTTGCCTATTCGACTGGGGTGCCATTTTGGCGAGTGCTCTCAATTTGAAGATGCGGATGCATGGGTTGGCCGCGCGATAAATATTGCTAAACGAGTTGAAGCAGCGGCGGAGCCGGATACATTTTTCATTACTCAAACCGTGCTCGAGCTGATCGATTTGCCATTCTACCACTTTCGAGAGGCGGGACTTCACAATTTGAAGGGAGATTTTCTTGCGCAACGCCAGCTCTATCGGATGCTGGCGGTCGATCACAAGGCTCTCGCCGAACGGCCGCCAGGAGAACTGAGCGCCGAGGATTGGTTCTTAAGAGCTGTCGGCCTAGCCGAGAGCGAACTGTCCGACCTGGCCGACGAGGCCGACTGTTATCAGAACGCACTTCGACTCCGTCCGAACTATCCCGAGGCGCATAACAATCTCGCGATCCTCTTGAAAGAAAGAGGCGATGAGCAAGCTGCGCGCCTGCACTACGAAGAGGCGCTCCGCCTCTGGCCCCAGTACCCCGAGGCGCACTACAATTACGCGATCCTTCTCGAGAGCGGAAACGATTTGGTCGGCGCGGTACAACATCTACAGCGAGCTATACGATACCGCTCAGACTATGTTGATGCGAGATTACGCTATGCTAATTTATTGGCCGCCTCCGGCAATGAGGCGGACGCTGAACGCAATTATCAGGAGCTTCTCAGCCTCAGGCCCGATTACGCCGAAGCGCACAACAATTACGCCGTTCTTCTTGAGAAGCTCGGTCAACCCGCGCTCGCGGAACGGCATTATCTGAAAGCGCTAGAGACCCGATCCGACTACGCGCAAGCTCACTATAACTACGCCATGTTTCTTGAAACCATTGATCGAACGAAAGCCGCAGCGCATTATCGCGCCGCAATACAAATTCTTCCGGACTATGCGGAAGCGCATAATAACTTAGCGGTTCTGTTGCACGAACAGGGCGATCTCGCGGAAGCTTCGGCGCATTACGCAGCAGCTCTACGTCTGAGACCGAACGATCCGGAGACAAATTATAACTTCGCTCTCTTGGCGCAAGCGCAGGGCGACGCCAATACGGCCCAGCGACACTTTCGACTGTCCGAGGCGCTCACGCGTGGAGCATCGCACTCGGAGCTATAAAAGGGCGCAGAATTGGTCCGTCCGCGCGGCGGTGGCGTTTTGGCTATCCAGACGTTTGCTGACCGAAACGGCCCGACGGCCGGTTTCGTCAGCAAAATGTCTTGATAGCCAACAAGCCGCGCCGGCCGAGCGCTGGCGCCCAAAGGGCCGAAGCGCCAGCGAAGGACCCGCCGTAGCGCGTCCCTGACAGTCGTACTTTTTCATGTGCGTTCGTGGCGCTATGGCGGGTTGACGGCGAGCGGCCGGCGTGGCGCCGCGGCGCTAGGCGGCTTCGGCTTCGCGTAAAGCGGTGATTTGTAGGTAGACCGAGGCAGGATCGACGCCAGGATGATTGTCCGGCAACAGATCGAGCGTCATTGCTGAAATCTTCGCCAAAAGCTCGTCGAGCGTCGGCGCGTCGGCGGCCGCCGGGATGTCGTCGCTATGACCGGTCCAGACCCCGGCTTCGTCGTCCCACGACGCGGAGATGGTGAAGATGAGGGGTTTCGTCATGTCCGGCGCTCTCAACTGAAAAGATTACCACAACTTCCGTATTCCGGATCGCCACGCGCCGTCACCACGCGGAGCATAACACGGCGGCCGGGCAATCGCTTGAGAAAAGCGCTCGCCGATCGTTTCTGCTCCGCCGTTCGAGTCGATTGCACCCGCTTTTTTCGGTCGAAGAGCGATTGTCAATCCCGACGGCTGACGGAATCTTCGTCTTTCAGTAAATCAGAAATCGATCCCTTGTCCGAATCGCCCGCCTTGGGCGACGCCATGCGCGGCAAATTGCCGACGTACCGGAACCAAGCCGTCGCGCGCGCTTTTATCTGATACCGGCTCGGCGGAGGACGCGTCGCATGGCTCAGTCCAAATCGCGCAAGCTGAAGCGCATTCTCGACCTCGACGATTTTGAGCGCGCGGTCCGCCGGCGGCTGCCGCACGCGATCTACGCCTATGTCGCGCATGGCTCGGAAAGCGAGGCGTCGCTGCGGGCCAATCGCGAAGCGCCGGACGATTGGCGCTTGCTGCCGCGCGTGCTGGTCGGCGTGAAGCAGCGCTCCGAAAGAATCGAACTCTTCGGCCGCTCCTATGCTCAGCCTTTCGGAATCGCGCCGATGGGCGGCAGCGCCCTTGTCGCCTATAACGGCCACGAAGTGATGGCCAAGGCCGCCGCCGAAGCTCACATCCCCTTCATCCTCAGCGCCAATTCGATCATCCCGATGGAGGAGATCGGCGCCGTCTATCCCGGCGCCTGGTTCGCGGCGTACCAATCGCCCAACGCGCAAGCGATCCACGGCATGGTCGAGCGCGTCGGCAAGGCCGGCTTCTCGGTCTTCGTGCTGACGTCGGACGTGCCGGTCGGCTCGAATCGCGAGGCTGACGCGCGCAGCGGCTTCAGCTTCCCGATCCGGCCGGGCCCCAAACTGACTTTCGACGTCGCCACCCATCCGCGCTGGCTCGTCGGCGTGCTCGGCCGGACGTTCCTGAGACGCGGCGTCCCCCACATCGTCAATCTCGAGCCCGATGGCGGGCCGAATCTCTTTTCGCGGACGGTCGCCCATATCGCCTCGCACGAGAGCCTCAACTGGGATCACGTCCGGCTCATTCGCAAATTGTGGCCGGGGCCGTTCGTGCTCAAAGGGTTGCTGTCGCCCGCCGACCTCGTCATCGCGCGCGATTGCGGCGTCGACGGCGTGATCGTCTCCAATCACGGCGGCCGGCAACTGGATCAAGCCGTCGCGCCGCTCCGCGTCCTGCCGGAAATGGCCGAGCAGGCCAAGGGCCTGACGCTGATGATCGATAGCGGCTTTCGGCGGGGGACCGACGTGCTGAAGGCTCTGGCGCTTGGCGCGCAATGCGTCTTCGTCGGCCGGCCGTTCCTCTACGCCGCCGCTTACGCGGGCGAGGCCGGCGTCGCCCACGCGATCGAGTTGCTCGCCAAGGAAATCGATAAGGACATGGCGCTGCTCGGCCGGCGCGAGATCGCGGAGATCGGCCGGGACATGGTGAAGGAGGCGAGACGCTAGCCGGGCCAATGGCGCCTCGGACGCAGCGATCTCCGCCTTCCCCTCGCTTCGCGAGCAGACGTCACTCGCAGGCCGCCCCGCCCTTTCCGACTTGGAAATCGTGCAGACGGACGCGCCAATTGTTGGCGCCGATGCGCGACGAGCTTGGCGCGTCCAGCCGGCCGCAAAGGACGCGCTCGTCGATCTTGACATCGCCGACCAAAGCGGTCGCGACGAAGTCGATCGGGGCGGAGGTCTTCTCGGTGACCGTCACCTGCTCGTAGCCGTCCTTGTCCCGCTTGGTCAGGCCGATCGTCATCTCGCCCGCGGCTGGTCCCGCCGCGCCGAGCCGCGACAGACGCGGCCGACCCACCGCGACCTTGCCGCCTTCGACCGTCGCCGGGAAGGTCAGTTCTTGCCCGGGATGGAGATCGAAAGCCTGCCCGCCGCTTTCGGCGGCGAAAGCCTTAGGCGCTGAAACGTTCAGGGCGAGCGCCGCCGCCGCGAGCCATAGGGGGATCGGCAATCGGCCGCCGGCGGAGCTCATATGGAACATGCGCAGGTGAGTTTATCGCGCAGATTATCCGACCGCAGATCGTTTTCGTCCAGAGCCGCAAAATCCTCGACTCCTCCGCTCTCCGTCACGGCGCGCCGTCCGGCAACGGCCGCGCCGCCTTGCCGTCCGCATGCTCCATCTCGGCGTCGATTTCAGCGCCGAGCAAAATGACCAGCGCGCCGAGCCACAGCCACAGGAGCAGCACGACGGGCGCGGCGAGCGACCCATAGGTCTTGTCGTAAGAGCCGAAGCGCGAGACGTAGAACGAGAACAAGCCGGAGCCGAGCAGCCATAGAACTGTGGCGACTGCCGAGCCGAGGGTAATCCAGCGCCATTTGGCGCGCTCGCGGTACGGGCCGAAACGGTAGAGCACGGCCAAGGCGAAGCAGACCAGAACGGCGAGCAGCGGCCACCGGCCGAGGCCGAGCGCGGATTTGAATGCAGGCGCGAGCGGCAGGACGTTGATGATCACGGGCAGAAGCGCGATCGCCGCCAAGGCGATTCCGGCGAAGACGATGCCGCCAAACGTCAAGGCGAGACCCGTCGCCTGCTGAACGAGGAAGCTGCGCTTCTCGATCGTCTCATTGGCGATGTTCAACCCGCTCATCAGCGCGGCGACCCCCGCCTTCGCGCTCCACAGCGCGACGCCGATCGAGATCAGGAGCGCGACGCTCAAAGTCGAGTTGCTTTTATTCGCGAAGCTTTGCAAGGCGTCGGTCAAGAGGTCCATCGACGTGGTCGGCAGCAAGCCGGCATAGCCCGCGAGCTGCGCCTTGACGGAATAGGGATCGGCAAAAAGCCCGTAGATGGAGACGAAGGCGGCGATCGCCGGAAAGATGGCGGTCATCGCGTAGAAAGCGACGCCGGCTGCGACCAGCATGAGACTATCGCGGCTGATCCTCAGCACGACATTGGTCGCGATCTGAAGCAGCGTTTCGGACCGCACTTCCTCGCTGTGCGCCGCGGGCGGCGTTCGCCGCTTCGGTCGACTCGGACGCTCTCCTAAAATCGACATGGCTGACCAGCGCCCGGCGGCGTTTACGCCCAAGCGCTGAGCAGCGGCCCGTCGGCGCCATGGACCGGGTCGCTCGCTGGGCGCGGGGTCTCCCGGATCCTTGGGAGCGCCTGTTCGTAGTCCTCCGGACGGGCGCATTCATCGTACTTGCCGCCTGCCGGATAGGCGCCGACGACAAGAAAGTCCTCGCTGGCTTCAATGCGCTTATGGCCCGTCCCTGCCGGCAGAACCGCGACGTCGCCCGCTTTCACTTCGAGAACAGGTCCCTTCTCGCCGCCGAATTGCACCCGCGCCGAGCCGCGGGCGACGCCGAGCGCTTCGTGGGTTTGCGAGTGATAATGCGTGTAGCCGTAGATTCCGTTCCGCCACGTCCCGCCCCAGCCGTTCCTCTCGAAGAGCTTCTCCACCACAGAAGCGGGATCGGCTTCGTTCGGCAGCCGAACCGCCTGACGGTAGAGCAGCAACGGCCAGGATGGATGGTTGGGCACAAAACCGTCGTCCTCCAGACGGAGCGCTTCGGGACGTCCGGACCGCGCGAGGCTCTGCGCCTCTTCTCCAAAGTGGCGCGCCGAGCCGGCGATTCCTTCGACCGCGCGCTTGGCCTTTTGCAAGCCAGACATCAACTCGTCCCTGAACGCATATGCTCCCGAAACCCTTCGGCGGCGCTATCCGCGACGCCGCCGAGCTTGGCCGCGGCTTTCTCCGCGTCTGCTTTCAGCGCTTCGGACGTCAGATTCTGATTCCGCGCTTCCTCGGCGGCTCGGTCCGCAGCCGCCGACGCCGCGTCTGCGAGGCGATCCATCCGCCGCCTGGCCTCTGCGCGCAGCGCCTCGCTCGTTTCGCCCAGCGTTTGATTCTCGATCTCGGTTTCCGGCAGAGCGGCGGCGAGCGCCGCGCCGATCGCCAAGCCGAAAGCGCCGAGCGCCAGCGGCCGCTTTTCCAGGAGCGCGCTCAATTGGGCCCGGGCCGAGGCGACATTTTCGACGCCGCCGCTGAAGCGGTCGGCGACTCGCGAACGCCGCTCGGCCCCTTGCGGCGGCGCCATTGCGTCCGCCGCGCCCGCCTCATCGCCGGCCGCCCAGAATTCATCCGCGGCGCCGTTATCGCTTGTCGCCCGGCGCGAGGCGCCGACCGCCTCGGCCAAACCGTCCCGTCCCGCTGCGGCTGCGTCTCGAACATCGTGGCTGGTCCGCCGGTATCGCTCGGCCACGCCGTCGGCAAGGTCGCCGAGATTGTCCCTCGCCGAGCGCCAAGTCGAACGCGCCGCGTCAGCGGTTGCGCGCTTTGCGTTCGACGCGGCGTCGGCCAATCGGTTCGCGCCCGCGGCGGCCCACCCCGTCCCGACCTGGGCGCGATTAAGGTAAAGCCAAAACGCGCCGGCGCCGATCAAGGCCGCGGCGATCGGGTTTTCCGCGATTGCCTCGCGAAGATTGGCGGCGAAGGCGCCGCCTGTCCGTTGCAGTTTCTCGCTCGCGCTCATTGGGTCAACGCCTTCGCCGTGAGACGATCCTGGCGCAGCTCCTCCACCGTCGCAGAGGGCGTCAGCGATCGACGAGAGAAGCGATTCAAGCCGACAAGGATCAAGGCCAACGCGAGCAACGCCGCGCCGCCGCCGACGCAGAGATCGGCGGCCCAGTCCGGCAATCCGGCGCGCGTCAGCGCGGCGGCGATCGCCATCAGGATCAAGACGAGGGCGGGCAGCGCGATCGCCGCGCCCGCGCCGATCAGCTTGGCGGCGCCGATCATGCCGGCGGCCTTCTCTGACATTTCGATCCGGGCGATGGCGAACTCGGCCTGGATGAGCTTGGAAAGCTCGGTAAGCGCGTCGCCGAGCAGATCCGAGAGAGATCGGTCAGTAGAGAAAGGGTACATGCGGCTTCGTCCTCGACCCTAGTGATAGTCGTAACGGGGCTGAGCGGGCTCGGATTTCGCCTCCGTCGCCTGTCCGGAGCTCTTCAGGAACCGGACCAAGCCGAAGCCGGCGAGCGCCGTCAGCGCCAGAAAAGCCGTCGGCCGCGAGCGGGCGAAGGACTGGGCCCCTTCGACGAGGTCCTTGAAATCGCCATTGCGCATCGAAGTCGACGCGCTTTCAACCTGAGCCGCCGCGCTGCGCATGCACGAAGCGGCGATCGGCAGATCGGTCTCGAATTCGCGAGCGGCGCGGCGCATTGCGTCGGCCACGCGGCTGGCGTAATCCGCGGCCTGGCTCTTGCGACTTTCGGCCTCGTCCTGGAGACGCTCGCCCGCCTCCGAGGCGATGTTCTGGGCGGCCTCGGTTGCATCGGCCGCTTTTTGCTTCGCCGTCTCCGCCGCGGCTTGAGCGATGTCGGCTGCGGCGTCCTTCGCCTGTCTGCCGGCGTCGCGCGCTTGGTCGGCCAAATTAGCGGAAGGATTCGCCTCGCCGCTTCGAAAGGCGCCTGCGTCGCTCATAGGGATGCTCCTGTTCTCGTCCGATCAATGCGTTTTCTCGCCCTGCTTTTCCGCGGCGCCCTCCGCCGCGCTCTCCGCGACCTTGCGAACGCGGTGGGCGTAGTCCTCGGCTTTCGCTTTGAGCTGCTCGCCGGTCAGCCCTTCCTGCTCGGCCCGCTCCGCCGCGGACCTGGCCGCCGCCTGCGCGGCGTCGAAAGCCTGCGAAACGGATTCCCGCGCGCGGCCTTTCGCGCGATCGCTCGCGCCGCCGACCCATCGGTCCTCGGTCGACGTCGATGGAATCGCGCTCGCCAACAAGGCGCCGATCGCCAGGCCGACGCCGCCGAGGAGAAGGACGTTCGTCTCGGCTACGGCGGCGCGGGTCGTTTCGACGGCGCGCGTCACCTGCTCCTTGCTCGGCAAGAGCCGATCTGCCGCGCGCGTAGCCTGATCGACCGAGGCGTCGGCGATCGCGTTCGCCTTCTGCTTCACAGCCTCCTGGCCGGCCGACGCCGTTTCACTGACGGCGGCGGCCGTCTGACGCGCTGCAGCAAGACCGGCATTGGCGCTGTCCGCCACGGCCTTGCTCATGTTGGCGGCGGCTTGACTGACCTTATCGGCCATATCCGCGCCCAAATCGGTCGCGCGGCGGCTGGCCGACTTGCCGGCGCTCGTGCTCGATAGAAACAGCCCCGCCCCGATCAGCCAAAGCGGCGCGGGCGCCGCCCGATAGGCTTTCAAAAGCGGATAGGCGACGCTCGCGCCGACAGCGATCGCCTGAAGCGGATTGTCCCGCGCCGATTGGACCAGCCGATCGGCCAGCCCCGCCGGGGTGGCCCGCGCTCTGATCTCATCGACGGCTTGGGCGAGACCGGCTCTGGCCCTGTCGGCCTCTTGCCGGAGCTCCGTTAGCGAACGGTCCTGCGCCATGTCACACCCGCTGTTGATCGCGAATGATCAACAACGGGCGCTGTCGAGCTTGGTTCCTTCTTTGCGCTCCTGGCGACGCTACCAGACGCCGACATTAGGCATGGATTTCCACGGTTCGGCCGGCGGCAAGGCTTCGCCTTTTTGCAGCAATTCGATCGAAATATTGTCCGGCGTGCGGATGAAGGCCATGTGGCCGTCGCGCGGCGGCCGGTTGATCGTGACGCCGGCCTTCATCAGCTTGTCGCAGAGCGCGTAAATGTCGTCGACGCGATAGGCGAGATGGCCGAAATTGCGCCCGCCGGTATAGACTTCGGGGTCCCAATTATAGGTGAGCTCGACCAGCGGCGCCTGGTTCTGCTTGGCGCGCTCGATATCGTCGCCGGCGGCGAGGAAGACGAGCGTGTAGCGGCCCTTTTCATTGTCGAGACGGCGCATTTCGGTGAGGCCGAGTTTATTGACGAAGAAATCGAGCGACTGGTCGAGATCCGTGACTCTGATCATCGTGTGCAGATATTCCATGGCTTCCTCTCCGTCGATTGCGTCCTTGGGCGGCGCGGAAGATAACGGAGAGGCGCGCCTCGGCGGAAGAGGCGCGCGGCGCATCCCTTCTCCCCGCGCGGGGAGAGACAGGCGCGCTCGCTTATGCGCCAGGACCCTGTGATGGACTTCGCCGCACGCAAACGGCGCGCCGCCCTAGCGTCGATCCTCGCCAGCGCGGCGCTCGCTTTGGCCAAGCTCGCGGCCGGCTTTCTCTCCGGGTCGCTGGCGCTGATCTCGGAGGGCGGCCATAGCGCGCTCGACACGGGCGCGACCATTTTAACGTATTTTGCGGTGCGCGAGGGCGACAAGCCTGCCGACGAGGAGCACCCGTTCGGCCACGCCAAATTCGAGGCCGTGGCGGCGCTCGCCGAGACCGGGCTGCTCGCGGTCCTCGCCTTTTTCGTCGCCTTTGAAGCCGTGCGTCGGATTCTCGGCGAGGCGCAAGCGGCGGTTGACGCCCGGCCCGTCGCCTTCGCCGTCGTGATCATCGCCATCTGCGTCGACGCCTTGCGCTGGCGCGGCCTCGCCCGGATCGCCAGCGACAGCCACAGCGACGCGCTCGCCGCCGACGCGCTCCATTTCTCCAGCGATCTCGTCTCGTCGCTGCTCGTCCTGATCGGCCTCGCGGCCACCCGCGCAGGCATTCCCAAAGCCGACGCAGCGGCGGCGATCGGCGTCGCCCTCTTCATCGCCGTCGCCGGCTACCGTTTGGGACGCCGAACGATCGACACGCTGGTCGATACGGCGCCGCAGGGCTTGGCTAGGCGGCTCAGCGCGCTGATCGAGAGGACGCCGGGCGTTGCGGGCATCGATTATGTTCGACTGCGCCGCAGCGGCGCGCAGACGATCGGCGAAGTCGGCGTCTTCGTCTCGCGCACCCTGCCGCTGGAGCGGGTCGCCGCCATCAAAACCGACATCCAGCAGAGAATCGCGCTGGCCGAGCCGAAAGCCGCCTTGACCGTCACCGCCAATCCTCGCGCCCTCGATGACGAGACCGTGCTTGAACGCGTGCTGCTGATCGCGGGACGCCGCCGTCTTCCGGTTCACCATGTGACCATCCAGGAGATCGAGGGGCGCCGTTCGGTCAATCTCGACATGGAGATCGATGGCCGGATGAGCCTCGGCCAGGCGCATGACGTCGCCACCCGGCTGGAGGCCGCAATCAAGCGCGAGATCGGCCCCGACCTCGAAGTCGAGACCCATATCGAGCCGATGACGACGGAAGAAATCCCCGGCCGCGACGCGGAGCCCGAGATCGTGCAGGCGATCGCCGATGGTTTGGCTCGCCGCGCCGCCGAAACCGGACGCTTGCGCGAAATTCACAATGTCCGGGCCCGCCACACGCCGGGCGGCCTGCTGGTCAATTTCCATTGCCGGATCGATCCTGAAGTCTCGGTCAGCGAGACCCATGACGATGTCGACGCGCTGGAGCGCGTCGTGCGCGATGATTTTCCCGATATCGCGCGAGTCATCGGTCATGCGGAGCCGGCGCGCCAATCGACCTGATCCAGGCCCCGGCGCGGCAAAAAGGCAACGGCTCGGCGCTGGCGCGCGCCGAAGGCGAGAAAAGCCTTGCGCATCAATGGCTTTACGCGACAAAACTGACTATGTCTCAAAATGAGGCGACGGGACGATTCGGCTGGTTTTATGCATTTCGACGACGACCAGCCGGAATTGCGCAGCGCGCATGTGATTGTCGTCGGCAATGAGAAAGGCGGCGCGGGCAAATCGACGCTGTCGATTCATCTCAGCGTGGCGCTGCTCAAGGCGGGGCGGCGCGTCGCGACGATTGATCTCGATACGCGCCAGCGCACGTTGACGCGCTTTTTCGAGAACCGGCGCTCCTGGGCCAAGAGCGCCTCATGGCCGATCGAATTGCCCTTTCACTGCGCCCTCGAGCGAGGCGAGAGCGGCGACGTCCGGCAAAACGAGGCCACCGAATTCGCCCTGTTCGCGGACGCGATCGGCGCGGTCGAGCACGATTACGAATTCGTCGTCATCGATACGCCGGCTTCCGACAGCTATCTGATGCGGCTCGCCCATTCGCTCGCCGACACGCTGGTTTCGCCGCTCAACGATAGTTTCATCGATGTCGACGTCTTTTCGCGCGTCACCCACGATCGTTCGCGGCGCGGCGCGGTCGCTCATTACGCCGATCTCGTCCTTGAGGCGCGGCGCAAGCGCCGCCTGGTCGATAATGGCGTGATCGACTGGGTGATGACGCGAAACCGCATCGCCTCGCTCGCCTCCAACAACGCCAAGCAGATCGCGATCAGCATCGCCAGACTGGGCGCCGAGCTTAAATTCCGGGTCGTCGACGGTCTCCACGACCGGGTGATCTTCCGCGAACTCTTTCCGATCGGCCTCACCGCGCTCGACCCGATCGAGGAAGCCGCCGATAATCGCGGCCTGACCGCATCGCAGCAGGCGGCCCGGCGCGAGATCGAAAGTCTGGTCGAAAACCTGCGGCTGCCGATCGCTGCGCCCGGGCTGCCGCATCTCGAATCGCGGCGGCTCTGGCACGCGCAGATCAGCCAGCTTTATCGCCAGATGGCGGAGAGCCGGAGCGACGCCTGACCTGGCGTTTTAGAAGCCGAGCTTGATCCCGCCTTGCACCGCGTCGCCGGGGCCCTCGGGACCGGACGTGTGGCGGACGGCGTCGTAAGGATCGACCTTTTCGTTGGTCGCGCGCCATTTGAAATCGAGCGAAACGCCGCCCTGGGCTTCGCTCGACGCGCCGCCCGTCCTGGACAGAGGCGCCGGATGGGCGGGCTTCTGGGCGCCGATCGGCGAAGCGTTCGGCTGCGAGAACTGGATGTGATCCATGCCGAGGCCTGTCGAATTCGCTGGCGCCTCTTTCGGCGCTCCGCCTTGTCGATGGGCCTTCGCCGGAACCGCGGCGCGGGTCGAACTCGCTCCGCTCATGTCCTCGCCGGAAGCCGCGGCTGCGGCGAGGATGGCTGCGGCGATCGCAATCGGCGTGGAACGAAGCAGCATGACCGAAGCTCCGCGCCGCCCTGGCGCGGCGGCCTCAATCTAGTCATACCGTCCGGATCGGAACGCTTTCAAGGCTCGAATGTCGCCTTTGCGGGTCGTCCAAGCAAAGTTCGCACGATCTACGACTGATCGGCCTCGACCGTACGTTCACTCGTTGGCGGCGGAGGCGGTCGCCTTCGCATTCGGGTCGAGCGCGACCCAGACATTCGGATCCTGCTGCGACTGGCGCTTGATGTATCGGTAGCCGGTCGCGTCCCATGGCCGGATCTCGTCGCTCAGATTGTCCAGCACGAATTCGCCGCGATTGGTCTTGATGGTCAGGATCGTATGGCCCTCGCCTTCGAGGTCCCGGACGATCGTCATCAGCAAGGCTTGGCGCGGGAAGCCGAGGTCGATAAGCAACTTGCGCTTATAGAGCGCATAGACCTTGCAATCGCCCTTGCCGTCGTAAGGATAGTCCCAATGGTCGAGCATCGTGCCCCAATGCTCGAGATTGGTGACCGGCTCGATCGCCTGATTGACGGAGCGATTGACCCGATCAATCTTCGCCCAGCTCGCCTCGGTTAGATTGATGTCGAGCGCCGGAAGGACCGGGCCGAGGCACTCGGCGCGTTCGCGACGGCAAAAGTCCACCCAGCCGTACGGTACGGAGGTCGCCCCGCCCACCGATGCGTAGCTTGCGCGCGGCAGGGCGCCGGCTTCGGCCGCGACCGATCGCGCAATGAAGATCGCCGCCATCAAGCACAGCGAGAAAAGAACGCGAAACAACCCCATTGTCATCGTCAACGCCCCTGTCTTCGGCGCTTTGACTCGCGCCTGTTTGACGCCGGGACGATGCCAGGAGTGTTTCAGCGGCTTTCGAAGAAAAAACCTCGGATTCGAGCCAATCGGGTTTACGGAAATGACCGGCCCGTTAGCCTTGACGAGTCGTAGCGACGGCCGCCGGCGCGCCGCCGCGGCCGCGCAACGGATTGAAAAGCGGGGATTTTAGGCAAATTGCGCGAAACCGGACGGCGCCCCCGCCCCAAGCCGCAGCCCGAGCTTCGGCCGGCCAGAGCGCGCGACAAGGTTAATCGGCGCGGACGATGCGCGTTAACGCGGCTGTTCGGCTCCCGCATTTTATTGGAATGGTTGACGAATCTTGATCGCGCCGAGGCCGGCGGGCGCGGCCCGGCGGGCGCAATTCATCAAGGAGATTAGGGGTTGGTGTCAGTTGGCGCGCGGAGGGGGACGACGCCGATCTTGCCTACGAGTTCGACGCCGGCGAGAACGAAGCGGGCGCTCCGCCGCTAATCGCGCAAAGCGACATCACGGCGACGCCTGGCCATTGAACCTGAGCGATCAGAGCGGACAAATCCTTCTTCCGCGTTTGACCTATCATGGGCCGATCGCAGGACCGGCGAAATATACGGCCGTGTCGACGACGGTCCCGCTTTCCGAGGACGCCTCGCCGTTCGGGCGAATCCCCGGCGTCGACGTTGGGCACGCAGCGATTCCAGGCCTTCGCGCAACCAGCCTATCTTTTGACAGGCTGGGCCGCGGTTTGAAAGGCAACGCTTGACGCGACCTTGGCTCGGGCTCGTAATCCTTCGGGCAGGCCGGAGGGGGCTTCTGATGCTCGGCGCGTTGATGGGGTCGCGGCGCTTTGCGCCGCTGTTCTGGTGCCAGTTTCTCTCCGCCTTCAACGACAATTTCGTCCGGCAAATGCTGGTGATGATGCTCCTGTTCCGCTTCGGCGGCGGGGACGCCGGGCCGAAAATCTCGTTCGCCGTCGCCATCTTCGTGCTGCCGTCGATCGTCCTCTCCGCGCTTGGCGGCGAACTCGCCGACGCGCATGACAAGGCGGAGGTCGCACGCTGGCTCAAATTCGCAGAGATCTTCGTCCAAATGATCGCCGCGGCCGGTTTCGTTTTTCACTCGGCCCAGCTTTTTTACATCGCCCTGCTCGGCCTCGGGGCGATCGCCGCTCTGTTCGGGCCGATCAAATATGGAATTCTGCCCGATCACCTGAAGCCAGAAGAACTCGTCGCCGGCAACGCTCTGGTCGAGGGCGCGACTTTCGCAGCGATTCTTCTTGGCCTGGTCTTCGGGGCCTATGCGGCGGCGGAGGGGCGCACGGGCTTGAGCGTCGTCCTTCAGCTCGCGATCATCGCGCTCGGCTGCTTCGGCGCTTCGCTGCTGATCCCTTCGACCAAGGTCGGCGCGCCGGGACTGAAAATCAACCCGAACGTCTTTGCATCGACCCGCGACATCCTGCGCGAGGTCAGGCGCGACGATCGGCAATGGACCGGCGCAGCGGCGGTGAGCTGGTTCTGGTTGACCGGCGCGGTGTCGCTCTCGCTGATTCCGGTGATGATCAAGGCGCGCATCGGCGCCGGGCTCCAAGTCGAGACCGCGATCAACGCCTTCTTCGCCGTTGGCGTCGCGGCCGGCTCGCTTCTCGCGGCCTTCATCGGCCATGGCCGCATCCTTCTGAAGCCGGCGCCGTACCTCCTCGTCGCGATGGCGGCGCTCCTCATCGACATGGGCCTTGTCGCGCGCGCCTTGCCCGAAACTGCGCGCGAGGTCGGCGTGATCGAATTCTTCTCGGGCGGCCCCGGCTTGCACGTCGCCGTCGCGATCCTCCTCTTTTCCGCGATCGCCGGCCTGTTCGTCGTGCCGATCTTCGCCGCCGTCCAGGCCTGGGCCGGCGCCGACCGGCGGGCGCGGGTGGTCGGCGCGGTGAACGTCCTGAGCTCGATCTACATGGTCCTTGGCTCGGTCGCGACGACCTTGCTGCTAAAGCTGGCCGGCGCGAGCGAGCCGGACGCGCTCGTTGCGCTCGGCGCCGGCAATGCGCTCTTTGCCGCTTATTGCTATTTCAGGCTGCCGAAGAGCTTCGCCGGCGAAGCGGCTCACGCGCCGACCGCCAACGCCAGCTTATGATGCTCGCGCGGCGAGCGCGGCAGCGCGACGAGGACGACGGCGCCGTCGCCGGGACGCGAATTGATGCGCAGCGAACCGCCATGCAACTCGACCAACGAGGTGGCGATGGCGAGGCCGAGGCCCGAGCCCTTCATGCCGTTGGCCATAGTCACTTCGGCCTGCTCGAACGGCCGGCCGAGACGCGAGAGGTCGGCGGCGGGAATGCCGGGGCCGGTGTCCTCGACATAGATATAGATCTGCTCGTCGAAAGCCTGTGCGCCGATCGAAATCTCGCCGCCGTCCGGCGTGAACTTCACGGCGTTGCGCAACAGCGTCACCAGCACGCGCTCGATCGCTTTGGGATCGGCATAGACAATCTCGGTCGGGCTGACGTCGACCTCGATGGCGAGCTTCTTGTCGCGCGCGGTCTCGGCAATTTGATGGACGGCGTTGCGGATCGCGGTCTCGACCGCGAGATTGGAGCGATTGAGCCTGACCCTGCCCGCCTCGAGGCGCGACATGTCGAGCACGTCCGAAATCACATTGTGCAGATAGCGGCCGCTGTCGCGGATATGCGAGCAGTAATCGTGGTATTTCGGCGAGCCGAGCGGGCCGAACGCCTCCTGGGACATCATCTCGGAAAAGCCGATGATCGCGTTGAGCGGCGTTCGGAGCTCATGGCTCATATTGGCGAGGAACTCGGCCTTGGCGCGGTTGGCGCTCTCGGCTTGCGCCTTCTGCTCGAGATAGCGCTCGGCGAGATCGGCGAGTTGCTGCGTTTGCGCCTCCAGCGCCTGGCGCGAGCGGCGCAATTCGGCGACGCTGGCGAGCAGACGGCGTTCCGAATCCATCAACTGCTCTTCGTGGCGTTTCAGCGCGGTGATGTCGGTGCCGACCGAGACGTAGCCGCCGTCCCTGGTGCGCCGTTCGTTGATCTGCAGCCATCGCCCGTCGGTGAGCCGCGCCTCGTACGCGCCCGGCTTGCCGGCGTCGCCTTCGCCCGCGCGCAGCGCGACCTCGTTTCGGATCATCGGCGGCGCGCCCTTGGCGGCGAGCTCCGCATAAGGAACGCCGGGCTTCACCGCTTCGGCCGGCAAATTGTAGAGGCGCTGGAATTTCGAATTGCAGAGGACGAGCCGGTTCGAAGAATCCCAAAGGACGAATGCCTCTGAAATAGCGTCGATCGCCTCGCGCAGGCGCTGATCGGCCGTGGCGCTGATTTCGGCCAGCGTCTTTTGCTCGGTCACGTCGAGCGCGACGCCGACAAGATGGCGCCGGCCGCTCGATGCGTCGTCGACGAGTTCGGCGCGAGCGCGCAGCCAGACCCACTCGCCGGCGGCGTTGCGCAGGCGGAATTCGTGATCGACCGTCTGCTGCGCGCCCTCGACGACGCTTTGCGCAATTCCCGCCAGATCGCCGTCGTCGGGATGGACCATGGCCTGGAGGTCGCCGATCGATAAGAGGTCCGTCGACGGCTTTATGCCCAGCAATTCGTACATCGAGCGCGACCATTGAATCTTGCCGCGCGACAAGTCCCAATCCCAAAGGCCGCAACGGCCGCGATTGAGCGCCGAATCGACCCGGTTTCTGGCGCTGCGCGCCAGCGCCGCGAGGCGCCGCTCGCGCAGCGCCTGTCGGTAAGGAATGAGGAAGCTTGCGATCAGAAGGAGGGCGACCGCCGTGAGCAGGAGACCGGCGCGGATGGCCGCGGCGCGCCAAGACCCGAGCAGCCGGTCGGCGCGAGCCAGGTACGCGAGCTGGACGAGCGGCGGCCGGAGGTTGCGGACAGTGGCGAAACTGTCCTCCCCGCCCGGAGCGACGAAGCGCAGCACGCCAGCCTTCTCGCCGAGGATCGTCAAAGGCTGGCTTGGCCCGAGGATCGCGCTCAGATTGGCCCCCGCCGCGGCCGGCTCGCTCGCTGAAAGCGCGCCGTCGGCGTCGGCGAGCATCGCCTCGCCGTCGCGCAGGGCGTCGTCATCGTCGAGCGCCGCGCGCAGCAGATCGGCTGGGGCGCCGCCGGGATGGGCCGCCAAGGCTTCGTTCAAGCGCAGCGCGAGCAACGAGGCGCGCAAGGCGACCTCCTGCTCGGCGGCGCGGACGGCGCGCTCGCGCTCCGAACGAATTTGTACGATGACGGTCAGCGCCGCCGCGGCGAAGATCAACGCCGCCAGAACCGGCGCGACGTAGAACAATAAGCGCCGCGCCGAGGGCGGGCGCGGGATGAAACGAAGATCGAAAGAATGATTGACCGCCGCGGCGAGATTTCGCCATAGCGGCGCGCGCACATCCCCATTGGCGGCGTTTGCACGCGCCATTGTGGCCCCCTCGCCGTTTGCCGACTTGTTCGATCCGGTGAAATGTGCCGCATCACGCCGAATCATGTTCATAAGAATCCCGACGCGACTCTTTGTCCAGAGATTAATGGAAGGTTGACGAAATTTTTAAAAACGAGGCTAACGCGCTGCACGCGGCGATTGCGCGGGCGCCGCAAAAACGCGCGGAGCGAGTCCTCTTCGCCTCCTTGCTCCAATTTGGCGCAAGGTACGGGGCGCTCAGACGAAGCGCGCGTTAACCATTTGGGCGGCCCGCTCCGCGCCGCGTACTTTGAAGTTGTCGTCCGCCAGACAGTCAAATGGAAGCGCGGCCGGCCCGCCGCCCCGGAGCGCCAAACGGCGTCAAGCTCAGCTCAAGCTTCGCGTGACAATGTCGCTCAAATCCGCCGACAAATTCGTCTGCGACGCGATGCGTCGCAGCGTCGCCTCAGCTCGCTCCTGGCGCCTCGGCTCGAACGAACGCCACGAACGCAAGGCGGATAAGAGCCGCGCGGCGATCTGCGGATTGGTCGGGTCGAGTCGCAGCACGACGTCCGCCAGGAACTCATAGCCCAATCCGTCGGCGCGGTTGAACTGCGTCTGATTGGCGGCGAAGCCGCCGACCAGCGACCGCACGCGATTGGGATTGCTCAACGAGAAGGAGCGATGCGCCATCAGGCCGCGGACGCGATCGAGCGTCTCCCGCTCCGGGATTTGGGCTTGCAGCGCAAACCATTTGTCGAGGATCAGCGCGTCGTCGGCATGCGCGCGCCAGAAGGATTCGAGCGCGCGCTCGCGCTCGTCGCCCGGAACCGTCGCCAAAGCGGCCAGGGCGGCGAAGCGCTCGGTCATGTTGTTGGCGTCGGCGAATTGGCGCTGCGCCCGCTCGACCCCGGCGCGCTCCCGCCCGGCGGTCAGCATGGCGAGGGCGAGATTGCGCAAGGCGCGCCGGCCGGCGCTGCGCGCGTCCGGACTGAACGGACCGGGATCGAAGAGCCGATCGTAGATCTGCGCCAGCGCCGCCGCGTGCGCGCGGCCGAGATGGCCGCGCCAAAATTCGCGCGCCGCGTAGATCGCGTCAGGATCGACGTTCTTGGCCATTTCGCGGGCGAGATCCGCCTCGCTCGGCAAAGTCGCGGTCAGAGCGGCGAAGGCGAAGTCGAGCTTGCCGTCCAGCGCGTCGGCGAGCGCGCCGCCATAGGCGCTGGAAAAGCCTGGATCGGCCTCTGGCGAGCCGCCGGCGCGGATCGCCTCCACCGCCCGCAACAAGACGCGGGTGGCTAGGCTCTGCACCGCCTGCCAGCGGTTGAAACTATCGCGATCGTGCCGGGACAGCGTCAGCAAGTCCGCCTCGCTCAGGTCGTCGTCGACGCGGACCGGGGCGGAAAAGCCGCGCAGCAGGGAGAGCGCCGGTCGGCTCGGCACGTTCTTGAACACGATGCGCCGAGACGGGGTGGCGAGTTCGAAGACGCCGCGTTCGGTTTCGGAGGGGCTCGCGTCGTCGCTGACCAACGCGATCTCCTCGCCGCTCGAAGCGACCAGGCCAAGCGCGATCGGCATGACCACGGGCGCCTTGACCGGCTGATCGCGGGTCGGCGGCGTCGCCTGGCTGAGTTCGAGCGCATAGGTCCGCCTCGCCTCGTCGAAGGCGCCGCGCGCGGTCAAGAGCGGCGTGCCGGCTTGGCTGTACCAGCGCTTGAACTCTCCCAAATCGCGACCCGACGCGTCGGCGAAACATTGCAGGAAATCTTCGACCGTCGCCGCAGTCCCGTCGCAGCGCGCAAAATAAAGGTCCATGCCGCGGCGAAACGCCTCGGCGCCGATCAGCAGCTTCAACATGCGGATGACTTCAGCGCCTTTCTGATACACGGTCGCCGTGTAAAAATTGTTGATCTCGTGATAGACCTCTGGCCGCACGTTATGCGCGAGCGGACCCGCGTCCTCGGGAAATTGCGCCGCGCGCAGCCCGCGTACGTCGGCGATGCGCTTGACCGGCGCCGAGCGTTGATCGGCGGAGAAATCCTGGTCGCGGAAGACCGTGAGCCCCTCCTTCAGGCAGAGCTGGAACCAGTCGCGGCAGGTGATGCGGTTGCCGGTCCAATTGTGAAAATATTCGTGCGCGATGACCGCCTCGACGCCGGCGTAATCGTCGTCGGTCGCAGTTTCCGGCAGCGCCAAGACGTACTTATCGTTGAAAACGTTGAGACCCTTGTTCTCCATCGCGCCCATATTGAAGTCGGAGACGGCCACGATATTGAACACATCGAGGTCGTATTCGCGACCATAGACGCGCTCGTCCCAGGCCATGGCGCGCTTCAACGAATCCATGGCGTAGTGCGCCCGATTCTCCTTGCCGTGCTCGACATAGATGGCGAGCTTGACTTCGCGGCCGGAGCGGGTGACGAACCGATCGTCGATATGGCCGAGATCGCCGGCGACCAATGCGAAAAGGTAGCAAGGCTTCTTGAATGGATCGCGCCAGATCGCGTAATGGCGCCCCCCAGGCGCATCGCCCGTTTCTTCGAGATTGCCGTTGGCGAGCAGGATCGGCGCTTCCTGCTTGTCGGCTTCGAGCCGCGTCACATAGGTCGAGAGGACGTCGGGCCGATCGAGGAAATAGCTGATCCGCCTAAAGCCCTCGGCCTCGCATTGCGTGCAATAGGCCGAGCCCGATCGATATAGGCCCATGAGCTTGGTGTTGGCGGAAGGATCGAGTTCGGTCTCGATCCGCAAAGTGAAGGGCCGGCGCGGCGGGTTCGGCAAGGTGAGCCGGTCCGGCGTCGCCTCGAAGGCCGAAGTTTCGAGCCGCGCGCCGTCGAGCGAGACCGAGACCAGGCGCAGCTCGTCGCCGTCGAGGTCAAGGGCGACATTCGCTCGGCCGGCCGGATTCGGCCGCAAATTCAACGTGGAGACGACCTTTGTCGCGCGCCGGTCGAGGGCGATTTCGAGCCGGACGTCGTCGATCAGATAGTCCGGCGGTCGATAATCGGAAAGACGGATGGGCTGACCGGTCGTGGTGCGCAAGAGAAACGTCCTCGAAATTCAACCCCAGGGCGCGGCCGGCCGTTCCCCGAAAGTTGAATCAATTGCGCGTTCCGACGATAGGCGTCAAGTTGGGCGCCATGGCTTCGGCGTCAGCGCGGCGATCCCGCCGCGGTGAGAACCGGCGTCGCCGTCATTTCGGCGATCGTTCGTACTTCGAGGGAGAACCGGCGCAGCGCCTCGGCGAGCGCGGCGCTCGGCGCGCCGCTGGTAAAAAGCGCGGGGCCGGAGCGAGGCTCCGACGGCGCAGCTTTTGGCGGCCCGAGCAATTGATCGACGCGGCGCGCGATCGCCGGCGCCGGATCGATATAGTCGACAGGCCATGGCGCAAGCCGAGCCAAACGCTCGGCGAGCAAGGGATAATGCGTGCAGGCGAGGACGACGACGTCGGTCCGCCGCTCGCCGCGCTCGACGAAGCAGGGCGCGATCTCTTGTGCGATCTCGACGTCGGCGACGGCGGCGCCCTTCATATGCTCTTCGGCGAGCCGCGCCAGTTTGGGCGCGCCGACCAGCGTCACGTCGCAATCGCCGGCATATTGCCGGACCAGCGCCTGCGTATAGTCGCGGGCGACCGTACCAGGGGTTCCGAGCACGCTGATCAGCCGGGAGCGCGACGCCGCCGCGGCCGGCTTGATTGCGGGCACTGTGCCGACAAAGGGCAGCCCGGGATGGCGCGCGCGCAGCGGACCCAGCACGAGCGTCGAAGCCGTGTTGCAGGCGATGACGACGAGGTCGGGCGCGAGCGCGGCAATCAGTTCGCCCGCCACGCCGACCACCCGTTCGACCAAAGCCGCCTCGGCGAGCGCGCCGTAAGGAAAGGCGGCGTCGTCAGCCGCATAGATAAGCTCGTCGCCGGCGCGGGCCGCGGCGATCTTCTCGTATACGGTCAGTCCGCCGAGGCCGGAGTCGAAAACCAGGATCCGCAAAGAGCCGTCAGCCTTATCAGTTGCACATGATCGGCACGACGAGGCCGCGCTTTTCGACGGCGATCTTGCCCGCCGCGCTCGGGCCGCCCGACGTTCCCTTGGCGAGCGGCACGTCGGCGCTCGCCAAGAATCGCTCGATATCAGGCGCGGCGACGACCGCATGCGGGGCGACCGGCGACACGCCGGCGACGGTCTTGGGCGACGCGGCCGAGCGCGCGACGATGGCGACGAGGGCGCCGTCGCGGTCGAAGACCGGACTGCCGGCCGCGCTCTGCGGCAGCGAGGCGACGAGGAGCGGCTTGGCCGCATCGGCGAGCGGCGTAACCGCCGCGACTTGCAGCGTTGGCTTCGCGCCGGAATCGTCAGCCGCGTAGGTCAGCGCGACGAGGTCGTCGCTCAAGGACGCGAGGACGAGGTCGTCGCTCAAGGACGCGAGAACGAGCGGGCTCGCCGGCGCGTTCTCGGCGAAGCTCGCGCCGATCAGGCTCAAGCCCGCGTCTTTGTCTTCGCGCAGATATTTCGCCGCCTTGCCGTCGATTGTCGGACGCGGACAGGCGTTCGAATCGAGCGCGGTCAAAGCTTCGCCCGCCGCGACGACGACGCCGCTCGCGGCAAGGGCTGGTTTCGGCGGCTCCGGCTTGGCTGGCGCCCCAACCGGCCCCGGCTGAGGCTTCGCGATCACGGCCTCGGGCGCGATCGATCCGTCGGGCCGCACCGAAACGGTCTTCACCCGCTTGGGCTCCGGCGGCGGCGCGGACGGGAACGGTTCGAAGGAATTGGCGACGGCGACGAGGATGCGGTCGAAACTCGCCGATTGCGCCGGATAAACCAGCGTGACGCTGCGCACCAAGGACGGGTCGGGCCAGTTAGCCGGCGCCTTCGCGTAACGCGCGTAGAATTTGCGGCCGCCCTCTTCGCCCGAGACAACGAAGAAGTCGGGCCTCGAAAGCTTGTACGTGAGCTTGCGACCCGGCGCGTCGGCCGTGAGCCGGGCGTAGAGCGTTGCGAGATCGTCGCTGACGCCCGCCAGGTCGAGCGTCGCCGTCCCCTCCGCGTTCGACAGCCGCAAGCCGTTCGGCAAGACGGCGCGCTTGTCGAGGAGCTTCAGCGGGGCGCCGACGTGAACGCCCGATTTGCCGTCGTCGGCGACGATCTGGAATTTGACCGCGGCCTTGGCCTTATCGGCGGTCGCGACCAGGGCCGAGACGGCGGCGGCATCGAGCACGCCGGTGGTCGGCGCCTTGATATTCGCCTGGTAAACGAGGATCGAATCGCGCGTACGTTTGCCGAACGAGCCGTCGACGACCCCGTTGTAATCGCTCGCCCAGATCAGCGCGTCCTGGACGGCGCGACGGTCGGCTTCCGGCAAAGCCTCGTAGGCGGCCCTTTGCGCTTGAAAGACCTGGTCGGCCGCGGCCGCCGCCGGCGTCGGCGCTTGGCTCTGCGCCGCGAGGGCAGGCTGCGCGGCGAGCATGAGCGCGGCCGCGCTCATGAGCAGCGCGAGCCGCTTTCCCCGCTCCCTCAGAATTGGCATGACCCCTCCTTGCGGCGGCCGAAGCCTCCGGGCTTGGTTAACGCGAGGCGCGCCGTCATACCAGCGACGCCGGCGACTGATAATCATCAAAGGCGCCTTGCGGAGCACGATTACGGTCTGCCCGAGCAGACCGTAATTGTTTATGCTGTCCTCGCGGCCCATTTTCGAGACCGATTCATGCGCCTCTGGCTCTCCTCCCTTCTTATCATTGTTTTCGGAAGTTTCTGCGTCGCGGCTCAGGCCGCCGAGATCAAACCCTTCGCCAGCGATTACCTCGCGAGCGACGCCGTGCGTCTCGTCGAGACCTTGCGTAAAGAGGCGGCAGGCGCCGGGCAAGGCAAGCCGGCCGAGCAATTGCGCCGCGAGACGAGCGCGGCGGTCGCCAAGGAGGATTACAAGCTGGCGGCGCGGCTCGCCGCGGCGGCGGTGACCGCCAACCCGAAGGACGCCGCCAATTGGCTGGCTCTGGCGAAAATGGCGGTCGCCGCCGACGACGGGCAGGCGAACAATCGCTGGTCTCTGCGCGAAGAAGGCGCGATTGCGGCCTACGCCGCTTATCAGCGCCTCGCCGACCCGAAACTGCAGGCGGAAGCCCTCGCGCTGCTCGGCAACCTGATGGCGCGTCGCGAAATGTGGCGCCCGGCGCTCGAGGCCTATCGCGCCAGCCTCGACCGGCGCGACGACGCCGACACGCAGGCGATCTATGAAGACATGCGCGAAAAGCATGGCTTCCGCATCACCGACTACAAAGTCGACAACGACTCGGCCGCGCCCCGCGTCTGCTTCCAATTCTCTGATCCGCTGGCGCGCAAGACCGATTTTACGCCATACGTCGCCGTATCCGGCGCAACGACCGGGGCGATCAGCACGGAAGAGCAACAGCTCTGCGTCGAGGGCCTCAAGCATGGCGAACGCTATGCGATCGTCATCCGTCAGGGACTTCCCTCTTCGGTCGGCGAATCTCTGCTGAAAAACGCGGATTACGAAATCTACGTTCGCGACCGCTCGCCGCAGGTCCATTTCTCCGGCAAGAGCTACGTTCTGCCGCGCGCTGGCCAACAGGGCGCGCCGCTGGTCACGGTCAACACCGCCAAGGTCGCGATCGACGTCTATCGGATCGGCGACCGCAACCTCCTCGCCGCGGTCCAGCGCGACGATTTCTTGAAGGAGATTCCGCCCTATCGCGGCCAGGAAATCGCCGACAGCGACGGCAAGAAAGTTTGGAGCGGCTCGATGGACGTCGCCTCCGAACTCAACAAGGAGATCGTCACCGAGTTTCCTGTCTTTCAGGCCGTCGGCAAGCTCGAGCCCGGCGTCTACGTCATCACCGCGCGGCCGTGGAAGGGGTCGAAAGAGTCGACCGACACGAACGACGATTCCGGCGGCAATCTCGCCACGCAATGGCTGGTCGTCTCCGATCTCGGCCTGACGACCCTTTCCGGAGAGAATGGCCTCCATGCGATTGTGCGCTCGCTGGCGACCGCCGCTCCAATCGCCGGGGTCGAGGTCAAGCTCGTCGCGCGCAACAACGAAGTGCTCGCGACCAAGACGACCGGCGCCGACGGCCGGGTCGATTTCGATCCCGGCCTCACCCGCGGAACCGGCGGTTCGGCGCCAAGCCTGATTGTCGCCTCGACCGCCGACGGCGATTACAACTTCTTGAACCTTTTGCAGAACGCCTTCGATCTCACCGATCGCGGCGTCTCCGGCCGCGACGCGCCCAAAGCGCTCGACGCCTTCGTCTTTACCGAGCGAGGCGTTTATCGTTCCGGCGAGACGGTGTTCGTCACGAGCTTGTTGCGCGACGCGAAGGGCGTCGCCGTTTCCGGCCTGCCGCTGACCCTGGTCGCGCAACGTCCGGACGGGGTCGAGTACAAGCGCGTGGTTCTGGCCGATCAAGGCCAAGGCGGCCGCGCCTATGCGCTGCCGCTCCTGCCCGGCGCGCCGCCCGGCACATGGCGCATCCAACTCTACGCCGACCCGAAGACGCCGAGCATCGGCGAAACGAGCTTCCTGCTCGAGGACTACGTGCCCGAGCGGCTCGACGTTCAGTTGAAGCCCGCCCAACCGATCCTCTCCCAAGGCGAGCCGGCCGAGATCGGCGTCGACGCGAAGTTCCTCTACGGCGCCCCGGCCGCCGGCCTCGACGTGACCGGCTCGATCACGGTGCAGGCCGTCGACGGCGCCGCGCTCGCAGGCTTTCCCGGCTACGCCGCCGGCCTCGCCGACGATGAATTCGAGGCGGTGACCAATCAGCTCGACGCCAAGGTGCAGACCGACGAGAAAGGCCATGCCGACGTTTCGATCGATCTGCCGGATGCGAGCGCCGCCAAGCCGCTCGAAGCCAAGATCGTGCTGCGCGTCGCCGAGCCGGGCGGCCGCGCCGTCGAGCGCGTCGTCACGCTGACGATCCGGGCCAAATCGACGCTGATCGGCGTCAAGAAGGATTTTGGCGAAGACCTCGGCGAAGGCCAGCCGGCTCTGTTCGAGGCGATCGCGGTCGCGCCGGACGGCAGCCGCGTCGCGCGCAAGGGCGTGGAATGGTCGCTCTACAAGCTCGACAACGACTACCAATGGTACAATAGCGACGGCCATTGGAGCTACGAGCCGGTGAAATCCTCGCGCCGCATCGCGCAAGGCGCAGTCGACATTGCCGCGGACGCGCCGGCCAAGATCAGCGCCAATGTGAGCTGGGGACGCCATCGCCTCGACATCAAATCGCCCGACGGCGACCAGACCAGCATCAGCTTCGATGTCGGCTGGGGCGGAACCGCCAGCGCGGATACGCCCGACAATGTCGTCGTGACGCTCGACAAGGCGAGTTACGCGGCAGGCGAGGAAGCCAAGCTGCGCATCGCGTCGCATTACGCCGGCAAGGCGACCGTGCTGGTCGTCGGCGATAAGGTCGATCGATCCATCGATATCGATCTTAACGAGGGCGACAATGTCGTGCCGTTCAAGGTGGAGTCCGATTGGGGCCCCGGCGCTTACGCCGTAGCGATGACCCACCGTCCCTTGGACGTCGCCGCCAAGCGCATGCCGGGCCGCGCTCTTGGGCTCGCCTGGTTCTCGATCGATCGAGCGGCGCGCAAGCTCGACGTGTCGATCGACGCGCCGGAAAAAACCCGGCCGCGCGAAAAGCTCGACCTGCCGATCAAGATCGGCGGCCTCGCTCCGGGCGAAGAGGCCGAGGTGACAGTGGCCGCAGTCGATCTCGGCATTCTCAACCTCACCCATTACAAGACGCCTGACGCCGCCGATTTCTTCTTCGGCCAGCGCAAGCTCCCGGTCGACATCCGCGATCTCTATGGTCTCCTGATCGACGGAATGGAGGGCGCGGCCGGCGCGATCCGCTCGGGCGGCGACGGCGGCGCGGCGCTCGAAGGCAATCTGCCGACGCAGGAGCCGGTGGCGTTGTTCTCCGGCGTCGTCCGCGTCGGCGCCGACGGCGTCGCGAACGTCTCGTTCGACATGCCGTCTTTCAACGGCTCGGTCCGGGTGATGGTCGCGGCCTGGTCGAAAACCAAGGTCGGCGGCGCGGAGGCGACGGTGATCGTACGCGATCCGGTCGTCGCGACCGGGACCCTGCCGCGGTTCCTGGCGCTCGGCGACCGTTCGCAGCTCCATATCGACCTCGACAATGTCGAAGGCGAAGCCGGCGATTATCGGCTCGACCTCGATATTCACGGGCCGCTGACCGCCTCGGCCGACGCGCTGAGCAAGACGATCAAGCTCAATGCGCACCAACGCGCCGCGCTGAACGTGCCGCTGACCGCGGTCGGCGTCGGAACGGCGAGCGTCGATCTCGATCTCGTCGGGCCGAAGCTCGAAGCCAAGCAGCATTTCGTGATCGGCGTCGAAACCGGCGCGCCGGAACTGTACCGCCGCACGATCCGCATGATCGCCGGCGGCGCCAGTCAGACGATTTCGAGCGATCTTCTCGCCGATTTCGTGCCGGGCACCGGCTCGGTCTCCGTCGCGATCTCGCCGTTCGGCGCGCTCGACGCGCCGGCCGTGCTGCAAGCGCTCGACCGCTATCCATATGGCTGCTCCGAGCAAATCGTCAGCCGGGCGATGCCCCTGCTCTACTACAATCGCCTCGCGAGCATCGAGAATCTCGGCCTCGACCCGAATGTCGATAAGCGCATCAAAGAGACGATCGACCGGGAGATGGCGCGCCAGGATTCGAACGGCGCTTTCGGCCTATGGCAGGCGGGCGGCGACGACGACCTATGGCTCGACGCCTTCGTCACCGATTTCCTGACGCGGGCGCGCGAGCGCGGCTTCGACGTGCCGAAGCAAGGCTTCGATCAAGCGCTGGAGCATTTGCGCAACGAGGTCGCCAACGCCGCCGATCCCGGCGCGGACGCCGGGCAGCCGCTCGCCTACGCGCTCTATGTCCTGGCGCGCAACGGGCGGCCGGTGATCGGCGATCTGCGTTATCTCGCCGACACCAAGCTCGACGTGTTCAAGACGCCGCTGGCTAGCGCGCAGATCGCCGCCGCGCTCGCGATGCTCGGCGATCGCACCCGCGCCGGCAAGGTGTTCGCCGCAGCGCTGCAGTCGTTGCGCAACGCGCGTGACGATGGGTATTCGCGGCCCGATTACGGCTCGAAGCTGCGCGACGGCGCCGGCGCGCTCGCGCTGCTCGCCGAAGCCGACATGAAGAGCGGCGAGGTCGCCGACGACGCGATCGTCAAGGTCTCGCAAGTCGTCGAGCAGGCGCGCGCCGAGCGCACCTATATAAGCACGCAGGAGAATACATGGCTTGTGCTCGCCGCCGAGGCGCTCGCCGATCGCGCGCCCTCCCATGAGTTCGCCGTCGACGGCCAGACGACGACCGGCGCCGTCTACCGCAAGTGGAAAGGCTTCGCGCTCGACGCCAAGCCCTCGACCATCGTCAATTCGAGCCAAAGCCCGGCTCAGATGGTCATCACCACGTCGGGCGTGCCGGTCGTCCCCGAACCGGCCGCCTCGTCAGGCTACGACGTCGAGCGGACGTTCTATAAGCTCGACGGGACGAAGTTCGACGCGAGCAGAGTCACGCAGAACGATCGCTTCGTGATCGTGCTGAAAGTGACCGAGGCGGAAGCGAAATACGCCAAGCTGCTCGTCGTCGACCGATTGCCGGCCGGATTGGAGATCGACAATCCCAATCTCGTCGACGGCGGCGACGTCGAAGCTTTCTCGTGGCTGAAAAAGGACGCCGATCCGGTCCATACCGAATATCGCGACGACCGCTTCGTCGCAGCGCTCGACCGGAATTCCGATCAGTCGGCCTTCTTCAATCTCGCCTATGTCGTGCGCGCCGTCTCGCCGGGCAAATATGTCTATCCGCCGGCCACGGCAGAAGACATGTACCGGCCGGAGCGATTCGGGCGGACCGCGTTCTCGACGATCGAGGTTGTGGCCAAATGAGGCGCGAGCAGCGCTGGTTCGCGGCGCTGGGCCTGACGATCTTTCTCGTCGGGCTGGCCGCGCCGGCCGCGTGGATCAACTATGTTCAGGGCCTCGGCCCGATCGATCTTTCGTCGCAACGCGACGGCTCGACCGTCGTGGTCGACCGCGACGGCAGATTGCTGCGCGCTTTCACCATGTCGGACGGCCGTTGGCGGCTGCCGGTACGGACGGGCGAGGTCGACCCGCGCTATCTTGCGATGCTGCTCGCCTATGAAGACCGTCGCTTCTACGAACATGACGGCGTCGATTGGCGAGCGATGGCGCGCGCCTTCCTCCAGGTGGCGACGCGCGGGCGGATCGTTTCGGGCGGCTCGACCCTGACCATGCAGGTCGCGCGGCTGATCGAGCCGCGCGAGCAGCGCTCGCTCTCGGCCAAGCTCCGGCAGGTCGCGCGAGCTCTGCAGATCGAGCGCCTGATCGCCAAGCAGGGAATCCTCGACCGCTATCTCGCCCTCGCCCCGTTCGGCGGCAATATCGAGGGCGTGCGCGCCGCCTCGCTTGCTTATTTCGGCAAAGAGCCGCGGCGCCTCTCGATCGCCGAGGCGGCGCTGCTCGTCGCCTTGCCGCAATCGCCGGAGGCGCGCCGGCCCGATCGTTCGCCGGAGGCGGCGCGCGAAGCGCGCAATCGCGTCATCGACCGCGCCGTCGAGCGCGGCGTCGTCGCCAAAGCGGAGGCCAAGGCGGCTAAGCGCGAGCCGATCCCGCGCGAGAAGAAGCCCTTCCCCATGCTCGCGGCGCACGCCGCCGAAGAGGCGGTCGCAGACGATCCCAAGGCGCATGTGTTGCGGCTGTCCATCGACGCGCGTCTGCAGCAGAAGCTCGAAATATTGGCGCGGGAAAGCGCCGAGCGGCTGGGGCCGAAAATCTCGGTCGCGATCGTCGCGATCGACAACAAAACCGGCGAGATCCGCGCCCGCGTCGGCGCCGCCGATTATTTCTCGGTCGAGCGCGGAGGCGCGGTCGACATGACCAGGGCCCCGCGTTCGCCGGGCTCGGCCCTGAAGCCTTTCATCTACGCGCTCGCCTTCGAAGAAGGCCTGGCGCATCCCGAAACCATTCTGTTCGACCGGCCGGCGCGCTACGGCGCTTACGCCCCGGAAAATTTCGATTTCGGCTATCAAGGCACGGTCACCGCGCGTTACGCCTTGCAGCAATCGCTCAATTTGCCCGCAATCGAATTGCTCGCCGATATCGGGCCGGCGGCGTTCCTCGCGCGCTTGAGAAGCGCCGGCGCCGATATCGCGCTGCCGAAGGACGCGCCGATCGGGCTCGCCATCGGCCTTGGCGGGCTCGGCGTGACCCTGACCGACATCGCCCGGCTCTATGCCGGCTTGGCGCGCGGCGGCGAGGCGCCGCCGCTGATCGAGCGGCTGGACGCGCCGCAGACCGGCGCGCCGCGGCGCGTCGCCGATCCGGTCGCGGCCTATTACGTGGAGGATATTTTGCGCGGCGCGCCGCCGCCGGCGAACGCTCTATCGGGCCGCATTGCGTACAAGACGGGCACGTCCTACGGCTTTCGCGACGCGCTGGCGATCGGCTTCGATAAAGGTACGACCATCGCGGTCTGGGCCGGGCGGCCGGACAATGGGCCGAC
>JAJPHH010000125.1 GCA_021325385.1 Alphaproteobacteria bacterium
CCCCAGTCGCCATTCAAAAGCGATTCGTGAGTCATCCCACCTTGAATCACGGACCAACCCATGGTCCAAGAACTTTTTAACGCCTATGCGCGAAAGCGGGAATCCAGGAGCGCCGGCGCTTGCAGGAAAGGCTGTCTTGGATTCCCGCTTGCGCGGGAATGACATTCTCCACATTAGAGAAAGAGGCAGGGGCGGTGCAGGATAGTCTCGAATGGTCGCGCAGCCGGTTCGAATCCTTCGACAGTATGGAAGGGCTCGCGGCGAGCGAATTGACGCCGCCGCCGCGATTCCTCTTCTATCTGCCGCGCGGCAAGCTGATCCATGCGGTCTATCCGGGCTTCCTCGTCGCCGCGACGATCGCGCTCGCCTCGACCTGGCTCGCGCAGCATTACAATGCGCCGGTCATGCTGTTCGCGCTCCTCTTCGGCATGGCCTTTCATTTCCTGCATGAAGAAGGCCGCTGCGTCGCCGGGATTGAATTTTCGTCCCGAACGGTGCTGCGGCTCGGCGTGGCGCTGCTCGGCGCGCGCATCACGTTCGCTGAGATCGCCTCGCTCGGCGTCTGGCCGGTCGCGACAGTGGTCGTCGGCGTGGCGACGACGATCCTGATCGGCGTCGCCTTGGCGCGCCGGCTTGGCTTGGGCGCCACGTTCGGCGCCCTGTCCGGCGGTTCGGTGGCGATTTGCGGCGCCTCGGCTGCGCTCGCCATCGCCTCGGTTCTGCCGCGCCATCAGGACAGCGAGCGCGATGCGATCTTGACGGTCGTCGCGGTCACCGCCTTGTCGACGGTGGCGATGATCCTCTATCCGATCTTCGTCGTGGCGATTGGGCTCGATCACGTCCATGCCGGCATCTTCCTCGGCGGCACGATCCATGACGTCGCGCAAGTGGTCGGCGCCGGCTATACGGTCTCGCAGGAGACCGGCGACATCGCGACCTATGTCAAGCTGTTGCGCGTCGCCATGCTGCTGCCGGCGGTGCTGGCCATCTCGTTTGCGCTGACGCGGGCGGGAGCGGCGCGCGGCGCGGCGCCGGCTCTGCCGGGCTTTCTGATCGGCTTTGCGCTGCTCGTCGTCGTCAACAGTTTCGGCCTGACGCCCAAGCTCGCTGTCGATCTCGTCAACGACGTGTCGCGCTGGTGCCTTGTCGCGGCGATCGCCGCGCTCGGCATGAAGACCTCGTTCAAGGACCTTTTCGCGGTCGGCTGGCGGCCGATCGGCCTCATGCTATGCGAGACCTTCTGGATCGCCGGCCTGGTCCTCGCCAGCGTTCTCTGGGCGATCTGAGCGTGATCCGAGCGCGCCGCTTTTGACAGGCGAATCGGCTGGGCTAAGCTCGCTGCGGTCGGGCTCGCGCGCCGACTCGAAAAAGCGAGAGGGGGAAACTCATGCTTAAGGAATTCCGCGCCTTCGCCATGCGGGGCAACGTCGTCGACCTCGCTGTCGCGGTGGTCATCGGCGCCGCCTTCGGCAAAATCGTCGATTCGCTCGTCAACGACATCATCATGCCGGTCATCGGCATTTTCGGGAAAGCGGATTTCTCGAACTATTACCTCCCCCTTTCGAGCGCGGTCACGGCCACGAACCTCGCCGACGCCAGGAAGCAAGGCGCCGTCTTCGCCTATGGCAGCTTCGTCACCGCCGTGATCAATTTCCTGATCATCGCGGTCGCCCTGTTCTTCGTCGTCAAGCTCATCAACAGCTTGCGCCGGCAGGAGGCCGTCGCCCCCACCACGCCGCCGGCGCCCACCAAGACCGAGACGCTGCTGACCGAAATCAGGGACGCTCTGGTCGCGAAGTGAGGCTCGGCGCGCCGCGCCTTTGCTTGAAGAGCCGCGCAACGAAGCGACGGTCCGCGCGTTGAATTGAGCGCGGCGCATTCCCGCCACCGAACCAACGCATTTGGGCGCAATGCGCCGAGGCGCTACGGTAGCGCCCGACGCCAGAGGCCCGCATGGTTGATTCGTGGATTGAAGCTCCGACCCGACACGCGGCCGAACCTGATTGGCTCGGGCTGATCAACCCGCAAACCCGGGCGCTCGAAGAGAGCGGCATTGTCGAAATCTTCAATTATGGCCGCGACCGGCAAGGCCTGATCCCGCTTTGGGTCGGCGAGGGCGACCTCGTCACCCCCGATTTTATCGCCGAGGCGGCGAAGCGCTCGTTGGCGGCGGGCGAGACGTTCTACACCAATCAGCGCGGAATCCCTGAACTGCGCGACGCGATCGCCCGCTACATGACCCGCGTCTATGGCCGCGCGCCGGGCGGCGGCGATTTCTCGCCGGAGCAATTCTTCGTCACCGTGGGCGGCATGCATGCGCTCGAAATCGCGGCGCGGCTCGTCGCCGGGCCCGGCGACGAGGTGATCGTGCCGTCGCCGGCCTGGCCGAACTTTTACGGGGCGATCGCGCTGGCCGGCGCCAAGACCATCTTCGCCCCGATGATCGGCGGCGCCGAATGGCGGCTCGACGTCCAGCGCATCGCAAACTTCATCAATCCGGCGACGCGGGCGATCATCCTCAACTCGCCCGCCAACCCGACCGGCTTCGCCGCGACGATCGACGAACTCGTCGCCTTGCGCGACTTCGCCCGCAATCACGGCCTCTGGATCATCGCCGACGAAATTTACGGACGCATCGTCTATGACGGCGGCCGGGCGCCGTCCTTCCACGACGTGATGGCGCCGGACGACCGGATTTTGTTCGTCCAGACCTTGTCGAAAAACTGGGCGATGACCGGCTGGCGCGTCGGCTGGCTCGAGGCGCCGCCGGCGCTTGGGCCAGTGATCGAGAATCTCGTGCAATATTCGACCTCTGGCGTGCCGGTCTTCGCGCAGCGCGGGGCCGAGGCGGCGCTCGACCACGGCGAAGCGTTCATCGCTGCGCAAATCGCGCGGCTCAAAGAGTGCCGGGACATTCTCTGCGACGGCTTGGCCGCCACCGGCCGCGTGCGCTTCGCGTATCCGCGCTCGACCTTCTATCTCTATTGCGCCGTCGACGGGATGACGGACACTCGCCGTCTCGCGCTGCGGCTCGTCGACGAGGCCGGTCTCGGCGTCGCGCCCGGCACGGCCTTCGGCCCGGGCGGCGAAGAATACGTGCGCATCTGCTTCGCGCGCCGGCCGGAGGAGATCGAGGAAGCGACGCGGCGGCTGGTGCGGTGGCTGGCGAAGTGACGTACGTTAGACTAGGGTCTGTTGACATTCATTTCAAAGCGATCAGGGCGGCGCGCAAATGAATCATCGCGGCAAAGCTCGTGTCGGTTTTGTCATAGCGGGTGGCGATGCGGCGAAATTCCTTGAAACGTTGGAAGCAGTTCTCGATGAGATGTCGCCACTTATACATCTCGGCATCGTGAGGAATCGGCGCCTTGCGATC